>DASYQE010000267.1:0-4549 GCA_036005805.1 Candidatus Polarisedimenticolia bacterium | reverse complement strand
GAGATGAGCCTCGGGTCGGGCGTCATCGTGGACGATCGCGGCACCATCCTCACCAACCATCACGTCGTGGAGCAGGCGACGGAGGTGCGCGTGGCGCTGTCGGACGGACGCGAGCTGCCGGCGAAGATCCTGGGCGTGGACCCGCGCACCGACCTCGCGGCCCTGCGGGTGGACGCGGCCAACCTGCCGCACGCGCCGCTGGGCGACTCCGACGTCCTTCGGGTGGGAGATATCGTTCTCGCCTTCGGCAATCCGTTCGGACTCGGCGGCACGGTGACGATGGGGATCGTCTCCGCCATCGGCCGCGGCAACCTCGGGCTCGCCGACTACGAGGACTTCATCCAGACCGACGCCGCCATCAACCCGGGCAACTCGGGCGGGGCGCTGGTGAACACGCGCGGCGAGGTGATCGGCATCAACACGGCGATCTTCTCGCGCAGCGGCGGCTACCAGGGGATCGGCTTCGCCATCCCCTCGACGATGGCGCACGAGGTGCTCGACGACCTGCTCGAGCACGGGCGCGTCATCCGCGGCTATGCCGGGCTCGCGGTGCAGCCGCTGACGCCCGACCTCGCCCAGGCTTTGCAGCTCTCCGACCTGCGCGGCGCGGTCGTCTCGGATCTCGACCCGAACGGCCCGTGCGCCGCCGCCGGGCTGAAGCGCGCCGACGTCATCGTGTCGGTCGGGTCGCACCCCGTCGCCTCCGACGAGGAGCTGCGCACGCAGATGTCCCGCCTCAGGCCGGGGGATCGGGTGTCGCTCGGCGTGGTGCGGAGCGGCCGGAAGGCGTCGTTCGAGGTGACGCTGGTCGACCCGCCGCAGGCGCCGCAGCAGCGCCGCCCCCAGCAGCAGCAACGCCGCCGCGGCTGACGCGGGGGCGGGCTTCCCGGCGGAGGAACTCGACCTCCTCGACGCGCAGCGTCGCGACGCCGAATTCCTCCTCGATTTTCCCGCGCAGGACGTAGGGACGCGCCGTCGTCAGCATGCGGCAGAAGCGCTCGTAGGCGCGCGGGAAGAAGACCGTCTCGTAGATCGCCGTCGTGTCCTCGAAGGAGACGAACTCCATCGGCTCGTCGTCCTTCGTCGTGACGATCTTGCCGGTGACGAGCCAGCCCACCATCGCCACCCGCTCGCCGATGTGCTTCCCCAGGTCGGCGCCGCGCACCGGCTGCACCCCCGAGCGCCGCAGCGCCAGGAGCGCCTCGCGGTAGAGCGTCAGCGGGTGCCGGCTGATGAGGTAGCCGATGGCTTCCTCCTCGTCGCGCAGCAGCCGCCCGGCGTTCGCCGCCGCGTCCTCCGGCGCCGGCCCCTTCACGGCCGGCAGCGACACCGGCTCCGGCCCGAACAGCTCGGGCGTCTTCCCCGGCTTGCGCAGAACGCCGCGCGCCTCCCACGCCCGCAGCCGCCAGTGCAGCCGCGTGCGCGCCGCGAGGGGCCCGCCCGGGATGCCCGCCAGCGGATCGAGGGCGCCCGCCCGTACCAGGCGCCTCAGATCGGCCGGGTCGAGGGGGAGGCGGCGCAGGAGCTCGTCGAAGTCGGCGAACGGCCCGCGCTTGTCCCTCTCGCCGAAAAGCGCGTCCACGGCCTTCTCCTTCAGCCCGACGATCTGCCCGAGCCCGATGCGAATCCATCCGGCGTGCTCCGCGGCGACGCTGCGGCCCGTCCAGGACCTGCCGCTGGCATTGACGTCGGGTGGAAGGACCTCGATCCCCATGCGGCGGCACTCGGAGACATAGGCGAACGGCGAGTAGTAGCCCCCCTCGTTCTTCAGCACGGCGGCCATGAACTCGGCCGGGTGGTGCGCCTTGAGCCACGCCGACTTGAACGACACGAGCGCGTACGACGCCGAGTGCGGCTTGCAGAACGAGTACCCGGAGAACGACAGGATCATCTGCCAGACCTGCTCGATGATCCCGGCATCGATGCCCTGCTTCTGCGCTCCCTCGGTGAAGCGGCGGCGGAAGTCGGCCACCTGCTTCTCGGCCCACTTCTTCGAGATGACCTTGCGCAGCCCGTCCGCCTCGGCGTCGGTGAAGCCGGCCATGCGGATGGCGACGCGCGCGACGTCCTCCTGGTAGACCATGATGCCGTAGGTGTCGCGCATCACCTCGCCCAGGATGGGATGCAGCGGCTCGAACGCGCCGCCGCGCAGCCGGCGCACGTACTCGCGGATGTAGTCGTTCGCCGCCGGCCGGATGATCGACGAGTGGATGACCAGGTGCTCGAAGTCGCCACGCCGGGTCTTCTGCTGCAGCTGCCGCATCGACGGCGACTCGACGTAGAACACCCCCATCGTGTCGCCGTCGCGCAGGATCGCCTGGGTCGCGGCATCGTCGATGGGGTCGAACTCGTCGTACGGGATGATCGGGCCGCCGTCCGCCGCGAGCGTCGCGCAGGCGTCGCGGATGACCGACAGCGAGCGGTTGCCGAGCAGGTCGATCTTCACCAGGCCGGCGTCTTCCGCCTGGTCCTTCTCCCACTGGATGACGCGCACGCCCTTGGTGGACATCTCGACCGGCACGTGCGCGTCCACGCCGCGAGGCGCGATGACCACTCCGCCGCAGTGCACCGACAGGTGCCGCGGCGCGCCGTCGATCGCCGTCGCCGAGGCGAGGATCGCCGGCCACGGCGGCCGGCCGAGGAGCCCGCCGCTTTTCGCCCGCATGTCGTCGCCACCGAAGAGCGGATGGTGCGTTGCGGCCTCGAGAGCACTCTCGTGGCTCCAGTCGTGCGCCAGCCGGTCGGTGACCCGCTGGATCTCGCCGTCCGGCAGGCCGTGCACCTTGGCGATCTCGCGCACCGCGGCGCGGGCGCGGAAGGTGACGTGGTTGGTGATCATCGCCACCTTGTCGGGGCCGAACGCCTTGAAGACCCACGCGATGACGTCGTCCCGCTCGTCCCAGCAGAAATCGACGTCGATGTCGGGCGGGTCGACACGACCGCGGTTGAGGAAGCGCTCGAAGTACAGGTCGTGCCGGATCGGCTCGACGTGCGTGATGCCGAGGCAGTAGGAAATGATGGAGGCGGCCGCCGACCCGCGCCCGCACGTGCGCGGCGAGCGCCTGACGATCTCCTGCACGACGAGGAAGTAGTCGGCGTAGCCCTTGTCGCGCACGATCGCCAGCTCGTAGTCGAGCCGGGCCCGCACCGCCGGCGGGAGAGAGCCGTAGCGGCGGCGCGCTCCCTCGTCGCAGCGCGCCACCAGGAGCGCGTAGGAGTCGCCGGGCACGTCGCCGCCGAGATCGGCGAAGCGCGGGTGGACGTGCGGCCCCCACGGCGGCTGCGCGCGCGCACATTCGTCGGCGATGCGGGCGGCGGTTTCGAGCGACTCGGGACAGTGCGGCACCAGCCGCTCCATCTCCTCGACCGGCTTGAACCAGGCGGACGGCGGGACCAGATCGTCCGGCGACACGCGATCGAGGGTCGTGTTCCCGTCGATGGCGCGCAGCAGCAGATGTTTCTCGTAGTCGCCGGGGTCGAGGAAGTGGACGTCGTTGACCGCCACCGGCTCGATGCCCAGCCGCCGCGCGTCGGCAATGGCCTTCAGGATGCCGCCGCGCCGGGCCCCCGTCGCCGACGCCCCGACCGGCCCGAGCGAAAGGTAAAGGTCGCGCGCCGGGCGCCCCTCCCGGAGTCCCTTCAATAAAGGAAGGGACGCCGAGAGGACGACGAGGCCTTTTCCCTGCTCGGCGAGCGCCGGGCCGACCTCGAAGCGCGGGTCGAGATGCCGCCGTGTCAGGATGCGGCAGAGGTTGGAATACCCCTCCTCGTCGCGGACCAGCAGCGTCGCCCGCGGTCCGTTCGGATTCGGCGCCGCCGCCTTGCCGTTCTCCGGCGCACCGAATGCTCCCGGCGCGCCGGGTTTCGTCGCGCCGGCGGCCGCGGGCCCGCCGATCTTCGTCCCGGGCGTCGCGAGCGGCGTCGTGACCTCGGCGCCGAGAATCGGCCGCAGCCCGGCGCTCTTCGCCACTTCGAAGAACCGGACGGCGCCGTAGAGTCCATCGGTGTCGGTCAGCGCCAGCGTGTCGAACCCGCGCTTCTCCGCCGCCGCGCACAAGGCCTCGAGCCCCGGCACCCCGCGCATCAGGCTGTAGTGCGAGTGGACCTGGAGGTGCTCGAACCGGCCGCTCACGGTCGGCCCCGCCGAGCGCCGAACCGGCGGCGGCCCCAGGCGATTGCGTTTTGACCGAAACGGCCGCGCAGGCGATCCATGGCCTCCGACAGCGGCTCGGCACGGGCGGCGGGACCGAAGAGTCCCATCTGGCGCTCGCCGCGCACCAGGTCGAGACAACGCAGCTCCACCCAGCGCACGGCGACGCGGCGCGCGCGCACGCGCTCGAAGAGCGGCGCCGCCGCGAGGAACAGCACGAGGTCGGCCGCGGCGGGCGACGCCAGCCTGGCCTCGTCATGGGCGAGGACGTCGTCCACGTGGCGCAGCGACACGCGCAGCCGGCAGGCGGCCGCGCGGCCGCGCCGCAGCCGCTCCCCCGCCCGCTCGCACAAGGCGAACAGCACACGCTCGAGGTCGGCCGACGCGTTGGTCGGCTCG
>DASYQE010000266.1:0-19611 GCA_036005805.1 Candidatus Polarisedimenticolia bacterium | reverse complement strand
GACGCGATGGCGCGCTGGACGGCCGTCACCACGTCCAACGCGGTCATCGCCGAGGGGGCGCTGTTCGATCTCGCGAATCCGATCGACGCGAGCCAGGGGCTCGGCACCGCCGGCAACCGGCTCATCTTCGCCAAGACCGATATCAACAACCGCATCGGCAGCGCCATCGCCGTCTCGTTTTTCTCGTTCGGATCGGACGGCCACATCAGCGACTGCGACATCGTCATGAACGAGCGGCTCTACACCTTCAGCACCACGACCCCCGCCAATCCCAACCAGGTGCTCGGGTCGAACACCTATGACATCGGCGAGATCGCCACGCACGAGATGGGCCACTGCCTCGGCCTCGACCACAGCGCGATCGCCGGGCGCTTCAGCGCCTCGAGCGGGCTCCAGGTCTCCGGGTTCTCGAGCGCCGACTTCACCTACCAGGCGACCATGTATCCCTACGGGACCCGCACCATCCAGGGCCGCAGCCTGTCGGACGACGACATCGCCGGCGTCTCCTTCATCTACCCGAACGCGACCCTGGCCTCGACGAAGGGCATCATCTCCGGACGGGTTCTCGACGGCGGTACCTTCGCGCCGGTGAAGGGGGCGCATGTCGTGGCGGTGAGCACCGCCGCGGTCGACGTGCCGATCGTCGGAGTCGTCTCCGGGGTGCAGGCGGGGGGACCGGGCGGGGAGTTCAACATCTACGGCCTCGCCCCGGGGAGTTACTACCTGCGTCTCGAGCCGCTGGTCGGCACCTCGAACCCTTTCACCGTGTCGAACACGCACTTCAACAACTTCGTGACGTCGTTCCCGCCGGAGTTCTACGACGGGGCGGGGGAGTCGGGGTTCGACGACCCCGCCGCGAAGACCGCGGTGACGGTGACGGCCGGCGGGACGACCGGCAACATCACCCTCTTCACCAACGTCGGGGCGCCGGACCCGAACGAGCCGAACAATACCCGCGCCACCGCCACGCCGATCGCCTGCGCGCAGCAGAAATCCGGCGCCGTGGTGCCGCTGAACGACGTGGACTACTATGCGCTGCCGATCGCGGGCGCCACGCACGTGCAGGTCTCCATCAGCGCCGCCCAGACCGGCTCGAGCCTCGACGCGGTGCTCGGGGTGTTCGACCCGAACGGCAACCTGCTCGCCTTCGACGACAACGACGTCACGCTCGATCCGTCGCTGTCGATCGACCTCCAGACCCCCGGGACCTACTACGTCGCGGTCGCCTCGTACAACGACACGGCGCTCTCGGGCAGCGGCGGCCTGACGGTCGGGTCGTATGCCGTGAGCGTGTCGTGCGGCGTCCCCCAGGTGCAGGCGGGCACGTGCCCGGGGAAGGTGCTCTACGCCGGCAACAGCGTCAGCGGCGCGCTGCAGGCGATCTCCGACGGCAACCATGACCTGACCTTCGACGGCCGCACGACGGTGTACCCGGCGGTCGGCGCGTCCCAGGGTCAGCTGGTGACGCGGCGCGATGGCACGACCATCGTCTCCCGCCAGGACGGGACGCTCGTCTCCCTGCCCGACGTGAACTTCGACTACCACGCCGAGACGGCGATCTTCGGCGACGGCGGGTTCACCGACGGCGGCGGGCTGGCCCTGTTGCGGCGCAACGGCGAGGAGCGCCTGCTATTCGGCGGCACGTTCTCAGGGAACGGCGACGTTCTCGAATGGCTGGACACCGACGGCGACCTGGTCCCCGAACAGCAGACGACGTTCACGACCGGTCCCGACTCGGTGTTCGCCCTGTCGGTGGACGACGGGGGGACGGTGTACGTCCTGGACTACCTGACGCAGGAGGGCGCCGGCGCCATCCTCGCGTACCACGATGACAACGGCGACGGGGTCGCAGACCGATCGAGCGTGTTCGCGACCCCCGCCTTCTCGTACGGGACGATCTTCGCGCGCGCCCGCGGCGAAGTGTTCGTCTCGAACCTCGACACCGGGGCGATCGAGCGGATGCGCGACCGGAACGGCGACGGGGTCGCCGACGAGTTCACCCCCTACGCCTCGGGGCTGTCGCTCAACATCTTCGAGCAGATCACCTGCGACGCCTCCGATGTGCTCTACGCCGTGGACTCCGACAACCGCGTCGTGGCGCTGCCGGACGCCAATCGCGACGGCGTCGCCGACGCCATCATTCCGTTCTCGCCCCTCGACACCGGCTACGCCGGCCTGGCGTTCGGCGTCCGGCCGCCGTGGGAGGTGTCGGCCGCGGGGCCGCCGCTGACGGTGTCCCACGACGGCGCCGGGATCCAGATCGTCTGGGAGGACCTCGGGCCCTCCGTCACCGCCTACAACGTCTATCGCGGCGCGCTGCCGGGAGGAAGCCTGGCTCCGATCGCGTGCCACATCGCGGGCGCCTCGAACGGCACCGGCGGCCGGTACATCAACCTCGCCTCCGAACCGCCGAACGTCTCCTACCTCGTCACCGCCAGCGACGCGTGCGGCGAGGGGCCGGCCGGGCGCGACTCCGAGGGACGCCTGCGCGCGCTGCCCGCCTCCGCCTGCGGCGCCGCCCCCTGAAGAATCTCCCGGGTCTGCGCCTGGGCCGGCGCGCCGAGGCCCGGGCGCATTGACAAGGATCCGCCCGGTTCCCTAGATTGTCCGGGTTCGCGGCCATGCCGGGGGGGCTGGCACTGACCAAGCGTGTTGTCTGGAGTGACAGCGTTCGCGACCGGGTGGAGTCGGGCCCGTCGAGGTTCACCCAGCGGGCGAGCCTGCAGACGACGTCGGCCGCCGGGCTCCAGGCCCTCCTCGATGTCGCCGCCCGCGACCGGCCCGATCTCGTCGTCCTGTCCCTCGACGACGGCCGCGTCCCCGCCGCCGAAGCGTGCGAGAGGCTGCGCTCCGACCCGCGCACCAGCGGGATCCCGATCCTCGTGCTGCGATCGGACGGCGCCGATGCCGAGCCGCTGCGCCGCGCCGGCTGCAACGAGGTGATCCCGGAGTCGATCGGCGCGCGCGCCCTCCAGGAGAAGATCGCCGGGGCCCTCGGGCTGCGGCTGCGGCGGCACCCGCGCTTCCCGGTCGTGCTGCCGGTGGCGCGCGGCCGGCTGTTCCACGAGTTCCTCGGCTACTCCAATTCCCTCAGCGAGTCGGGAATGGGGTTCGACACGCTGGCCCGCATCCGTGGCGGCGACCAGCTCAATCTCAAGATCTACCGCAGCACCGAGGAGGACCCGATCCGGGTGACGGCGCGCGTCTGTGCCGTGCGGCCGAACATCGACACCGGCGCCGGCTACACCGCCGGCGTCGAGTTCACGCGCCTCGCGGCCGGGGACAAAGACCGGCTGATGGCCCTGTTCCCGACGGACGGCTGCGTGACCTGGGGGAGCGATGCGCCCGAGCCGACCCCCGACGAGAGCGGCGGCGCCTGATGCGCGAGGGTGGCACTCACCAGCCGAGCCGTTCCAGCATCAGCCAGCCGTTGCGCACCGCGTTGACCACGAGCCAGCGGAGCGGCTCGAAACCGACCGTCGGAAGCCGCCGGCCGACGAGGAAGCGCGCCTCGTCCGGAAGCGCGTCGCCGGCGTAGAGGGAGGCGAGCGTTTCTCCGGCGAGGTGCGTCAGCGCCACGCCGTGCCCCGTGTAGCCGAGGGCGTAGTAGAGGTTGTGGGCCCGCCCGGTGACGCCGAACGACGGCAGGAAGTCGCGCGAGAAATCCACCACCCCGCTCCAGCGGTGGGTCACCGGCACGTTCCGGAGGGGCGGAAAGATGCGGCGCAGCGCGCGCACCAGCTTCTCGTGGCGACGCGTCGCATCGAAGTGCAGCCCTCCGCCGATCCGGTAGTCGATGTTGCCTCCGCCGAGGAGGACGCGATCGTCCGCGGTCAGGCGCAGGAAGTGATAGACGCGCCCCTCCTCCCAGGCCGCCTGCCGGCCGTCCCAGCCGATGGCGGCGCGCGCCGCCTTCGGAAGCGGCGCGGTCGCGACGCAGGAGACGTGCACCGGCGCGATCTGCCGGCGGAAGAAGCCCAGCCGCGGCGTGAAGGCGTTGGTGGCCAGCACGACCGACGGCGCGGTCACGCGTCCTCCCGCGGTCGTCAGCCGCACCTCCGATCCCTCCTCGACCGAAAGAACGGCGGAGTCCTCGTGCACGAGGATGCCCCGCTCGATCGCCAGGCGGCGCAGGCCGGTCACGAGCCGCCACGGATCCACGAGCGCCGCCTGCCCCGGGACATGGAAGGCGGCGCGATAGAGCGGGGAGCGCAGCGTCCGCTCGAACGCCGGCCCTTCGAGCCACTCCGCCTCGACGCCGAAGCGCCGGTACACCTCGAGCCGGCGACGCTGCGCGCGCAGGTGCCGGGCGGTGCGCGCCAAGGACAGGGTGCCGGTTGTCTGGACCGCCGCGGCGGCGCCGCTCTGCTGCGCGCGCTCCCTGAGGAGGGCGAGCCCGCGAGCCAGCCAGGCATTGACGCGCCGGGCGCGGTCGAAGCCGAGCCGCGCTTCGAGATCGTCGAGGTCGAGAGAGGTGCCGGTCAGCGCCATCCCGCCATTGCGGCCGCTGGCGCCCGTGCCGCAGCGGTCCGCTTCGAGCAGGACGATGCGCCGCTGCGGGAACCGCTCGCGCACCGCCAGCGCGGTGGCGAGGCCGGTCAGGCCTCCGCCGACGATGGCGAGGGCGGCGCGCTCTTCGCCGCGCAGCGGGGCCGCCCGTTCCGGGAGCCGATCGATGAACAGGACTCCCTGGTGCCCCATCGCGGGTGACTCAGGGGCGGCGGGCCGGATAGACCCGATCGGCCGTGCCGGAGAGGATCGCCTGCCGCGCCTCCTCGGCGAGCGGCAGGGCGAGGAAGGACTCGAGGTTGCGGCGCACGCCGGGAACGCCGGGGCCGGGCCAGTCGGTGCCGAACATCGCCTTCGAGGCGACCTCCGCCAGGCGCGGGAAGTAATCGAGCAGGCCCTTCGGCGGGATGCCCGACAGGTCCACGAAGACGTTCGGGTGGCGCCGCAGGAGGAACAGGCAGGTCTCCATCCACAGTGGCCGGCCGGCGTGGGCCATGATGAGGATCAGGCGCGGGAAATCGACCGCCACGTCGTCGAGATCCATCGGGTCACCGTATTTGTTGCGCGCGCCGGGAAAGACCGACGTGCCCGTGTGCACGAGGATGGGCACCCTGAGCGCCTGCGCCCGTTCGTAGAGTCCGGCCAGGTGCGGCAGATCGCCGCCGTCGCGATAGGCGTTCATGCGGAAGAGCTGGTGCGGTGGATGGAGCTTGAGCACCCGGATGCCGTGCTTCGTCACGATGTGCTCGAGATCGCCCGCCGGATCGGCGGAGAGCCGCGGATGGACGCCCCCGACCGGAACCAGCCGGTCCTCGTGCCCGCGACAGTAGCGGCCGATGAAGTGGTTCACCTCGTCGGTGAAGCCGATGACATCCGGGGCGACGTAGTTCACCAGCACCGCCCGCTCGACCCCCTCGCGATCGAGGAACTTCAGGAACGCCTTCGGGTCGGCGCAGACCTCCTTGACCGTCTCGAGGTCGGCCCGCTTCTCCATGGTGCGGATCGCCTCGGGCCGGAACTGGCTCCAGGGCTGGATGTGAACGTGCGCGTCGACGACCCGGGGAGCGCTCATGCGATTGGATTCCCAGGGATCAGCACGATCTTGCCGAACACCGCGCGCTCCGCGATGAGGCGGTGCGCCTCGGCGGCCTGCTCGAACTTCAGCACCCGATCGACGATCGGACGCAGACGCCCCGCCGCGACGAGCTCGGCGATCTGCAGCAGCTCGGCCCGGTTGCCCATGGTCGAGCCGAGGAGCGACAGCCCCTTGAAGAACAGGTGTCGCAGATCGGTCTTCGCCTCGTAGCCGGTGGTCGCGCCGCAGGTGACCAGACGACCGCCCCTGGCGAGGGCCAGGAGGCTCTTCTCCCAGGTCTCCTGGCCGACGTTCTCGACCACGATGTCCACGCCGCGCTTGCCGGTGAGCCGCCGGGTCTCGGCGAGGAAGTCCGTGGTGCGATGATCGATGACCTCGTCGGCGCCGAGCGCGCGCGCCTTCGCCGCCTTCTCCGCTCCGCCGACGGTCGTCAGGACGCGCGCGCCGTGAAGCTTCGCGATCTGGATGGCGGCGGTGCCGACGCCGCTGCCTCCCGCATGGATCAGCACGTCCTCGCCGGGACGGATGCCGGCCCGGAAAACGAGCATGTGCCAGGCGGTCAGGAAGACGAGCGGGAAGGCCGCCGCCTCTTCGAACGGGATGGAGTCCGGCAGCGGCAGCGCCTGCGAGGCGCGCAGCACGACGAATTCCGCCTGCGTGCCGTCGCGGTGCTCGCCCAGGAGACCGTAGAAGCGGCAGAGCGGCTCCTGTCCCGACAGGCAGGCGCGGCAGCGCTCGCAGGAAAAACCGGGGGAGACGAAGACGCGGTCCCCTTCCTTCACACCGGTGACGCCGGGGCCGGCCGCGGCGACGACGCCGGCCGCATCGGACCCCGGGATCATCGGCAGCGGCAACGTGATTCCCGGCATGCCGCGGCGCACGAAGGTGTCGAGGTGGTTCACACCCGCCGCCATCACCTGAAGGAGGACCTCCCCGGCACCGGGGACGGGACGCGGACGCGTCGCGATCTCGAGGACCTCGGGACCGCCATGGCGCGGAACGACGACCGCCCGCATTCTGTCCGGCAGGGGGCCCGCGCGCACCGGCATCGGCTCCGGCGCTTTCAGCGCCCGCGGAATTGCGGCGGACGCCTGGCGTTGTAGGCGGCGAGCCCCTCGCGCGCGTCTTCGCTGGTGAACAGGCGCTGCTGCAGCTCGCGCTCGAGGCCGAGCGCCTCCGCGAGCGGCAGCTCGGCCCCGGTGACGACCGCGCGCTTGATGAGGCCCGCGGCAAGGGACGCCTTGTGCGGCGGACAGAACTGGCGGGCGTACCTGGCGACCTCCGCGTCGAAGGTCTCCGCCTCGAACACCCGGTTCACCAGGCCCAGGCCCAGGGCTTCCTCGAACGGGAACGTGCCCCCGGTCGCCATCAGCTCGATCGCCCGCGCACGGCCGACGAGACGCGCCAGCCGCTGCGTGCCGCCGGTCCCGGGCAGGACACCGAGCGTCACCTCGGGCAGGCCGATCTTGCCGCCGCCTTGCTTCGCGATCCGCAGGTCGCAGGCCATCGCCACCTCGAGCCCGCCGCCGACCGTGTGGCCGTTGAGCGCGGCGATGACGAGCTTCGGCGTCTGCTCCAGGCGCAGGAGCGTCTCGTTGGCGTGCAGGCAGAAGGCGTACTTGAACTCCGGCGTGACGCTCTCGAGCATGCGGATGTCGGCGCCGGCGCAGAAGAAGCGATCGCCGGCGCCGCGCAGCACGATGACGTGCACCGACGGATCCATGCGCGCCTCGAGCACGCACGCGTCGAGCTCGCGCATCATGTCGTAGGAGTAGGTGTTCGCCGGCGGAGCGTCGAGCGTCAGGGTCAGAACCCCGGCGTCGGCGTGCGCGCGGACCAGCGGCTCGGCCATCGCTGCCGCCGTTACGACAGGTCCACCCAGATCGACTTCGTCTGGGTGTATTCGAGAAGACCCTGCCGGCCCAGCTCGCGTCCGAAGCCGCTCTGCTTGACGCCGCCGAACGGCATGGCGCTGTCGTACAGCCCGTAGGAGTTGATCCAGACGGTGCCGGCCTGCAGCTGCCGCGCGGTGCGGTGCGCCTTCTTGATGTCCTTCGTCCAGACGGCGGCGGCCAGGCCGTAGACGCTGTCATTCGCCTGGGCCAGGACGTCGTCCAGCTCCTTGAAGCGCAGCACCGCGAGCACCGGCCCGAAGATCTCCTCGCGGGCCAGGGTCATGTCGTTGCGCACGTCGGTGAAGATGGTCGGGCGCACGAAGTAGCCCTTGCCCTGCGGGCGCTCGCCGCCGGTGACGAGGCGCGCGCCTTCGGCCTTGCCCTTGTCCACGTAGCCGAGGATGCTGCGCATCTGCGCCTCGCTCACCTGGGGTCCGAGACGCGTCTTCGGGTCGAGCGGGTCGCCCTGCTGCAGCTTGCCGACGTGCGACTGCAGCCGGTCGAGGAACGCGTCGTGGACGCTCTCCTCGAGGAAGAGGCGCGACCCGGCGGTGCACACCTCGCCTTTGTTGTAGAAGATGCCGTTCGACGCGCCGCGCACCGCCATGTCGAGGTCGGCGTCGGCGAAGACGACGTTGGGGGACTTCCCGCCGAGCTCGAGGGTGAGCCGCTTCACCGACTCGGCGCCGCGCCGCATGATGTCCTGTCCCACCTCCGTCGAGCCGGTGAAGGCGATCTTGGAGACGCGCGGGTGCTCGACGAGCGCCTTGCCGGCGACCGTGCCGCGCCCCGGAAGGACGTTGAGCACGCCCGGCGGCAGCCCCGCCTCGAGCGCCAGCTCGGCGATGACCAGCGCCGTGAGCGGCGTCTCCTTCGCCGGCTTGAGAACCATGGTGTTGCCGGCCGCGAGCGCCGGGGCGATCTTCCAGGCCGCCATCAGGATGGGGAAGTTCCACGGCGTGATGGCGCCGACGACGCCGAGCGGCTCGCGCAGCGTGTAGTTGAGGCTGGGGGCGCGGACGGGGATCGTCTCGCCCTCCAGCTTCGTCGTCCAGCCGGCGTAGTAGCGGAAGCAGTCGGCCGCCAGCGGCACGTCCACCCGAGTCGACTCGGTGATCGTCTTGCCCTGGTCGAGCGTCTCCAGGCGGCCGAGCTCCTGGACGTTCGCCTCGATGAGGTCGCCCAGCTTCCAGAGGATGCGGCCGCGATCGGCTCCCGACATCTTCGACCACGGGCCGGATTCGAAGGCCTTGCGCGCCGCCTGCACGGCGGCGTCGACGTCCTCGGGGCCGGCTTCGGCGACGTCGGTGATGGCCTCCTCGGTCGCCGGGTTGATGGTCTTGAAGTGCAGGCCGGAACGGGGATCGGCCCACGCGCCGTCGATGAACAGACGCGCCGGGGCCAGCGACTTGCGCAGCGGATTTGTCATGGTGCGCGGATGTTAGACGCAGCCGGACGGCGAGTCAACGCGCCGCGGCGGGACAGGGCGGCACGCCGCCGTGGCGGCGGGCGCTACTTGGTGGGCGAGACCTCGGGCTGGGGCGGCGGCAGCGGCAGCCGCTGATCGGAGACCGCCATCGCCTCGGAGGCGGCGCGGGCACGGGCCGCGACGCGGTGGCGCCGCTGGCGATGCACGCTGCGCTGTTTCTCCTGCAGGGATCGCTGATAGGGAGTGAACAGCTCCTCCGGCGTGCGGCAGCGCGCCGGAAACCAGAAGCCGCTGGCGTCGCGCTTGCCGGGAGGCAGCACGGAGCCGCCCTCTTCGTTGTCGGGCCCGTCCCCGAGCAGGGAAAGAAGCAGCGGCTCGGCGCGCCGCTTGAGGACCTGGCCGTTTCCCCCGGGATTCGGCATGACGACATTCCCCTCAGCCCGTTCTTGCTGTATCACCATTCAAAACGGACCGTTCACATGCTAGCAAATGCAGGAGGGCTGGCGCAATCCGAATCTTCGCGGCGCCGCCGGCGGGGGCCCCGCGCCGGGACGGGCGCCGCGCGTTGACACCCGTCGAGGCGGTGGACTAGTGTTCGCCCGCCTTCGACACCGAAGCGACACCTGATCGTCACCTGCGCCGTCCCGAACGGACGCCGCCGCGCCGGAGGGGACATGCTGAGTCTCAAGAAGAGCCGGAGGTTGTTCTTCGAGACCTTCGAGGCGATGGCGCGCTGCGCCGTCGAGGCGTCCGGCGTCCTCGAGACCATGTTCAAGGACGGCGCCGCGTCGTTCGCCTCCCATGCGGCGCGCATCAAGGACGTCGAGCACCGCTGCGACGATCTCGTGCACGAGGCGGTGCGCGAGCTGAACCGGACCTTCATCACGCCATTCGACCGCGAGGACATCCACGATCTCTGCACGGCGCTCGACGACCTGGTCGACATCACCGATGCGGCGGCGAGCCGGGCCGTGCTGTTCAAGGTGGGAGGCGAGGTGCCCGACGCGGCCGCGCTGGCGGGGGTCATCCGACGGCAGTCCGAGAAGATCCTCGAGGCCGTGCAGCACCTGAACGAGCCGGAGTCGATCCTCGATCGCTGCAAGCAGATCAAGGAGATGGAGACCGAAGCGGACCGCCTCTACCGCGAGGCCATGGTCCGCCTCTTCGAGAACCACCCCGATCCGATCTTCGTCATCAAGGCGAAGGAGATCATCGAGGTGCTGGAAGGGGCGGCCGACGCCGGTGACCGGATCGCCATCGTGCTCGAGCGCATCGTCCTGAAGAACCAGTAGCCGATCGCGCGAGGCCGGCCATCGATCCCCTGCTGATCTCCGTCATCGCCATCATCCTGGTGGCGCTGGTCTTCGACTTCCTCAACGGCTTCCACGACGCCGCCAACTCGGTGGCGACGGTGGTCTCCACCGGGACGCTCACCCCCAACGTCGCGGTCGCCTGGGCCGCCTTCTTCAACTTCGTCGCGGCGTTCGGCTTCGGCGTCAAGGTGGCGAACACGCTCGGCAAGGGGGTGGTGATGCCCGAGGCGATCGACCGCTGGGTGGTCCTCGGAGGGCTCGCCGGCGCGATCTTCTGGAACCTCTTCACCTGGTACTTCGGGCTGCCGGTGTCGTCCTCGCACGCGCTCATCGGCGGGCTGGCCGGGGCGGCGGTGGCGCACGCCGGGTTCGGGGTGCTGCTGTGGCCGGGCTTGGGCCGCATCGCGCTGTTCATCGTGCTGTCGCCGCTGCTCGGGCTCGTGCTCGGCTACGTGATGATGACCTTGATGATGCTCCTGAACTCGCGCTCGCGGCCGGCGGCGGTCGACCGGCGCTTCCGCTGGCTGCAGCTCCTCTCGGCCGCCTTCTACAGCCTCGGCCACGGGACCAACGACGCGCAGAAGACGATGGGGATCATCGCGGTCCTTCTGTTCACCACTGGCTACATGAAGGAGTTCCACATCTCCACGTGGATCATCCTGACCTGCCACGCGGCGATCGCGCTCGGGACGCTCCTCGGCGGGTGGCGCATCGTCAAGACGATGGGCATGCGCATCACCAAGCTCAAGCCGATCGGCGGGTTCTCCGCCGAGACGGCCGGGGCGATGATGCTCATCGGCACCGCGGTGTGGGGGATTCCGGTCAGCACCACGCACACGATCACCGGCGCCATCATGGGGGTCGGCGCGACCCACCGGCTGAGCGCGGTGCGCTGGGGAGTGGCGACCCGGATCGTCTGGGCCTGGATCCTGACGATCCCGATCTCGGCGGCGGTCGCGGCCGCGGCCTACGGCATCATCCGCCTCTTCATCTGAGGCGCGCCGCGGGCGCCCGTCCGGCGCGCCGCCCGATCCACTGCCGGGGCGGGTCCCGCGCCGGCTCAGGAACCTTCGAGGGCCATCGTCTTGCGCAGGCGCCGCGCGTGGCGTTCCTCGCCGCTGAAGCGCGCGCCGAGGAAGGCGGTCACGAGCTCCTGCGCCGTCGCCTCGCCGATGACGCGCGCCCCGAGGCAGAGCACGTTGACGTCGTCGTGCTCGACGCCCTGGTGGGCGCTGTAGGTGTCGTGGCACAGGCCGGCGCGCACGCCGCGGATCTTGTTGGCGGCGACGCAGGCGCCGACGCCGCTGCCGCAGATGAGGATGCCGCGCTCGACCGACCGGGACGCGACGGCGCGCCCCAGCGCCTCGGCCGCATCCGGGTAGTCGTCCTGGGGATCGTACTTGTCGGGGAAGACCTCCCGGACGTCGTGACCCTGTTTTCGCAGGAACGCGGCCAGGCTGTTCTTCATCTCCCACCCGGCGTGATCGCACGCCAGCGCCAGCTTCATGAGTGTCCTCCCGGGGCCGCCACCTGGAACGTGAGCGACGACCAGAACGAATGCCAGTCCGCCTTCGGATCGTCGTGCAGGTCCATCATCTTCGTGCAGCGCAGCATCTGCCACCCGGCGCGCGGGATCGGCACCGAGATCCGGCCCGCGCCGTCGAGCCGGCCGCACCAGGCGTAGGGTCCCTGGCCGCCCCCGGGCGCGGCGGGGCCGGTGTCGTGGCCGCCGGACGGCGCCGCGAGATCGATGGCGTCGGCGGCGCAGAGCAGCCCATTGGAGTACGGCGCGTTGCGGAAGAAGACGCGCACCGGAAGCATCCCGCCGGGCGCGAGCGTCGCGAGATCCTTCTCCGGCACGATCTCGAGGGTCAGGCCGACGCGCGTCAGCGCCACCGAGGCGTTCGGTCCCGCAATGTTCAGGAGTGTCTTCACGTCACGCGTGTAACGCTCCCGCCCGGGCGCCGCCGCCTTGTCGCCGCGGCGCGCCGTGAGCGGCGCCTCGTGTCCTTCCTCCCGGAGGTACGCGGTGAACTGCGGCCCTTCGAGGGTGATGTAGGACGGGTCGGTCGCCAGCGCCACGACCGCGGTGCCCGGCACACGGAGCCGCAACTGCGCCTGCGCCGGGTCTCCCGCGATCGCGGGAGTCTCGATGTCGGTCCGGCCGCGCGCGTCGACGATCGCCAGCTCGAGGATGTGCCCGGTCCTCCACGGCACCAGCTCGCCGGGAAAGACCTCGGCGACCCGCATGCCCAGGTCGAAGTCCGCGGCCGCGGTGGGAGTCGCCGTCGAGGGGAGGATGACGAAGTCATGCGCCTGCGCCGTCGCGTTCCAGCCTGCGAGGGCGGCCAGCGCCCCGAACGCCAGGCTCGCGCACCGGCCCGCGGCCCGCGGCGGCAACGGGGAGGAGCGCAGCATCACATCGTCCCGGAGAGCGGCATCATCGCGAGCACGGGATCATGCCACGAGGAGTGAGGCCTGCGAGAGGAGCCGCTCGGCGCCCTGCTCGCCGCTGCGCACGCAGTCGGGGACGCCGACCCCGCGCAGCCCGTTGCCGGCCAGGGCGAGGCCGACGTGCCGCTCGAGGCGCGATTCGAGCTCCGCCACGCGCTCGAGGTGGCCCACCTCGTAGCGGGCCATCGCCCCCGGCGCGAAGAACGCCCGCGCCAGGCGCGGTTCCGCCTCGAGACGCAGCAGCGGCTTCAGCTCCTCGCGGGCGCAGGCGATCGCCGCGTCGGCGTCGCCGGCCGGGACGGCCTCCTCATGGAGGAAGGCCCGGACCAGGACGTGTCCCGCGGGCGCGCGCTCGGCGAACTTCACGCTCGAGAACGAGCAGGCGATGAGGCGCCGCCCCTCGGAGCGGGGCACCACGAATCCGAACCCGTCGAGGCGCCGCGGGATGTCCTCCTCGCGGTAGCCGAGGCTGACGGTGGTCGAGGAGCCGTAAGGCACCGTCTGGAGCAGCCGCGCCACGTCGCCGTCGAGGCTGTTCAGGAGCGACGCCGCCTCGCGCGCTCCGAGCGCCACGAGGACGGCATGGCATTCATCCGTCCCGCCGGTCGTGCGCACCCGGTAGCGGGGCTGCCGCGCCGCCTGCGGCAGCGACTCGATCCCGAGGACGCGCGCTCCCAGCCGCAGCGCGCCCTGGGGCAGTCCCTGTTCGAGCCGCTCGACGATCGCTCCCATGCCGCGGCGCGGGGTGACGAAGAGGGAGTAGCGCGCCCCGGAGGTGCCGGCGGTCGCCGCGGCGCCGCGGCCCCGCCCGCGCCGCAGTCCCAGGATGACGCTGCGGTGCTCGCGCTCGAGATCGAGGAAGCGCGGCATGGTGGCACGCAGGCTCAGCCGCTCGGGGTCGGCGCCGTAGATGCCCGCCAGGAGCGGCTGCGCCAGCCGCTCGAGCGCCTGCGTCCCGAAGCGGCGCCGGACGAAGGAGGCGAGGCTCTCGTCTTTCACCAGAGGTCCGCGCGGCAGCACCAGGTCGAGCGCGGCGCGCGCCTTGCCCGCCGGGCTGAGCACCGGCGACCTGGCGAAGGTGCGCAGCCGCGCCGGGGCCAGCAGCTGGAACCCCTCGGGGACCGGCAGCAGGCGCTTCCCGCGCACGACGAACGAGCGCCGGCAGTCGGGATTCGTCCCGATCAGCTCGCGGTCGAGCCCGAGGCGCCGGCACAGCTCCAGCCCCCATGGCCGGTCGGTGATGAAGCAATCGGGCCCGGCTTCGAGGAGGAACCCGTCGCTGCGCTCCGTGTGGATGACGCCGCCCGCGCGCTGCGCCGCCTCGTAGATCGTCAGGCGCAGCGGCACGTCGCGGGCCCGCGCGCGGGCCACGAGCGACTCCGCCGCCGCCAGCCCGGCGATGCCGGCTCCCACGATGGCGACGTGAAACGGCGGCGCCGCGGCGGACGGGGACGTGGTCCTGTCACTCACGCGCTTTCCCCGGCGGCGATTTCGCGCACCAGGCGCGCCAGCAGCCGCACGAACGCAGGATGGTCTCCGACGGTGCCGGCGCGGGCGAAGCCGAGCCCCAGCTCGCGGGCGCGCAGCCGCGCCGCGATGTCGAGGTCGTAGAGCACCTCGACGTGGTCGCTCACGAATCCGATGGGAGCGACGACGACGTCGGTCGCGCCGCCCGCCTGCTCCTCGGCGAGAGCGTCGAGAATGTCCGGCTCGAGCCAGGCTTCGCCAGGGTTGCCGCTCCGGCTCTGGAACACCAGCCGCCAGCGCCCCGTCCCGGCCGTGCGCGCCACGCCTTCGGCGGTGCGCAGCAGGCTCGCGGCGTAGCCGCTTCGATCCGACATCTCCTGCGGGATGCTGTGCGCCGTGAACAGAACCGGGGCCCGGTGGCCGCGCTCTCCGGGAAGGGAGCGCCGTGCGTCGTCGAGCCGCGCGGCGAGCGCTTCGAGAAAGAGAGGATCCTGCGGCCAGTCGCGGACATACACCACCTCGGGGGCGCGCGTCCCGAGCGCGGCGCGTCCCTCTTCCACCGCCTGCGCGTAAGCCTGCCGGGACACCCGCGAGGCGTGCGGCGCGAGGACGATCCCGGCGGCGCGCCCGAGCCCGCGGCCGGCCATCGCCGCGAGCGTTTCGGCGATGAACGGGTGCGAGTGCCGCATCCCGATGAAGACGGGGAGCGGAGTTCCGCCGCGCAGGAGCTCAGCTTCCAGGGCGGCCGCCAGCTGGCGCGTCAGGACGAGGATGGGCGAGGAGCCGCCGACGTCCAGGTAGTGCTGCACGACCTCTTCGTAGCGGGCTTTCGGCACCGGACGTCCCTTCAGCACGTGGTCGAGGAAGGGGCGGATCTCCTCCGGCGCGGTCGGGCCGCCGAAGGCGATGAGCAGGACCGCATCGACCGGCGCGGTCATCTTTTCGTGTCGCTTTCCGCCGCGCGCGTCGCGTCCCAGGCGTGCACCGTCTCCACCAGCGCCAGGACGTTGTCCACCGGAGTGTGCGGAAGAATCCCGTGCCCCAGGTTGAAAATCCACCCGGGGCGGTGAGCGGCGCGTTGCAGCAGGGCGCGGGCACGCCGCACGACCTCGTCCCGCGGCGCGAACAGCAGGCACGGATCGAGATTGCCCATGATGGCGGTGCCCGGTCCGAGGCGATCCCACGCCTCGATCAGGTCGACGCGCCAGTCCACTCCGACGACCGGGGCCTGCGCCTCGGCGATCGCCTCCAGCAGCGCCGTCGTCTGGGTGCCGAAGAGGATCACCGGCGCGTGCGGCCGGACCTGCGCCACCAGGCGCTTCACGTGCGGCAGCACGAACCGGCGATAGTCGTCCGGCGCCAGGCAGCCGACCCACGAGTCGAAGATCTGCACCGCCTGCGCCCCGGCGTCGATCTGTCCCTTCAGGAAGGTCGCGGTGAGCTCGACCAGCCGTTCGAGCAGGGCGTTCCAGGCGCCCGGGTCGGAATAGAGGAACTCCTTCGTGTGCCGGTAATGGGCCGAGCCGCCGCCTTCGATCAGGTACGACGCGAGGGTGAAGGGGGCGCCGGCGAATCCAAGGAGGGGCATGTCCGCGGGAAGAGCCGCCCGCGTGCGGCGGATCGACTCGAACACGTACCCCAGCTCGGCCGGCACATCGGGCGTTCTGAGCCGTTTCAGGTCGGCGGCCGAGCGGAGGGGCGGCTCGACCGACGGGCCCTCCCCGCGGTCGTACGCGAGGCGAAACCCCAGGGGCTCGAGCGGCAGCAGCAGGTCCGAAAAGATGATGGCGGCGTCCACCCCGAGCCGCTTCGCGGCATGGACGGTCACTTCGGTGATCAGGTCGGCGTCGTGGCACAGCGTCAGGAACGGGACTTTCTCCCGCAGGTCCCGGTACTCCTTCATATAGCGCCCGGCCTGGCGCATCAACCAGATGGGAGGGGAGTCGAGCGGCTCGCGCCGGCACGCCCGGAGCAGGGGACTGTCTGCGAGCGTGGGGGTGACCGGAGGCATCGGCGGAGCGTACCATGCCGGATCGTTGACAAAAGAGTACACATTTCCTAAAATTCCCACGTCATGAAAGTCTCCTCGCAGGAAGAGTACGGGCTGCGCTGCATGCTGCAGCTCGCCCGGCGCCAGCGCGAAATCCAGCCCCATCCGCTCACCCTGGCGGAGGTGGCCCGCGACGAAGGGCTCACCGTGGCGTACGTCGCCAAGCTGGTGCGGCGCCTGCGGCGGGCGGGGCTCGTGAAGAGCGTTCTCGGGCGGTCCGGCGGCTACACCCTGGCCCGCCCCGCCGCCGAGATCAGCGTCCTCGAAGTCCTGGGCGCTCTCGGCGGCAAGCTCTACACCACGGACTACTGCCGCCGGTTCGCGGGAGAGCGGACGACCTGCATGCACATGGGGGACTGCTCCATCCGGTCCCTGTGGGGAGTGGTGGAAGGGCTGCTCGAACGGGTCCTCGGAGCGACGATGCTCAAGGACCTCCTGGGGAGCGAGAAGCGGGTCGGGGACATCCTCGGCTCGCGGGCCCCGGGCGCCGTGCCGATCACGCGAGCGACCAGGGGGTAGGGGAGAACGATGTCAGGATCGACCAAGACACTCCAGGACCTGACGGCCCAGGACTACAAGTACGGCTTCACGACCGACATCGAAGCCGACACGGTTCCGAAGGGACTCGACGAGGGCGTCGTGCGGACCATCTCGAACAAGAAGGGGGAGCCCTCCTTCATGCTTGAGTGGCGGCTCAAGGCGTACCGTCACTGGCTCACGATGCAGGAGCCGACCTGGGCCAACGTCCGTTACCCGAAGATCGACTACCAGGACATCATCTATTACTCGGCGCCGAAATCCGCCGCCGACGGCCCCAAGAGCCTCGACGAAGTCGACCCCGAGCTGCGCCGCACCTACGAGAAGCTCGGCATCCCGCTGCAGGAGCAGAAGCTCCTCGCGGGCGTGGCGGTGGACGCCGTCTTCGACAGCGTCTCGGTGGCGACCACCTTCAAGGAGAAGCTGCGGTCGCTCGGGATCATTTTCTGTTCGTTCTCCGAAGCGGTGCGCGAGCACCCGGATCTCGTGCAGGCCTACCTCGGGTCGGTCGTGCCCTACAGCGACAACTTCTTCGCCACCCTGAACTCGGCGGTGTTCAGCGACGGCTCCTTCGTGTACGTGCCGAAGGGGGTTCGCTGCCCGATGGAGCTCTCGACGTATTTCCGGATCAACGCCGCCGACACCGGGCAGTTCGAGCGCACCCTCATCATCGCCGACGCCGGCGCGACCGTCTCCTACCTCGAGGGGTGCACGGCGCCGAAGCGGGACCGCAACCAGCTGCACGCCGCGGTCGTCGAGCTGGTGGCGCTGGAAGATGCCACCATCAAGTACTCGACGGTGCAGAACTGGTATCCCGGCGACAAGGAAGGCAAAGGCGGCATCTACAACTTCGTGACCAAGCGCGGCAAGTGCCAGGGACGCCGCTCGAAGATCTCCTGGACCCAGGTCGAAACCGGCAGCGCCATCACCTGGAAGTACCCGTCCTGCATCCTGCAGGGGGACGACTCGATCGGCGAGTTCTACTCGGTCGCGCTGACGAACAACTACCAGCAGGCCGACACCGGCACCAAGATGATCCACATCGGCCGCAACACCCGCAGCACCATCCTCTCCAAGGGGATCTCCGCCGGGCACGGGCAGAACACCTATCGCGGGCTGGTGAAGATCCTCAAGGGAGCGGCCAACGCCCGCAACTACTCGCAGTGCGACTCCCTCCTCATGGGGGACAAGTGCGGCGCGCACACCTTCCCCTACGTCGAGGTGAAGAACAGCACCGCCCGCCTCGAGCACGAGGCGTCCACGTCGAAGATCGGCGAGGACCAGATCTTCTACTGCCGCCAGCGGGGGCTCTCGGCCGAGGACGCCGTGAACCTCATCGTCAACGGGTTCTGCAAGGAGGTCTTCCGCGAGCTGCCGATGGAGTTCGCGGTCGAGGCCCAGAAACTGCTCGGTGTGAGCCTGGAGGGGAGCGTTGGCTGAGGAGAACGGCAAAGCGAAAGCGTCGAAGGGCGCCCCGATGCTGGCGATCCGCGGACTGAAGGCGCGCGCCGGAGGCAAGGACATCCTCAAGGGGATCGACCTCGAGGTGCGCCCCGGGGAAGTGCACGCCATCATGGGCCCGAACGGATCGGGGAAGAGCACGCTGGCCCACGTGCTGGCCGGCCGCGAGACGGTCGAGGTGACCGGCGGCGAGGTGATCTTCGAAGGGCAGGACCTGCTGGCGATGACGCCCGAGGTGCGGGCGCGCGAGGGCATCTTCCTGGCCTTCCAGTATCCCGTCGAGATCCCGGGCGTCAGCAACATGTACCTGCTCAAGGCGGCGGTCAACGCCGTGCGCAAGCACCGCGGCGAGCTGGAGCTCGACGCCATGGAGTTCCTGGCGATCGTCAAGGAGCGGATGAAGCTCGTGCAGATGGACCAGGCGCTCCTGAACCGCTCGGTGAACGAAGGGTTCTCCGGCGGCGAGAAGAAGCGTAACGAGATCTTCCAGATGGCGGTTTTGGCGCCGCGCCTGGCCGTCCTCGACGAAACCGACTCGGGCCTCGACATCGACGCGCTGCGCATCGTCGCCGGGGGTGTCAACGCCTTGCGCGGTCCGGAGCGTTCGATGCTGGTCATCACCCACTACCAGCGCCTCCTCGACCACATCGTCCCCGACCGGGTGCACGTCCTGGCGCAGGGGCGCATCGTCCGTTCCGGCGGGCGCGAGCTCGCCCTCAGCCTCGAAGAGAAGGGCTACGCCTGGATCGAGGCGGAGGACCGCGGTCACGCCGCCGGGGCCCGCTGACAGGACACCCATGAGCGAAACCTCCATCGTCGCGAGCGAGGCGCTCGCGCCGTACACCGCCGCCTTCGAAGCGCGCGCCGCCGCGCGGAAGAGCCGCCCGGCCGAAAGGCGCCAGACGGCCTGGCTCGATGCGAAGCGCGACGCGGCCTTCGAGTCGTTCCGGTCGCGCGGCATCCCGACCACCAGGGACGAGGCCTGGCGCGCCACGAGCCTGCTGCCCCTGACGAAGCAGCGCTTCGCCGCGGCACCGGCGCTCGCGGACGACGCGATCACGCCGGACCAGTTCGAGCGGCTCACCTTCGAGCCGTGGGACTGCACGCACCTGGTTTTCCTCAACGGCCGCTTCGCGCCGGGGTTGTCCCGCATCGGCAAGCTCCCGGAAGGCGTGCGCCTCTCGAGCCTCGACGAGGCGGCCGGCGCCCATCGCGGCCTGGTCGAGCCGCACCTCGGGCGCCTGGCCGGAGAGCGCGGCCGCTCGCTCACCGATCTCAACACGGCGCTGATGGACGACGGGCTCTTCCTGCACGTGCCGCGCGGCACCGTCGTGTCGGAGCCGATCCACGTCCTGTTCGTGTCCCGGTCCGAAGCCGGCCCGTCGATGTCGTTCCCGCGC
>DASYQE010000265.1:0-39228 GCA_036005805.1 Candidatus Polarisedimenticolia bacterium | reverse complement strand
TTCGCGAATAGGATATGCGCGGGCGAGCCGCCCCGCCGCGAACCCCGGATGGAACGGGCCTTCCCGGCGGAATCGACTCCGGGGCGCGGTTGGCCCGGCGGTTGCTGCGGCCGTCCCGGGAGAAAGGCTTCTCGATGTCATCACCGACCCGACGTTCCGGTCTGCGGCCGGGAAGGCTGCTCATCGCCGGGCTGCTGATCGCCGCCGGGGGGGCGGCCGCCTGGACCCTGGTCCCGCGCCGGACCTCGATGCCCGACCGTCTGCGCGCCCTCTCAGCCTCTGCCAACCCCGACGACAACCCGTTCATGAACGGCGCCCGGGCCAGACGCCTGGAGGAGCAGTGGACCAGGGACGGGGAGGCGGCCGGGCCGGCGGTCCTGTTCAGCCTTTCGAAGGAGCTGCTCAACGCCGGCCGCACCAGCGACGCGATCGCCCGGCTGGACGAACTGGAAGAGCAGATGCGCCGCCACCGACAGCCCGGTGACTCCCACGGGTGGGTGGAGCTGCGGATCCAGCAGGCGATCTCGCAATTGCGCCGGGCCGAGGAGGAGAACTGCTCGGCGCACCACAACCCGAAGTCGTGCCTCTTCCCGATTTCCGGCGCCGGTGTCCACCAGGTGACCCGCGGGGCGGAGGCGGCGGTCCGGCTGCTGCTCGACGTGCTGCAGCGGGAGCCGGACAATCTCCAGGCGCGCTGGCTCGTCAACATCGCGGCGATGACGCTCGGGACCTGGCCCGAGAGCCTGCCGGAAGGCATCCGGATCGGCCCGGAGCACTTCGTGTCCGACCACGACATCGGAACGTTCCCCGACATCGCGGCCGACCTCGGCCTCGACGTGGACGATCTGGCGGGAGGATCGATCGCGGAGGATTTCGATGGGGACGGCGACCTCGACCTGATGGTTTCGGCCATGGGGCTCAGCTCCCCTTTGCGCCTCTTCCGCAACAACGGCGACGGCTCGTTCACCGAGGTGTCGAGGCAGGCCGGTCTCGAAGGGGAGACCGGCGGCCTGAACATCGTCGAAACCGACTACGACAACGACGGGTGGCCGGACGTCTTCGTGCTGCGCGGCGGCTGGATGGGGGCCGGGGGGATCTACCCGCGCTCCCTCCTGCACAACGAGGGCAACGGCACCTTCACCGACGTCACCGAGGCGGCGGGCCTCCTGCGCTTCGCCCCGACGCAGACCGCCACCTGGTTCGACTACGACGACGACGGCTGGCTCGACGTGTACATCGGCAACGAGTCGGGGCAGGACCGCCCCCACCCCAACGAGCTGTTCCACAACAACGGCGACGGCACCTTCACGGAAGTGGGGCACGCGAGCGGCGTGGACGTCGTCGGCTTCGTGAAAGGAGTGACGAGCGGCGACTACGACAACGACGGCCGCACCGACCTCTACGTCTCGAACCGCGGCGGTGACAAGAAGCTGTATCACAACGACGGGCCCGCCCCGGGAGGCGGCTGGCGCTTCACCGACATGGCGGTGCAGGCCGGCGTCAACGGACCGCTCTACAGCTTCCCGACCTGGTTCTTCGACTACGACAACGACGGTTGGGAGGACCTGTTCATCTCCGGCTACAGGATCCAGGACGCCGGCGACATCGCGGCGGACGTCCTCGGCCTGCCGACGCGCGGCGAGCGTCTGCGCCTTTACCACAACAAGGGGGACGGGACGTTCGCGGACGTCACCCGCGAGATGCACCTCGATCACGTGATCTCGGCGATGGGTTCGAACTACGGCGACCTCGACAACGACGGCTGGCTCGACATCGACCTCAGCACGGGCGATCCCAACCTCGGCACGCTGATTCCGGATCGGGTCTTCCGCAACGCGGGCGGCCGGGTCTTCCAGGACGTGACGACCTCGGGCGGCTTCGGCCAGCTGCAGAAGGGGCACGGCGTCTCGTTCGCCGATTTCGACAACGACGGCGACCAGGACATCGCTCACGTGGTCGGCGGCGCCTTCGAGACGGACCACTTCCGCAATGCCTTCTTCGAGAATCCGGGGCACGGGAACCACTTCCTCGTCCTCAAGCTCGAGGGGGTCCGCGCCAACCGCGCCGCCATCGGCGCCCGCGTGCGGGTCGTCCTCGCCACGCCGGAAGGGGAGCGGACTCTGTTCAGGACCGTGCGCACCGGCGGCTCGTTCGGAGGGTCGCCGCTGCGCCAGGAGATCGGGCTCGGCGACGCGACCGCCGTCGTGCGGGTGGAGATCCGCTGGCCCGGTTCGGCCGACCAGCAGACCGTCACCGGTCTCGAGCCGGACCGGCGCTACACCGTGCGGCAGGGCGATCCCGCCGCGAAGCCGTTCACGCTCGCGCCTTTCAAGCTCGGCGGTTCGCGGCGCTCGTGATCCACGGCGCGGCCGGAAGGGGTCGGGTCGCCGCCTGGATCGGCCTCGCGGCGGCGCTCCTGCTGTCGCTCGCCCTGGTCCTCACGCCGATGGGGCTCATCCAGCCCTTCCGGGCGCAGACGGACGCGGGCGTCCACCTGTCGTATGTGCTGCGATCCTGGTCGCCGCCGCTGAGCTTGTTCCTGCTCGTCGTCGGTCTCGTGGCGGCCGTCGCGCTGCGGCGGACGTCGCGCTGGTTCGGCCGCACCGGCGCCGCGCTCATCGTCCTGCTCCTGGCCGGAAGCGCATGGCTTTCGCGCCAGAACCACTTCGAGTGGATGTTCCATCCGATCGGCGACCCGCGCTTCGCCGGCCTCGAGGGGGAGCACGGCCTGGCCGACGACGACCTGATCCTCGGCGTCACCGTGGGAGACGCGGCGCGCGCGTACCCGGTGAAGGCGCTCGCCTATCACCACGTGGTCAACGACGAGGTCGGCGAGCGGGCGCTCGTCGCGACCTATTGAACGTTGTGCCACACCGGTCTGGTGTGGAGCCGGCGGGTGGACGGGAGGACGCTGCATTTCCATCTCGCCGGCATCAAGAACCAGAACTTCATCATGCGCGACGAGGAGACCGGCTCATGGTGGCAGCAGATCACCGGCTGCGCCATGGAGGGGCCGATGCGCGGCCGGTGCCTCGAGCCGGTGCGATGGGATGAGGTGACCTGGGCCGTCTGGCGGCACGATCACCCGGCGACGCAGGTCCTGCTGCCGGTCGCGGAGCGGGTCGAGGAGTACGCGGGCAAGGGCTGGGAGAAGGACATCGACGAGCTGCCGCTGGTCACGCCGGTGGACCCGGCCGACGGGCTCGCCCCGCGCGATCTCGTGGTCGGCGTCGTCGCGGGGGAGGCTTCCATCGCCTTCCCCTGGCGCGACCTGCAGGACCGGGGCACGCTCGCGGGGGTCGTCGGCGGCACCCCGGTGCTGCTCGTCGTGCACCCCGACGGACTGTCGCTGCGCTGTTTCGACCGCCGCGTCGACGACGCGACGGTCGATCTCTACTACCCGCCGTGCGGTCCGCCGAAGCTGGGACCGGACGAGCTGCTGCGCGATCGGGACACCGGCAGCGGCTGGGACTTCGCCGGTGAAGCGCGCAGCGGCGCTCTGGCCGGCAAAAGGCTGCGGCCGATCCCCTGCCTGAAGGACGACTGGTTCGACTGGAAGCTGTACCACCCCGGCGGTGAAGTGGCGCAGGCACCCGCCGTGGAACCCGGCGGATCGGTCACGCAGGCTCCCGTCGCGCGCTGATACTCCGGCGCGGGCGCGCGACCTTCGGGGGGCCGTTATTCGGAGAGGTCGGGATCGGGTGGCTGCGGCCCGGGGACGATGCCGGCGATGTCGGGGTCAATCCCCTCAGCCCGGCTGGCAGCGGCTTCGTCCCTCTGCTTGCTCCGCTCCAGCTTGCGGGCGAGCTTGTCCTGACGCCGCTCCTGGCGGGCGATCTCCTTCTGGCGCTTCATGAAGCTCGACTGTGAGCGTTTCGACACGGTGAACCCCTTGGGACCCGCTGATTGTGTGCACGCCGATGATGACGGACTACAGACTGCGTTTCTTGGCCCTCAGCCCGCGACGGCTGCCCCCCTCCTTGCGGAAAGGCGGCGGCTCCCCTCCGCCCATCGGCGGACCGAAGGAACGGAAACTCGGCGGCCGCGACGGGCCGCGATCGGCCCCACGCTCGCGCGCCTCGCTGACGTTCATCGCACGCCCCTGCAGGTCCCGCCCGTTGAGCGTGGACACCGCCCGCTGCGCTTCCTGCTCGGTCGTCATCTCGACGAACCCGAAACCGCGCGACTTGCCGGTCATCCGATCGCGCACGATCGAGGCCGACGAGCACGAACCGGCTTCCGAGAACGCCTGGCGCAGATCATCGTCCGAGACGTCGAATGAAAGATTCCCGACAAACAGCCTCGTCCCCATCCTCGCTCCTTCCGCGGGCAGTCCATCAGCGCCGGCATGGCGGCGCAAGCATCGGTTTTGACTGAACGAATGCTCTGGCAGTCTAACCGCACAACCTCGCGATCGTCAACGAAAGCGGACCCATCCCGGGTTGCGGAACACGGGTTAGCATCCACGCTCGTGAGCGGGGATCGGTTCGACGCCTGGGTGATGTCTCTGGAGCAGAGGCATCTGGCGGACCGGACGTTCCAGGAGGTGCGGCGAGGGCTGCAGGCGCTGTCGTCGCTGTACGTCGAGCGGCGCGGGCGGCTCGGAACGGGGGCGGCGCTCGAAGGCGAGGGGAAGCGGGCCGCCTTCGCGCTGTTCTACGCGCCGCTGCACTTCCTCGTGACGCGCGCGATCGTCCGCGCGCTCGAAGCGGCGCGCCCGGGGCCGCGGGCGATCGTCGATCTCGGCTGCGGCACCGGCGCGGCGGGGGCGGCCTGGGCGCTCGAGGTGCGCGGCCGCTGTCACGTGCACGCGATCGATCGCAGCGGCTGGGCGGTGGACGAGGCGCGCCGCACGTTTGCCATGCTCGGCGTGGACGCGCGCGCCGCGCGCGGGGCCCTCTCCGACCTGCCGCTGCCGGGGCGTGGCGGCGGCATCCTGCTCGCCTGGACCGTCAACGAGCTCGACGACGAAGGACGCGCCCGCCTTCTCGACCGGGTGCTCGAAGCCGGCCGCCGGGGGGCCGCGGCGCTGGTGATCGAGCCGATCGCGCGCCGGGCGATCCCGTGGATGGAGGGCTGGCGCGCCGCCTTCGAGGCCGAAGGCGGACGAACCGATGCCTGGCGCTTCCCGGCGGATCTACCGGAGACACTGGCGCGGCTCGATCATGCCGCCGGCCTCGACCATCGCGTGCTGACGGCGCGCAGCCTCTACCTTCCCGCCTCGCGCCGGTGAAACCCGTCCCGTGTGTCCCGCCGGCCGGGGTGCGCTAGAGTCCTGCGATGTTCCTGCCGCTCGGCGACAGTCCGAATCCGCCCGGACGACCCTTCGTCACGTGGGCGCTCATCGCCCTGAACGTCGCCGTCTACTTGGGGATGCTGCCGCTTTCCTTCCGGCCAGCCGACCCGAACGATCCGGCTTTCGGCGCGTACCTCCAGGCCATCGCCGACGACCGCCACCTCAGCATGACGGAGGTGCGGCAGGTCGCGGGCGGGCTGAGCGCTTCCGACCTCGTCGTCTTCCGGCACGGGTTCCATCCCGCGTCGCCGACGATCGCGGGACTGCTCGCCTCGATGTTCCTGCACGGCGGGCTGATGCACCTGCTGGGGAACATGCTCTTCCTGTGGATCTACGGGGACAACGTCGAGTACCGGCTGGGGCACTTCCTCTACCTCCTGACCTATCTCGGCACCGGGGCGGTGGCCGGATTCGGCGACCTGCTCATCCGGATGGGGTCGGACCTGCCGGCGGTCGGCGCGTCGGGCGCGATCTCGGGGGTGCTCGGCCTCTACTTCGTCTGGTTCCCGCACAACCGGGTGCGCACCTATGTCTTCCTCTTCCCGCTGTTCGTGAACGTGGTGGAGCTGCCCGCGCGCCTCGTCCTCGGCGCGTTCGTGCTCATCGACAACCTGCTGCCTCTGGTGTTCGGAGGAGAATCGGGCGTGTCGCACGGCGCGCACATCGGTGGGTTCGTCGCCGGCGCCGCCTTCGCCTTCGCCACGCGCGGCGGAATGCTGCGGCGCGCGGCGTCCGGAGGGCGGCCCGAGGCAGGGAAGGTGACCGGGCCCGAGGATCCCGGGATGCCGGGGCGCGTCCCGCCGCCGCTTCGCTCGGCGGCGCCGGCCTCGATCCGCGAAGCGCTCGAGCACGGCCGGTGGGAGGAGGCGGCGAAGGCGTTTTTCGATGCGCCGAGGGCGCGCACGCGGACCGGCATCGGCCCCGGGGACAAGATTCGCCTCGGAGACGCGCTGCGCCTGCACGGACACGCGCGCCCGGCGCTGGCCGCGTACCAGCGGGCGCTCGTGGATCACCCCGCGGGCCCGGGACGCGCCGCCGCGCACCTCGGCGCAGCCAAGGTCCTCCTCGAATCGTTGGACAACCCGACCGCCGCCTACCAGCATCTTTATGGCGCGCTCGAGGAGCGTCCGGACGCGCAGGAGGAGGCGGAGGCGCGCGCCCTGCTCGATCGGCTGCGCGGCCTGGTGCGGCACGTCCCGCGCGGCGCTTGACATCCCCCGGAGCCTCTCTGTGACAATCGCCTTGATGGAACGCCGCTCCACCCTGGTCTTCGCAGGCCTTCTCGCCGTGGCCGCCCTCGCCGCCGGGACCGTCCTCCTGCTTCGCAAGAGCGCCCCCACCGAGGGCTCCGGAGGAGGGGACAGCCGGGACGTGGCGCAGAGCTTCGGCCTCCCGCTTCCCTCCACCGCCGATGCCTCGGCGGCGCGCCGCATGGAGGCGCTGCGCGCCGCCGCGGGCGAGGAGAGCTCCCCGGCCCAGCTCACGGTGGACTATCCCCAGGATCAGTCGATCGTGCCGCCGGAGCTGCCCGCTCCGACCTTCCTCTGGCACGACGGATCGGCGCAGGCCGACGCCTGGCTCGCCGAGGTCACGTTCGAAGGGGGAACCGAGCGCATCGACGTGCTCGTGAAGGGGGAGCCGCCGCGGCAGGGAGACATCGACAAGCGCTGCATCTCGGAGCGAAACGAGATCTACAAGGGGACCCCGTACCAGGCGTCGGCGCGGACGTGGAAGCCGGATCCGATCGTCTGGAAGGCGCTCAAGGAGCGGGCCGCGACGAGCCCCGCGACCATCGCCTTCCTCGGCTACCGCAAGGCCGAGCCCGGCCGCGTCCTGTCCCGCGGCCAGGTGCGCCTCGCCACCTCCAGGGATCCGGTCGGCGCTCCGATCTTCTACCGCGACGTGCCGCTGATGCCGTCGCAGACGGAAGAGGGAGTCATCAAGCCCCTCGCCAAGGGGGCGCTGCCGCTCATCATCTGGCGCCTGCGCGACGTTTCGAAGACCGAGAGCCGCGCCATGCTCACCGACATGCCCACCTGCGCCAACTGCCACTCCTTCTCGAACGACGGGAAGACGATGGGGATGGACATCGACGGGCCGCAGGGAGATCGCGGCGCCTACGCGCTCGTGCCGATCGCCAATCGCGTGTCGATCAGCTACAAGGACGTCCTGACCTGGAACGCCTTCCCCGGCAAGCCGAAGGACTTCATGACCATCGGCTTCCTGTCGCGCGTCAGCCCGGACGGGCAGCACGTCGTCTCGACCGTCAACGAGTCGCTGTACGTGCAGAACTTCTGGAACTACAAGTTCAACCAGGTCTTCTATCCGACGCGCGGCATCCTCGCCGTCTACGACCGCGAGACCCGGACCATCGCGGCGCTGCCGGGCGCCGACAACACGGATTTCGTCCAGTGCGATCCGATCTGGACGCCGGACGGCAAGACGATCGTCTTCGCGCGCGCCGCGGCCCGCGACCCGTACATCGCCGGCCGGCCGGACGCGACCTACTCGGGCGATCCCAACGAGACGCCGATCCAGTACGACCTGTACCGCGTCCCCTTCGAGGACGGGCGCGGCGGAGAGCCCGTGCCGATCGAGGGAGCCGGCCGGAACGGCATGAGCAACTCGTTCCCGAAGGTCTCGCCGGACGGGCGGTTCGTCGTCTTCGTGCAGGCGAAGAACGGGCAGCTCATGCGCCCCGACAGCAAGCTCTACATCGTGCCGTTCGAGGGGGGGACGCCGCGCCTGATGCGCTGCAACCTGCCGCTGATGAACTCGTGGCACTCCTTCTCGCCGAACGGCCGCTGGCTCGTCTTCACCTCGAAGAGCAACACGCCGTACACGCAGATGTTCCTGACCCACATCGACGAGGAGGGGAACGACTCGCCGGCGATTCTCATCGAGGACAGCACCGCCGCCAACCGTGCGGTCAACCTGCCGGAGTTCGTCGCCGCCCCCTACGATCAGTTCAACGGCATCGACGTGCCGGCCGTCGAGCACGCGCGCCACTTCAGCCGCGGCACCGACCTCGCGCTCAAGGGGGAGCACGAGGAGGCGGTGAAGGAGTTCCAAATCGCGCTTTCCACCGAGCCGAACGACTGGAAGACGAGCGAGTGGCGCATCCGCGAGAGCCTGAGCAAGTCGCTCCTGATGCTCGGCCGGCAGCCGGAGGCGCTCGAGCAGATCACCGCGTCGCTCCGGCTCAATCCTTACAACGGCGAGATGCACGCCAACCTGGCGGCCTTCCTGTTCGAGGCGGGGGACAAGGAGCGCGCCTTCCAGCACCTCGATCTCGCCATCCGCCTGATGCCGAAGAGCGCGCTGCCGTACTACAACCGGGGAACGATGAAGCTCAAGGGAGGCGACCGTGCCGGCGCGATGGCGGACTACGCCCAGGCCATCAAGCTCGATCCCAACGACCCGGCGTCCTACTACGCCCGTGGTCTGGCCCGCGCCGACTCCGGCGACTCGGGCGGGGCGCTCCAGGACCTGACCGAGGCGCTGCGCGTCGCCCCGGCGGACTGGCCGCGCCGTTCCGAAGCCCAGGCGCGGCAGCGTCAGCTGCGGCAGGCCATCGCCGGCTCCGGCCAGCGCGGCCGCTGACGCCCCGGCCCGGTCCCGGCCGCACATCTCTTCGAGATTTCCTCATCCCATCGGTCGAAACGAGGGCGCCCCGGACGACGAAGGGGTGAACGAACGAACCCGGCGGCCCCGCCGCGACGAGGAGAACGCATGCCGACCTACCTGGCGCTGCTGTACGACGACCCGGCGCAGTTCGAACAGGTTCCGCCGCAGGAGATGCAGTCCATCATCCAGCGCTACCGGGTGTGGAGATTGCGCCGCGAGGGGGAGGGCGCGGTCCTGAGCGGCTACAAGCTCGCCGACGGCGAAGGGCGGGTCCTGCGCCGCCGCGCCGGCCGCACCACCGTCACCGACGGGCCCTTCGCCGAAGGCAAGGAGCTCGTCGGCGGCTACTTCGTCCTCCGCGCCGAGTCCTACGAACAGGCCCTGGGGATCCTCGAGGACTGCCCGCATCTCGAGTTCGGCTCCATCGAGGTCCGCGCCCACGACGCGAGGGTCCGCCCCGACTGAATTCCTGCTTTCGCGATCACCAATTGGTGATCGCACGGGATTTGTGACGCCCGCATCTTGAAGGGGGGATCCCGGTGCCTATATTGACCACCCTGCGGGGGAGTGCGCCGCGCGGGGAGGCCGTATGGGAAGCCACACGTTGGAAGTCCGCGCCCGAGGGAACCGCGTCGTCTTCGGGGCGGCGCTCGTGGCCGCCCTGGCGGCCGTCATCCCGGCCCCCGCCGCGGTGCGCACCATGCCCGCGCAGGCGGCGAGCCAGTCTTCGTCCTCTCGCAAGCCGGATGAGGCCCCGTCGGCGGCCGAGTGCAAGGCTTCGGCCGAGGGCTGCCCCCAGGCGGCGCTGCCGGTGTTCGCGGCGGAGGAGATCCAGGCGCGCAGCGGCGCCCGCCAGAACACGGGAGCCACCGGGCGGGTCGAAGGGACCGTCACGCTCGGGCCGCGGCTGAAAGCGCGGAAGATGCGCTTCGCCCTCTATCCCCAGGATTCGCAGCAGGCGCTCGCCGAGGCGCGCGCGGCCCAGACGCCCAAGGGCGGGAGAGACGACGAGTACCGCAACGTGGTGGTGTACGTCGAGAGCAGCCCGTCTCTCGAGACGGCGGCCCGCGCCGCCGCCACCAACCCGCCTCGCGGGCTGTCAATCCGCCAGGACGGCCTCGCCTTCGTGCCGCACGTCCTGCCGGTGCTGCGCGGGACGACCGTGGACTTCCCCAACACCGACCCGGTCTTCCACAACGTCTTCTCGCTGGCGCGCGCCGCCACCTTCGATCTCGGGCGCTATCCGCGCGGCGACGCCCGCTCGGTCCGCTTCGACACCCCGGGGATCGTCAAGGTCTTCTGTCACATCCATTCCGACATGAGCGCGGTGGTGCTGGTCCTCGACAATCCGTACTTCGTCGCGCCGGACGCCGAGGGGCGCTTCAGCCTGGACGGGCTGCCCCCGGGGGAATACAGGGTCGTCGCGTGGCACGAACGCGCCCGCCCGTCGCGCCACAGCGTGCGGATCGAGCCGGGGCGCTCCACCACCGTGACGTTCGACATCCCGCTCAGCGACGAAGGCCCGGGTGACTGACCGGCTGCGTCGCGCCCTCAGCCTGCGCACGCAGCTCCTGCTGTTCAGCGCGCTGCTCACCGTCGCCGTCGTCGGGGTGATGTTCTCCCTGCTCGGCGTCACGGTCCGCACGCAGACCCGGCGCCTGCTCACCGCCACGCTCGCGCAGCACCAGCAGCGCATGGCGGCGATCCAGCGCTCGCGCACCGCCGAGCTCGTGCGCGCCTCGGTCCTGCTGACCGAGAGCCCGACGCTCCGCGCGGCGCTCGAGACCTACGAGACCGAGCGCGACCGGACCGGGGCGCGGCGATCCGACCTGCTCGAGACCATCCAGCGCGAGCTGACGCGCGTGGCGAGCGGGCTCGATCGCGACCTCGTGGTGATGACCGATCCGCGCGGCGGCGTTCTCGCGGCGCGGGCCAAGGATCCGGGCGACCTCGCCAGCGCGACCGTGGCCCTGCGCCAGGCGGCGGCGGGATGCGCCGCGCTCGAGGAGGACGCGGTCCAGGACGGCGCCCCCGCCCCGGCGCGATCGGAGCTGGTGTCGTTCGACGAAAGGCTTTACCAGGTCGGCTGCGTGCCCATCGTCCTCGGCGGTGACGTCATCGGGGGGCTGGTGCTCGGCGACCGGCTCGACCAGGCCTGGGTCGACCGCGTGAGCGACGACCTGGGCGCCGATGCCCTCGTCGTCAGCGGCGGCCGCGTCGTCGCCTCGAGCCGCCCGGGCATGCCGGAGACCCTGCCGGGTCTGCGCGAGGGGCACGGCCACGCCGGAGAAGGGGCGCTCCTGGACCTCGCCGGAGAGGAGCTGGTCGCGGTCGCGGTGCCGCTGGCGAAGGACCCGCAGGCCGGGGACGCCCAGCTCGTCCTCATGCACTCGTTGACCTCGGCCCTGGCCCCGTCGGACACGTCGTTTCGCCACGTTCTGCTGATGTACGGGCTGCTGTCGCTGGTGCTGGCGGTGGCCGCGGCCTCGCTCGTCGCCCGCTCGGTCCTGCGTCCGCTCGACCGCTTCGTGGCGTTCCTGCGCCAGGTGACCGACACGCGCGATCGCGGCCTGCGCTTCGACGAGCCCGGGGGGCCCGAGATCCAGACGCTCGCCACGTCCTACAACCACCTGATGGCCGCCCTCCTCGAGCACGAGCGGCGGCTCCTGCTGCAGGCGCGCGAGGAGCTCGACCGCATGGAGCGCCTCAAGGAGTCGGAGAAGCTGGCGGCGCTCGGCCGCATGCTGTCCGGCGCGGCGCACGAGATCAACAACCCGCTCGCCGGCGTGCTCGGGAACATCGACCTGCTCCTCGGCGATCCGTCGGTGCCGGTGGAGGTGCGCCGCCGGCTCGAGACGGTGCGGCGCGAGGGGCAGCGCATCGTGGGACTCGTGCGCAACCTCCTCAAGACGGTGCACCGCGACGACGGGCACCAGTCGCTCGTCGATCTCAACCAGGTGGCGCGCGACGCCGCGGCGCTGCGGCGCCACGACTTCCAGGCGGCGGGACTGCTGCTGGAAGTGGACCTGCCGCGCGAGGGGATCGTGGTGCTCGGGAGCGAGCTCGAGCTGCAGCAGGTTTTCCTGAACGTCATCAACAACGCCTTCGACGCCCTGAGCGAGGCCAAAGTCGAGAACGGGCGCCTCGCGATGCAGTCCCGCCTCGAGGGGACGGAGGCGGTGGTCGAGTTCGTGGACAACGGTCCGGGCCTCAAGGACCCGCAGAAAGTGTTCGAGCACTTCTACACGACCAAGCCGGTCGGCAAGGGGACCGGGCTCGGGCTCAGCATCACCAGCGCCATCGTGCGCAACCACGGCGGGCGCATCGAGGCGGCCAACCGGCCGCACGGCGGCGCCTGCTTCACGCTGCGGCTGCCGGCGCGCGAGGTGGAAGCCGCCGAGCCGGAGTGGGTTCCCGCCCCGGCGCCGGTGCCTGCGGCCGGCACGACGGGGCCCGCGTCCGCGGGACCGCGCCGGCCGGCGCGCCTCACGGCGTCGGTCCTGGTCGTGGACGACGAACCGAGCGTCCTCGAGCTGCAGATTGCCATCCTCGAGACCTACGGCGCGCAGGTGACCGGCGCGCGCAGCGGCGCCGAGGCGCGCGATCTCCTGCGCGAGCGGCCGTTCGACCTCGTCGTCACGGATCTCCGCATGCCCGGAGAAGTGAGCGGGCAGGACCTGTACCGCTGGGCCCGGGTCGAGCGCCCGGGCCTGGCTTCGCGCTTCGTTTTCGTCACCGGCGACACCATGTCCGAGTCGGCGCTGGCCTTCCTGGAAACGACCGGCCGGCGTTGCGTGCAGAAACCTTTCTCGGTGGAGGGCTACCTCGATGTGCTCCGGGACACTCTCAACGAAAAGCGCGCCGCGGCCTGAGCCCCGGCGCAAGAGCAGCACGGTGCGCCCCCGGCCGCAGTCACGCCCGCCCCTGTCCCGTCGTGTCGCCCTGGCCGCCTCCGCCGCGGTCCTGCTGATCTCCGTCGCCGCGACGAGCGTGCCCGCGCTGGCCGCAAGCCCCGCGCCGGCCGGATCGTCCGCCCCGCAGGCGCGCTCCGCCGACGAGCGCTGGCTCATGCAGGGCCTCGCCGACTTCGCCTGGTCCGACACCGATCCCGGCTCGCGCCTGCTCAGCGTCAACGGCGGGGACGGCACCGGCGGCGGCGCGCTGCGCCTGTGGGCCGCGGGAGAGATCGCGCCGGGGTTCCAGGGATTCATCATGGGGAAATACGAAAGCCTGCCGCCGGACCCGGGCGACGACCGCGAAACGGACACCGATCTCGAGCAGGCCTACCTGCGCTACACCGGACAGGGGAAGGCGCGCTACATGGCCGAGGCGGGACGACTGGTCACGCCGGTCGGTGACTTCTCGTCGCGCTATCTGCCGGACCAGAACCCGCTGGTCGGCGCTCCGTCCGACTACAGCGTCACCTACCCCGAGGGGGCCAAGGTCACCGGCTGGGTGAAGACGTTCGACATGATGGCCGCGGCGGTGAACCGGCCGCTGCTCGCCGACTGGTACGCCATGCCGTCGGGCAAGGCATGGCGCCCGATGCTTTCGGCGGGCTGGACTCCGATCACCGGGCTCCGGATGGGCCTGTTCGCGACCCAGGGTCCCTACCTCGGCGAGGACGCCTCCGCGAGCCTGGCGCAGGGAGACTCGTGGCAGGACTTCGACCAGACGGTCGAAGGCTTCGAGATGCGCTACAGCATCGGGCACTTCGAGCTGCACGGGCAGTACGCTGCCTCGCGGTACGAGGTGCCGGGGCACGATCGCGACTCACGGGGCCGCGTCTGGTACGTCGAGCCCCGCTACGCCTTCACCCCGCGCTTCTTCGCCGCGCTGCGGGTGGAGAACAACGATTACCCCTACATCATCCCGATCTACGGCACCACCTGGATCGGCAACAACGCGCAGGTGGCCGACATCGAGGCGGGGGTGGGCGTCCGCTTCCTGCCCGACCTGACCGTGAAGGTCTCCTATCGCCAGGACAAGTGGACCGTGGACGAGGCGCTCGAGGACATCCTCCCCGACGGCCACGCCTTCGCGGCGCAGATCGCGTACCACTTCGACGTCCGCGGGCTCGTCCAGCGCCCCGACTGACCCGCGGCTTCGCCCGGGAACGGATCGGTCCACCGCCGCAGCGGGACACCGGTGAGAATTCCGGGCTAACATCGCGTCGACATGAGCGCACGCCTGTGGCGATGATCTCCGCGCGCTCCTTCTGGCTGACCCGCTTCGTCGTTCTCCGTCTCCTCGGGTTCGTCTATTTCTTCGCCTTCCTGTCGGCGGCGCTGCAGATCGTCCCGCTCGTCGGCGCCGACGGCCTGCTGCCGGCGCGCGCGTACCTCGATCGCGTGGCGGAGCAGCTCGGCTCGCCTCTCGCCGGCTTCCTGCGCCTGCCGAGCCTCTTCTGGCTCGGCGTGCCGGACACGGGGCTCCTGGTCGCGGCATGGATCGGCGTCGCGCTGTCGCTCGTCGTCCTGTTCGGCTACGCCAACGCCATCCTCATGGCGGTGCTCTGGGCGCTCTATTTCTCGTTCGTGTCGATCGGGCAGGACTGGTACGGCTACGGCTGGGAGATCCAGCTGCTGGAAACCGGCGCGATCGCGGTGTTCCTCTGCCCGCTCCTGGACGGGCGGCCTTTTCCGCGCACGCCGCCCCCGTTCGCCGCGATCCTGCTGCTGCGCTGGCTGGCGTTCCGCATCTACCTCGGCGCGGGGCTCATCAAGATGCGTGGCGACGAGTGCTGGCGCGATCTGACCTGTCTCGTGCACCACTACGAGACGCAGCCGATTCCGAATCCCCTGTCCCGCTTCTACCACTTCCAGCCGCTGTGGTTTCACAAGTGCGGCGCGCTGTACAACCATCTCGCCGAGCTCGTCTGCCCGTGGCTGCTGTGGGCGCCGAGGGTCGCACGCCGGGCGGCGGGATGCGTCATGGTCGTCTTCCAGGGCATCCTGATTTCCAGCGGCAACCTGTCTTTCCTGAACTACCTGACGATCGTTCCCTGTCTCGCTGCCTTCGACGATGCCTTCCTGCGGCGCCTGCTGCCGCGCGCGCTGGTGCGCCGGGCCGAAGCCGCCGCGGCCGCGGCCGAGCCCGCCGTCTTCGCAGCGCCCGCGGGGCCGGCCCGGGCGTGGACGCGGCCGCGCCGCGCGGGGGAGCGGGCCGCCTGGGGTTACGCGCTCGTGGTCGGCGTGCTCAGCGTGCCGACCGTCCTGAATCTCGTCTCGAGCATGCAGATCATGAACACCTCCTTCGACCGCCTGCACCTGGTCAACACCTACGGCGCCTTCGGCAGCGTCGGGGCGGTGCGGAGGGAAATCGTCTTCGAGGGAACCGACGACGTCGCGGTGACCGCCTCGACCTCCTGGAAGGAGTACGACTTCTGGTGCAAGCCGGGGACGCCGTCACGACGGCCGTGCGTCATCGCCCCGTTCCAGCCGCGTCTCGACTGGCAGATCTGGTTCGCGGCGATGTCGGTGCCTCCGCGCTACCCCTGGACGCTGCACCTGGTGGCGAAGCTCCTGAAGAACGATCCCGGAGCGTTGTCGCTGCTCTCCACGAATCCCTTTCCCGACCATCCACCCCGGTTCATCCGTGCCGCGTCTTACCGCTACGAGTTCGCGCCGCCCGGCAACGCCGAAGGGGCCTGGTGGTCGCGCCAGTATCTCGGGGAGTGGCTGCCGCCGCTCTCGGGCGATGACTCCCGCCTGAAGTCGTTCCTGCAGGCCTACGGCTGGTGAGTGAGCGGCGCGACGGAGACGCCGGCCCTGGCCAGGGCGGCGCGCACGGCGGCGGCGAGACGCACGGCGCCCGGCGTGTCACCGTGCAGACAGATCGTCTCGGCGACCACGGGAAGGATCGATCCGTCCGATGCGGTGACCCGCCCGTCGCGCGCGATCGCCACGGCCTGCGCCGCGGCCTCATCGGGATCCTCGAGGAGCGCGCCCGGCAGCGAGCGCGACCGCAGCCGGCCGTCCGGTTCGTAGCGCCGGTCGGCGAACGCCTCTCCCGCCACGCCGAAGCCGGCCTGGCGATACACCTCGAGGGACGGCGATCCCGCGAGACCGACGAGTCGCGGGACGGCCCTGTTGCTCGGCACCGCGGCGCGCACGCCCCGGGCGATGGCCGACGCCAGGTCGCGGTCATCGACCGCCGCGTTGTAGAGGGCGCCGTGCGGCTTGACGTGCACGAGCGTCGTCCCGGCCGCGCGGGCCATCCCCTGGAGGCGCACGACCTGGTCGCGCACCATGGAGACGACCCGCTCCGGCGGAAGGTCGAGCCGCCGCCGGCCGAAGTGATCCGGATCGTCGTAACCGGGATGGGCCCCCACGGCGCACCCGTGCCGCAGCGCCGAGCGCAGCGTGGCCTCCATGGTCGCGTCGTCCCCGGCGTGCCCGCCGCAGGCGATGTTCGCGGAGGTGGCCTGCTGCAGCAGGCGGTCCTGGGTGCCGTCGGCGATGAGCGCCGGGATCTCTCCGACGTCGCAGTTGAGATCGATCGTCCGCGTCATGGTCCGGCAGCCGCCTTTCACGCCAGCTCGCGGCCGCGCGTCTCCGGCAGGAGGAAGATGAGAGCGCCGCCGACAAGATACAGCATCGATGTGAGCGCGAGGGCGACGCCGAACCCGAACCGGTCCGCGGCGGCGCCGATCCCGAAGGGCGCCAGCGCCGAGATCGCCCGCCCCGTGTTGTAGCAGAGGCCCTGCGCCGTGGCGCGCACGCCGGCCGGAAAGAGCTCGGCGAGCATGGCGCCGAAGAGGCTGAAGTAGCCGTGGCCGAAGAAGCCGACCAGCGGCCCCAGGGCCAGCAGCATCGCCGGCTGTCGCGACGCCAGCCCGTAGGCCGGCACGATGGCCGCGGCGCCGAGAACGAAGAAGAGAAACGCCGGCCGCCGGCCGATGCGATCGGCGACGAGACCGAAGAGGTTGTAGCCGAGAAAGGCGCCGATCTGCATCGGGGCGATCCACGCCGCCGACTTGACGAGGCCGAGGCCGGCGCCGCCCCGCTCCAGCGGGCTGCTCAGGTAGGCGGGAATCCAGGTGAACAGGCCCCAGTAGGCGAACAGGAGCGCCGCGCCCATCCCCGTCGCGACGAGCGTGTAGCGCCGCAGCGGCGGGCGCAGGATGATCCGGAAGCGCTCCGCCGCGGTGAGGACCGCGTCGCCGCCCGGGTGCGCTCCTGACGCCGCGGCGACGTCGGTCGCGCGCGCGCCTTTGGTCGCGGCGTCGCGGCGAAGGCGCCACGCCTCCGGCTCCTCGACGCGGCGGCGGATCCAGACGGTGAGCAGAGCGGGGAACACCCCGGCCAGGAACAGGACGCGCCAGCCGTGCGTGGGCAGCAGGAGCGCCGACAATCCCGCCGCCGCCAGATACCCGATCGCCCACCCCGACTGGACGAAGCCGATGGCGGCGCCGCGGCGGTGCGCCGGCCACGTCTCGGCCACCAGCACCGAGCCGGCCGACCACTCCGCTCCGAGACCGAAGCCGACGAGCGCGCGCCAGACGAGGAGCGACGCGAGCCCCTGGGCCGTGGCCGTGCCGGCCGTCGTCAGGGAATAGACGAGGATCGACCAGGAGAGCACCCGCGCCCGGCCGAAGCGATCAGCCAGCGCGCCGGCGGCGATGCCGCCGATCGCCGAGGTCACCAGGGTGGCCGACGCGACTCCTCCGAGCGCGGCGGGGGACAGCCCGAACTCCTTCTGCAGCGAGGTGAGCGCGAAGGCGTAAAGCATCACATCCATTCCGTCGAGCATCCAGCCGAGGAACGCGGCGTGGAGCGCCCGCCACGGTGCCGTCATCGCGGCCGATCCTCCGTCACCGGCGCCAGGAGGTCCGGAGAGCGCAGCCACGCCTGCTGCTCGCGGTACGCCTCGCGCGCCGTGGCCGCATCGATCGTTTCGAAGCGCACCCGGGCGCCCGGACGCAGCTGACCGGCGCGCCAAGCGTCGGCCGCCGCCACCGAGGCGATCACCGGGTAGCCGCCGGTCGTCTGGTGATCGACGAAGAGCAGGATCGGCGCGCCTCCCGGAGGAACCTGGATGGCGCCGAGCGGCATCCCCTCGCTCGGCATGCGCCCTTCGCCGGGCGGCGCAATGGCGGCGCCTTCGAGCCGGATGCCCATGCGATCGGATGTCGAGCTGACGGTGAACTCGGAGGTCTCGAACAGGCGCCGCGCCTGCGCGTCGAACCGGCCGGCCTGGGCCCCCGCGGTGACCCGCAGGGACGGGCGCAAGGCCACGCGGTCGAGCACGCCGCGCGCGAGCTCCCGCTCCGCGCGCGCCGGCGTCGAAGACGCACCGAGGGGCAGCCGGTCGCCGCGTCGCAACGCCCGGCCCTCCAGTCCCCCGAGATGACTCGGGAGGTGAGTCGATCGGCTGCCGAGAAACAGGCGGAGATCGAACCCCCCTTCGACCGCCAGGTAGGTGCGCGCGCCGGCCGCCGCGCCGCCGCACTTCAGGACCGCCCCGGACGCAATGCGCCGCGATTGCCAGCAGGGAAACGGATGGCCGTCGATCTCCGCCCGCATCTCGGCCCCCGCGAGCGCGACGACGACCTCGCAGTCAAAGCGCACCGTCGCCCCGAGGAGCGTCATCTCGAGCGCGGCGGCCCCGGCTTCGTTGCCGGCGAGGCGATTGGCGAGAGCGTAAGAGAGAGCATCGGCGGCCCCGGCGGCCGAAACGCCGAAGCGCGCGTGGCCGGGGCGGCCGCGGTCCTGCACGGTCGTCTGCAGCCCGGGCTCGATCACTTCGAGCCGGCGCGCGGCATTCACGGCAGCGGCTCGAAGCGCACGCGGTCGCCGATCGCGAGCAGGCTCATCGGATCGCGGTCCGGATCGAACAGGACCGCCTCGGCGCGTCCGATCAGGCGCCATCCCCCCGGCGTGGAAGCCGGGTAGACCGCCGTCTGATCGGCGGCGATGGCGACGCTGCCGGCCGGGACCGAGCGGCGCGGTCGATCGAGCCGCGGACAGACGAGAGACGGATCCAGTGGCCCGAGATAGGCGAACCCGGGAGTGAACCCGAGGAAGCGGACTTCGTAGACCGCGCCGGCGTGACGCTCGATCACCTGGCGCGGCTCGAGGCCGGTGCGCCGCGCGACGTCTTCGAGATCGGGGCCGTCCTCGCCGCCGTAACGGACGGGAATGGTCAGAAGGCGCGGCGTCGGTTCCGGCCGGTCGTCGCGTGTGCGGAGAAGCGTGTCGACGTGCGCCGCGACCGCATCCGGGTCGAGCCGCTCCGGGTCGAATCGGACGAGGAGCGATCCGTCACCGGGGCTGAGATCGACGATCCCGGGAAGCGGTGACGCATCGAGCCGCCGCAGCAGACTTCGAACGGCGCGACGCTGCTCGTCCGTGGGCCCTGCGTCCTCGGAGTCGGTGAAGCGGACGAGCAGGCTCGAGTCGCTCGCCTCGATCCGTCGCGCCTGTGGGGGAGCCGGCGTCGGAGCCGACCCTCAGTGTCCGAGCGTGCTCAGGCTCGGGTTGGGCGGAAAGACGCGCGCGCACAGCGCGGCGCAGATGAAGATCGCCCGGATCGGGTACTTCGACACCGGCAGCAGGATCGCGAGACAGCACTGGTTGCAGGTCATGCGATCGCTGACGCCGGTGCAGGCCGCCGGAGGCTGGCTCCCGTCCGCCGTGAAGCGGTCGGCCGACTCGCCGACGCTGATGGCCACGGCAGTGGCGGCCTGGCTGGCGCGCGCCTCGGTCATCGGGGCCGCGGGATCGCCGCTGACGCGCGTGTCCACGCCCAGCTCGCGCATGACGTCGGAGGCGCGCCCTTCCGTCAGGGGGGCGGAGAGATCGGGATCGAGGTGCACGCCGGCCATCCGCAGCCGGTCACCGGCCTCGTCCACGTTCACCGCCTGGAGTCCCAGGGCGCGGGCGACCTTGACGGCGAAATCGCCGACGGTCACCGGCTGCGACAGCGGCGCGGCCGGGATGGCGATGGTCGAAAAGGAAAGGACCGTGGCGAGAGCGACCCTCCGCGATGCTCTGGACAACATCAGCACTCCTCCTGGCCGGGCCTGTGCGTGATTCCGTTTTTTGGACACGGGCTGGCCCTTTGGGATAAGTCGCCCCCCGGCGACGTGGGCCGTCACCCGGCCCTCATGTACGTCGAGTCTCCCGGCGAGTCAAGGGAATCTCGGCGACCCGCCGGGTCTTTTCAGGGTGTGGACGTGCTCGCCGGCGGCGCCCCCATCAGCGTGCAGGAGCTGTTGCACAGGTCGATGGCCCGCTGCGGCACGAGCGAGATCGGGCCGATCGAAGCCAGGCAGCACTGGAAGCAGAGGCTTTTTTCCAGAGTCTGGCACGAGGCCGGCAGGCTTCCCTCCGGCTTCGGCGGCGGGGCGCCCCCCTGCGCCAGGATCCCGCTGGCCGCCAGGCCCGCCAGCCGCTCGATGGCGCCCGAGGAGAGCGGACGCGACGAATCGCCGGCCGATTTTCCGTCGAGTCCCAGGTCGGACAAAAGCGCGACGACGCGTCCCGTCGTCAGCGGCTCGTCGAGACCGGCATCGAACGTGACTCCGGCCCCGGCCAGAAGCGCGCGCGCCTCGAGGGCGCCCTTCGGCTGGAACCCCAGCTGCAGGGCGAGCTTCTCGGCGAAGAATCCGACGGTGACCGGACGCGGCGGCGCCGCCGAGGCTCCCGCCGCGAAGAGAAGCACCGTGACGACGGACAGCCACACGTATTTTGAGGATCGAAACCCCATCTCGACCTCCCGTGGTACGCGCACAGGAACCGCCCACGGGCGGCACGGCGCAGGACGGTACTGCAGGAAGAACCCCCGAAAAGCGGCGCGGAGTCTATAAAAGGAAGTTCTGATCCGTCAACACGTTGTCCCGCATGGGATAATCCGGCGATGTCTCTGGAGGTGTTTCACCCCCTCGTCCGGGACTGGTTCTCGAGCCGCTTCGCCGGTCCGACCGGGGTCCAGGAGCGCGGCTGGCGGGCGATCGCGGCCGGGCGCCACGCGCTCCTGACCGCTCCCACAGGTTCAGGGAAGACCCTTGCGGCGTTCCTGCACTGCCTCGACCGGCTGGTGCGCGCCGGTCTGGAAGGACGGATCGACGAGGTCCCCGGCACGGTGTACGTGTCTCCCCTCAAGGCGCTGTCGAACGACATCCACCTCAACTTGCAACAACCTCTGGCCGATCTGACCGCCCTGGCCGTGGAGCGCGGCCTGGAGCTCGAGACGATCCGGGTCGCGGTGCGGACCGGGGACACCCCCGCCGCCGAGCGGAGGGCGGCGGTGCGCCGGCCTCCCCACCTGTGGATCACGACGCCCGAGTCGCTGTACATCCTGATGACCTCCGACAGCGGCCGCCGCGCGCTGCGCGGGACCGGCACCGTCATCGTGGACGAGATCCACGCGCTCGCCGACGACAAGCGCGGCGCCCACCTGAGCCTGACCCTCGAACGACTGGCCGATCTCGCCGAACGGCCGCTGCAGCGGGTGGGCCTCTCGGCCACCGTCCATCCGATCGAGGAGGTCGCCCGCTTTCTTCTCGGGGCCGGGGATCGGCCCGCTGATGCGAGCGACGACACCGCCGCGCCCGACTGCGTCATCGTGGACGAGGGCCGCAAGCGGCCGCTGGATCTCGGCATCGAGCTGCCGCGCTGCGAGATCGGGCCGATCGCGACGCAGGCCATCTGGGACGACACGCTCGATCGCATCGCGGCGCTGTCGGGCGAGCACCGCACGACGCTCGTCTTCACCAACACGCGGCGCCTGGTGGAGCGGGTGGCGCACCAGCTGGCGGCGCGCCTCGGGGACGAAGCGGTGGCGCCGCACCACGGCAGCCTGTCGCGCGCCATCCGCCTGCGATCCGAGGAGCGCCTCAAGAGCGGCGCCGCGCGCGTCTGCGTCGCGACCGCGTCGCTCGAGCTGGGGATCGACGTCGGCACGGTGGACCTGGTCTGCCAGATCGGCTCGCCCCGCTCGGTGGCGGTCGCGCTGCAGCGCATCGGGCGATCCGGCCACGCCCTCGGGCGCACGCCCAAGGGACGCCTGTTCCCGCTGACCCGCGACGAGCTGGTGGAGTGCGCGGCGCTCTTGCGCCTGGCGCGGCGCGGCGAGATCGATCGCCTGGAGGTGCCGCCCTGGCCGCTCGACGTGCTGGCGCAGCAGATCGCCGCCGAGTGCGCCGCCTGCGCCGATCCGCTCGACGAGGAGGCGCTGTTCCGCGCCGTGCGCCGCGCCTGGCCGTACCGCGGCCTGCCGCGCGCCCGCTTCGACGAGGTGATTGCCATGCTGTCCGAAGGCGTGGCGACGGCGCGCGGCCGCCGCGGCGCCCTCCTGCACCGCGACGGCGTGCACCGGAAGCTGCGGGCGCGGCGGGGCACGCGCCTGCTCGCGCTGACGAGCGGCGGCGCCATCCCGGACAACGCCGATTACGACGTCGTGAAGGATCCCGAGGGGGTGTTCGTCGGCCGGGTCAACGAGGACTTCGCCATCGAGAGCATGGCGGGGGACGTTTTCCTGCTCGGGAACGCCGCTTGGCAGATTCGCCGCGTGGAGCGCGGACGCGTGCGGGTCGAGGCCGCCCCCGGGGCGACGCCGACGGTGCCCTTCTGGCTCGGCGAGGCGCCGGGCCGCACCCGCGAGCTGTCGGCCGCCGTCGGAGCCCTGCGCGAAGAGGTCGATGCCCGCGGCCCGCAGGCGCAGGGCCACCTGGAGGCCGAGACCGGCATCGGCCCCGAGGCGGCGAAGGCGATCGTGGACTTCGTGGCCGAGGGCAAGCGGGTGCTCGGGGTGGTGCCGACGGCGCGGCGCATCGTCGCGGAGCGCTTCTTCGACGAGACCGGCGGCATGCAGCTGGTGATCCACGCCCCGCTCGGCTCGCGCATCAACCGCGCCTGGGGCCTGGCGCTGCGCAAGCGCTTCTGCCGTACCTTCGACTTCGAGCTGCAGGCGGCGGCGACCGACGATGGCATCAACCTGTCGCTCGGGCCGCAGCACTCCTTCCCGCTCGGCGAGATCTTCGGCTTCGTGCGCGCCAGGGGAGTCGAGGAGGTGCTGACCCAGGCGGTGCTGCCCTCGCCGATCTTCACGGCACGCTGGCGCTGGACGGCGACCCGGTCGCTCCAGGTGGCGCGCTGGGAGGGGGGACGCAAGGTCCCGCCGCCGCTCTTGAGGATGCGCTGCGACGACCTGCTCGGCGCGGTCTTCCCGGCGCAGACCCAGTGCCAGGACAACAACCCGGGAGGGGACATCGAAGTCCCCGATCATCCGCTGGTCTTCGAGACGCTGCGCGACTGTCTCGAGGAGGCGCTCGATGTCGAGGGGCTGCGCGACACGCTGCGCGACGTCGAGTCGGGGAGGATCGAGATCCTGGCGCGCGACACGCCGCAGCCGTCGGTGTTCGCGCACGGCGTGCTCAACGCCATGCCGTACGCCTTCCTCGACGACGCGCCGCTCGAGGAGCGCCGCGCCCGCGCCGTCAACCTGCGCCGCGCCCTGCCCGAGGACGCCGCCGATCTCGGCCGCCTCGATCCGCAGGCGATCCGGGCGGCCGCCGAAGATGCCTGGCCGCGCCCGCGCGACGCCGAGGAGCTGCACGAAGCGCTGCTCGGACTGACCGTGCTGCCGCTCGACCTGTTCGAGGCGCGCTTCCCCGCGGCGGCCTCGTCCTGGCTCGACGACCTCGAGGCGGACGGCCGGGCGGCACGGCTGCGCGGCCACGCGTCGGGAACGTGCCTCGCGGCCGCGGAGCGCGAGGACCAGGCGCGCGCCGCGCTCACCGGCGACGCGGACGCGCTGCTGCGGGTGGTGCGCGGCTGGGCCGAGGTGCTCGGTCCCTTCACCGCCGCCAGCCTGGGCCGCGATCTCGGGTTCGAAGAAGGGCGGATCGCGATCGCCTGCGCCGCCCTGGAAGGAGAGGGGACGATCCTGCGCGGCGCCTTCACCGGGGCCGCGGCGGCGGGGGAGGAATGGTGCGACCGGCGCATCCTGGCGCGCATCCACCGCGCCACCCTCCAGACCCTGCGGCGCGAGATCGAGCCGGTGCCCGCGGCGATCTTCCTGCGCTTCCTCACGACCTGGCAGCACGCCGCGTTCGGCAGCGCCGGTCGCGGCGCCGACGGCCTCCTTCAAGCCATCGAGCTGCTGCAGGGGTTCGAGGCGCCGCTCGCGGCGTGGGAAGCGTCGCTCCTGCCGGCGCGGGTCGAGCGCTACGACCCGGAGGACCTCGACCGGCTCCTGCTGGGCGGGCAGATCGTCTGGGGCCGCTTCGCGCCGCGGCCCGAAGGCGGGGGAGGCGTGACCCGCGCCAGCCTCATCAGCATGGCGCTGCGCGAGGATCTGCCGTGGCTCCTCGATCGCGATGCGCCGCCGCCGACGCTGTCGTCGCGGGCCGCGGCGCTGCGCGACTGGCTCGCAGGGCGTGGTCCGTCGTACCCCGGAGATGCGGCGCGATCGCTGTCCCTCCTGCCCTCGGAGCTGGACGACGCGATGGGGGAGCTGATCGCCGCCGGGCTCGCCACGCTCGACGGCTTCTCGGCGCTGCGGCGCCTGACCTCGGCGGCGGGGCGGCGGGACGCCCCCGGCCGGCGGGCGGGGAAATTCGTGCGGCGCCGGGGCGCGGGGGCCGCCTCCTCCGACGGCCGCCTGTGGCTGTTCGATCGCGGCGGCGGCGCTCCCGAGGATCGGATGACGCAGATCGCCGCGCAGCTGCTGCGCCGGTGGGGCGTGCTGTTCCGCGACCTTCTGGCGCGCGAGGGGACCGCCCCCGCCTGGCGCGACCTGCTGCCGGAGCTGCGCCGCGCCGAGGCGCGCGGAGAGGTGCGCGGCGGGCGCTTCGTGGACGGCTTCCCGGGTGAGCAGTTCGCACTGGCCGAGGCGGTTGAGGCGCTGCGCGCCGCCCGGCGCGCCGGTCCGACCGACGCGGTGCGCGAGATCTCCGCCGCCGATCCCCTCAACCTCGCCGGCATCGTGACGCCCGGACCGCGCATCCCGGCCTTCGCGCGCGGCCGCGTGCTGCTGCACGACGGCGTTCCCGCCGCGACGGCCGACGCCCGATGAGCCGACCGGAGCAGTGCTCGTCGCGATCAACGATTCGGACCAGGGAGGAGCGACGATGATCGATCCGACCGGGCGCGCCCGCTGGCTGGCCCTCCTGGCCGTCACCGGCCTGGCCGCCTTCCTCTGCTGGAAGATGATGGCGCCCTTCCTCGAGGTGATCGCCTGGGCCGGCGTCCTGGCGGTCGTCTTCTTCCCGGCCTACCGTGGCCTGCGCACCTGGATCCGGCGCCCGAACCTGGCGGCGGTGCTGGCGGTGGTCATCGTGATCGTCACCGTGCTGGCGCCGCTCGTGTTCGTCTGCGGCGCCGTGGTCAACGAGCTGCAGGGAATGACCGCCTCGGTCCAGGCGCTCTTCGAACGGCTGCGCTCCGATCCGCAGGCGGCTGCGGAACTGCAGGCCCGTCTCGATCGCATCCGCGGCACCGTCGATCTCGAGTCGATCCTGTCGAACGAGAACGTCTCGGCGTTCGCGACGCGGGTGAGCCAGTTCCTTCTGACGCGGTCGGCGGGTCTGGTGGGCGGCCTGCTCAGCATCCTCGTGAGCGCCGGCTTCACCGTCTTCACCCTGTTCTACCTGTTCCGCGACGGCGAGGCGCTGGTGCGGAAACTGCCGGACATGCTGCCGCTCGATCGGACCCGGGCCAAAAAGCTCCTGCACCGCGCCCACGAGATCATCACCGCGAGCGTCTATGGCGTCGTCGTCATCGCCATCCTCCAGGGAACCCTGGGAGGCCTGATGTTCGCGGTGCTCGGGCTGCCGTCGCCGATCGTCTGGGGCGTGGTGATGACCTTCCTCAGCACCATCCCCATGCTCGGCTCGGGGATCATCTGGGGCCCTGCGGCGGTCGTGCTCGGGGTGACCGGTCAGTGGTGGAAGATGGCGGCCCTGACGGTCTGGGGCGCTCTCGTGATCGGCACCATCGACAACTTCCTGCGGCCGCGCCTGGTGGGGAAGCGGACCCGCATGCACGACCTGCTGGTCTTCTTCTCCGTTCTGGGCGGACTCGCGGCATTCGGGGTCATCGGCCTGCTGCTCGGGCCGGTGGTCCTGGGGATCTCGATGGTCCTCTTCGAGGCGACCTTCGGCGACGGCAGGGCCGCCGACGCGGAGGATGAGACGCCCTCCGGGTCACGCAAGGCGGCCGGCTGATCGCCCTCGCCGTGCCCGGGCGGCCGCGGAGGCCGTCCTCAGCGGCGTGACGCGGACGCGGTCCCCGGCTCGAGCGTGAAGTCGCCGCTGCCGGTGTCGATGTCGATCTTCGCCCGCCCGTCCCCCCGCTTGTAGCCGATCACCTCGCGCCCCTTCACGATCGGGGTCGCGTCGGCGAAGCGGTTCTCCATGTCGCCGCTCCCCTGGTCGACGTAGGCCTCGAAGGAGGCGTCGGGGCTGAGGCGCAAGGTCACGTCGCCGCTGCCGGTCGAGGCCTTGACGTGCTTCAGGCGGCCGGCGCCGATGTCGATGATGACGTCGCCGCTGCCGGTGTCGGCGAGGAACTCCTCGACGTCCCCGCCCTTGAGCGAGACGTCCCCGGATCCCGTGTCGAGATCGACCTTGGTGATGGCGCCGGCGCGGATGGTCATGTCACCGGAGCCGACGTCCCCCTTGAGCAGGTCGCCGTCGAAATCGTCGATGGTGACGTCCCCCGAGCCGGTGTCGCAGTCGAGCGTGCCGTGGACGTCGGAGATGTGCACGTCTCCCGACCCCGTGTCGGTGTCGATCGTCCCGCGCAGGCCCTTGAGGTCCATGTCGCCGCTCGAGGTGTCGAACTTGAGGGTTCCCTCCAGGCCGTGCGCCTCGAGGCGGCCGACGTAGTTGCGCAGCAGGCCCTTCCCGAGGCGGGCCGGGACCTGCACCTCGATGTCGGCGAAGAGCACGACGCCCTTCGACCCGCTGACCTTCACGCGCTGGCCGCCGTACTCGAAGTTGCTGTCGCCACCGAACAGCTCGCCGATCCAGGATCCGGCCGAGGACCGCTTGTCCCCCGGGTAGCGGAAGGTGGTGTGCTTGTCGATCGGGTAGACGACCCGCAGCGTCATCTTCCCCTGCTCGCCCGTCACCTGCTCCACCTTGATCTGCGACGCCAGCTCGTCCGATTCGGCGTGCACCGTCACGGTGGCGGTCACCGCCGAGCCCGAGCCCGGCACCACCTTCATGACGCCGGCGAGGTTCTCCACGATCCACGCCTGGCTGGCGCCGGGCGTGATCTCCCCCTTCAGGGAGCGGGTGACATCGGCCGACGCCGGGGCGGCGGTCAGGACGAGCAGGGCCAGGGCGAGCGGAACGAAGGCCAGTCGGCGCATGGATCTCCTCCCGAGTCTGGGCCATGGTACGCCGGCCCCGGGGCGGGGGTTCCCGCCGACTGCGGTCTGGTATGGTGCCCCGCATGTCCGGCGCGACCGTCGTCTGGCTGAGACAGGACCTGAGGCTCGAGGATCAGCCGGCCCTGGCCGCCGCGGCGGCCCGCGGCGGACCCGTCGTCCCCCTGTATGTCCATGCGCCCGAGGAGGAGGGGGACTGGCCGCCCGGTTCGGCCTCCCGCTTCTGGCTGCACCACTCCCTGACGGCGCTGGACGGCGATCTCCGTCGCCTCGGCTCGCGGCTGGTCGTCAGGCGCGGCGCCAGCCTGCCCAACCTGCTCGACGTGGCGCGGCGCACGGAGGCGGACGCCATCCATTTCTGCGCGCGCAGCGAGCCGATGGCGCGCCTCCGCGACGGCCTGGTCCGGCGTGAGCTGGAGGCGGCCGGGCTCGAGGTGGCCGCGTTCAACGGGCACCTTCTGTACGAGCCGCAGATCGTCCGGACCCGCGCCGGCGAACCGTTCAAGGTGTTCACGCCGTTCTGGAACGCCTGCCGCGCCCTCGGCGATCCGCTCCCGCCGCTGCCCGCGCCGTCGCGGCTCGACGCCCCTCCGGCCTGGCCCGTGTCGGAGACCATCGCGGGCCTGGGTCTGCTGCCGCAACCCGACTGGGCGGAAGGGATGCGGTTCGCCTGGCGCCCGGGGGAGCGCGGCGCACGGCAGCGCCTGGGAGAGTTCCAGCGGGACGGTCTCGACGACTATGCCGCGGCGCGCGATCGTCCCGCCGTGGCCGGCACGTCTCGCCTCTCGCCGCATCTCCATTTCGGTGAGGTCTCGCCGCGACAGGTGTTCCACGCCGCGCAGGAGCACGGTGGCTCCGGCGCGGGCGTGTCGCCCCCGCGCTCGCGCGGATCGTCCCCGTCCGCCGCCTGGCTGCGGGAGATCGGCTGGCGCGAGTTCGCGCACCACGTGCTGCACCATTTCCCACACACGCCCGAAAAACCCCTGCGGTCGGAGTTCGACCGCTTCCCCTGGCGCCGCGATCCCGACCGCCTCGCCGCCTGGCAGCGCGGCCGCACCGGTTACCCGATCGTGGACGCGGGCATGCGGGAGCTATGGAAGACCGGCTGGATGCACAACCGCGTGCGGATGGTCGTCGCGTCGTTTCTCGTGAAGGACCTGCTGGTCACCTGGCAGGAGGGGGCGGCCTGGTTCTGGGACACGCTCGTCGACGCCGACCTCGCGAACAACACCCTGAACTGGCAGTGGAGCGCCGGCTGCGGCGCCGACGCGGCCCCGTACTTCCGCATCTTCAACCCGGTCCTGCAGGGACGGCGCTTCGATCCGGAGGGGGAGTACGTCGCCCGCTTCGTTCCCGAGCTGGCGCGCCTGCATCCCACCCATCGCCACGCCCCGTGGCTCGCTCCCTCGCGGGCGCTCGAAGAGGCCGAGCTGGTTCTCGAGGAGGACTACCCGCGGCCCATCGTCGATCACGAGACGGCGCGCAAGCGCGCACTCATCGCGTTCCAGACGATCCGGGCGGGATCGCGGCGAAACCCGACGCAAACCGCGTGACCGTGCCTTGTCTTACGCAGGATGGAACTGCGAGAGGGCGTAGACGATCCCGAACACGACGCCCGCGGCGCCGGCGGCGACACGAAGCGCCAGGTTCCACCGCGGCAGCGCCAGCGTGGCGGTGAATGGCAGGCCGATGCCGACGCTGAGGAGCGCCATGCCGCCGATCGAGCCGATCCCGAAGATGGCGAGATAGGCGAGCCCGGTCGTCGGCGAGGCGATCCGGGCGAGGACGAGCAGCGTCAGCGCCGCGGAGCCCGCCAGTCCGTGCAGTGTGCCGACGAGCAGCGGCTTCAGGCCGATGCGCGCGATGTGGTGCGGATCGTGGCCGTCGGTCGCGTCGTGGAAATGCAGGTGGCGGTGCACGCGCCGGCCGTGCGCGTGGTAGTGCGAATGCCAGTCGGCCCGGGAGCGCAGCGCCCGCGCCAGCGCGGTCCCGCCGAGGAGCAGCACCATCAGCGCGACGGCCGCTTCGAGGGCGCGCGCCAACATTTCGGGGATGACGAGGTGCAGGCCTATCACCAGCAGGCCCGCGATGAACAGCGCCGCCGAGTGACCGAGGCCCCACAGGAGCCCGGTCCGCAACGCCGTGCGCCAGCCGGGCCGCTCGCTGACCATCGCCCCGACCGCCGCGATGTGATCGGCATCGAGCGCGTGGCGCAGGCCGAGCAAGAATCCGAGTCCCAGGACCGCAAGCATGCGCGGGAATCATATAAAGAGGATGGACAGAGCCGCAAGGAGGCCGACACGATGAGATTCCTGACGACCCTTCTGATCGCGGGGCTGGCGCTCGCGGCCGCCCCGCCGGGCGCGGCCGTTCCCGGCACCGGCACGGTTCGATTCGCCGCCGACAAACCCCCGGCCGACGCGGGGCTGCGGCGCCTGCTCGAGGACTACGTCGGGCTGTACCGCGCCGACCGCCTGGCGGACTGGAAAAGGCTTCTGCACGAGCGGGTGAGCGTCGCCGACCCGCGTCCCGACGGCACGATCCGCTTCCGCGGCCTCGAGGAGTTCTTCACCACGCAGCAGGGTTTCTTCGCGAGCGGCCGGCGCATCGGTGAGCGCCTGGAAGAGGTCCAGGCCGAGGAGGGGCGCCGTATCGCGCGCGTCTCCGCCCGGTTCGTCTTCGTGGACGGAGGAGAGGAGCGCCCCGGCCGGCTCGGCCTGCACGTCGTCGAGGAAGGAGGGACGTGGCGCATCGTGGCCATCGTCTTCTCGTACGACAAGGCCTGACGACGACGGCTGCGCCCGGAATGGAGCGCGCGTCAGCGCGTGGGGGTCGGCAGGAAGTAGCGCAGCCCGACGGAGGCGCTGCCGAAGGTGTGGACGTCGGGTGTGATGTCCACGATCGGCGCCACTTCGAAAAACGCCTCCCAGCGCCGCTCGACGGCCGGGAAGACGTAGTTGAGCCCCGTGGATCCGCGCACGCCGAAGCGCGTCCCGTCGGCCTGCTTCACGCGCCCGCCCGCGCCGAGATACCAGGTGAAGACCCCGCGCGGGGACTTGTGCAGCTCCTTCAGGTGCCACTGCCGCTGCGCGTGGAACTCCCACCCGTCGTCGGCCACCTGCGACCAGCCGAACCCGGCCTCCCAGGCGTCCTGCAGCTCGTGACTCGTCAGCATCTTCACGGTCAGTCCGAGGACCGGTTCGCCGGCCGACCCGCCGACGGAGAGAACGCGCTGGCGTGCCGGACCCGGCGGCGCCTCGACCGGAGCGAGGGCTCCGGCCGGCACGGGGAACGCCAGCATCGCGAGCAGGAGCGCGAGGCGGACGAAAGGGACGCGCGGCATCGGGGGCGGATTATGGCCCTAAGATACGCGGATGCGCTACATGGTCATGAGTCCCCCCCGGCCCCTCGCGGCGCACGTCGAGGGCCTGTGGCGGCTCGAAGGGGACGGCCGTGGACTTCCGCCTGAGACCATCGTTCCCGACGGATGCATGGAGCTCGTCCTGCACTGCGGCGACCGGTTCGAGCACCTCGATCCGGAGCGCGGAGACACCTTGCAGTCGCGCGCCTTCCTCGTCGGGCAGCTGCTGGCTCCGGTCGTCGTCCGTCCGGGAGCGCGAGTCGAAACCTGGGGCATCCGCTTCCGTCCCGGCGGCGCGGCGGCCTTCTTCGAAACGCCGATGCCGATGTTCGCGGGACGGTTCGTGGATCTCGCCGATGTGGCCGGCGTCGAGGCGCTCGTCGGGCTGGAGGCCTTCCACGAGGCGCGCACGCCCGCGGATCAAAGGCAGAGTCTCGAATCGTGGCTGGCTGCGCGGCTCGGACGGGGCGCCGCCGATGCGCTGCCCGCTCTCGCGGCGCGGACGATCGTCCGGGCACGCGGCCGCGTGCGCGTGGAGGACCTGGCATCGAGCTTCGGGCTCGGAGCCCGCCAGCTCGAGCGTCGCTTTCTGCGCGGGGTCGGCATCCCGCCGCGCTCGCTCGCCCGCCTCGTCCGCTTCCAGCAGGTGTTCCGGCTGGCCCATGAGCGACAGGCGAACTCCGGGGTCTGGGCCGACGTGGCGTGCGCGGCCGGCTACTACGACCAGGCTCATCTCCTGCGCGATTTCCGCGAGCTGGCCGGGACCACACCTCCGCGGTTCCTGGCCGCGCAGGGGGATTTCTCCCGCGCGCTCACCAGCCGCGAGCGCCTCGACGATCTGTTCGGATGACGCATTCGTCCAAGACGATGGGGCCGCTCCCGCGGTAGATTCCACGTTCGCGGAGCAGCAGCGCTCGGGATCGCGTTCAGGAGGTCACGCATGCACGATTCGATCGGAACTCCAGGCCGCCGCCACGCCGGCCGATTGGCAGGACGCGCGGCGTCGATGACGGTCGCGGTGATCGCGGCCGCCGTGCTGTCCGGCTTCGCCCCTGCTCCTTCCGGGGGAACCGCTCCCGCCGGACCGGAGGCCGTCGCGTCCCTCGACTGGCTCGCAGGGTCGTGGGCGGGGGAAAGCGGAGGCCTCGCGATGGAGGAGCACTGGACCGCGCCTTCGGGCGGCGCGCTCCTCGGAATGCACCGCGAAGTGAAGAACGGCCGCATGGTGTCGTTCGAGTTCCTGCGCATCGACGCGTCGGGGGAAGCCGTCACCTACTGGGCGAGCCCCCGCAGCGCTGCGCCGACGCCGTTTCGTCTCCAGGAGCTGGGCCCGGGCCGTCGCGTCGTCTTCGAGAACCCCGAGCACGACTTCCCGCAGCGCATCATCTACTGGCGGGCGGACGACGACGCGCTGCATGCGCGTGTCGAGGGGCCGGCGAAAGCGGGCGAGAAGGCGATGGAATGGGCCTGGAAGCCGATGCCTTCGGCCCGGTGATCCGGCCGGCTCAGTCCCCTTCGGGGATGATGATCCAGAAGAGCAGGTAAACGAGGATCCCGGGGAAGGCGACCGACACCACCGAGAGAATGACGTAGAGCACGCGGGCGAGGGTGCGTTCCAGCCCGAAGCGGTCGGCCAGCCCGGCCACCACCCCGGCGATCATCCGTCCCTGACGCGGTCGTCGCAATGGAGCGCTCATGGCTGCCTCCTCGTGGTGCGCGTTCGTGTCTGGAACTTGAGTCCCGACCAGGTCCCGTCCACGGCGCAGATCTTGTAGTCCACGAGGCCGGCGGCGAGCCCCGCGGCGCGGACATCGGCTTCACCGACATCGCCCGCCTCGCCGGACGACTGCTTGCGCCAGGCGATCCACAGCCCACCCGGCGGAATCGCCCGGGCGCGCCGGGCGATGTCCCGGCGCAAATCGGCCCGCGAGCGCACGAACCAGACCGCCAGGTCGGCCGCGGCGCTGCCGCGCACGAGGCGCGCTCCGTCGGGAAGTGCCCCGAGCGTGCGCGGGAATCCGTCCGGTGCGCCGAACAGGGCCAGCCGCGACAGCGGCTTCACCCCCAGCTTCTTCGGCAGCGGCGTGCCGGAGTAGCCCGCGGGCGCGCCCGTGGCGTCGGCGGAGGCGCGCCCGGCGGCGGCGCTAGCGGGCCGACGCGAAGGTGTCGCAGGCATCGATGCTCCCGGAGTCGTAGCCGCGCCGGAACCACGCGGCGCGATCCTTCGAGGTGCCGTGCGTGAAGGCGTCGGGATTCACCCGCCGGCCCGCCTGGCGCTGCAGGCGATCGTCGCCGACCGCCGCCGCCGCGCGGAGCCCCTCGTCGATGTCCGACTCGTCGAGATGCTTCTCGTTGGCCGTCCAGTGCGCCCAGATGCCGGCGAAGCAGTCCGCCTGCAGCTCGGTCGCGACCGACAGGGCATTGGCCGATTCGCCCCGGCCGCCCTGCGCGCGGCGCACCGCCGCCTCGGTGCCGAGGAGTGTCTGCACGTGATGGCCGATCTCGTGCGCCAGGACGTAGGCCTGCGCGAAATCCCCCGGGGCGCCGAAACGGTCGCGCAGCTCGCCGAAGAATCCGAGGTCGATGTACACCTTGCGATCGCCGGGGCAGTAGAAAGGACCGGTCGCCGACTGTGCGAACCCGCAGGCCGACTCGATACCGTCGCGGAAGAGCACCAGGCGCGTTTCCTCGTACGGCGTGCCGGCCTGCGCCAGCAGGTGCGACCAGATGGCCTGCGCGTCGTCGAGGACGAACGAGACGAAGTCGACCATCGGCTCCTCGCGCGGATCGTCGATGGGCACCGCGGGGCCGGACGAGTCGCTGACGCCCGTCGTCCCGTCCTCGGTGCTGAGCAGCGACAGGAAATCGGTTTTGAACACCACGCTGAGAAGGGCGAGCAGGAGGATGCCGCCGAGACCGAGCCCGCCGCCGACGCGCAGGCCGCCGGGGAAGGGGAACCGACCTCCCGATTCGCCGCGTCGGTCTTCGACGTTGGTGCTGCGCCCGCCCGGTGTCCAGCGCATCGCCCGGGAATTTTACACGAGGGCGGCCGCCGCTCCCGCCGTGGGTTCTACCGAGAGCCTGTCCGGCCGCGCAGCGCCAGGCCGACGCCGCCGAGGATCAGCGCCGCGGCCCCGGCGAGCCGCGCCGTGGCCGCCTCCCCCAGCCAACCGACCCCGGCGAGCGCCACGAAGGCGGGCGCCGCGAGCTGCGCGATCGCGGCCCGCACCGCTCCGAGCCGCGGCAGGATCGCGTACCAGAGGACATAGCCGAGCCCCGAGGTGACGCCTCCCGAGAGGATCGCCAGGATCGCTCCGGTCGTGTCGCCATGAGCGCCAGCGTGCGCGATCAGGCTGACGAGCGCGGCCAGCGGCGCGGCCCGCAGGAAGTTGCCCGCGGTGGCGGCGGCCGGGTCCGACGCGCCGCGCCCGAGGAGCGAGTACACGCCCCAGGCGATGCCGGCGGCCGCCATCAGGAGGGCGGCGAGAGGCTCCGGCGCAGTCACCCCCGGAGCCACGAGCACGAGGAATCCCAAGAGCGCCGCGGCGAACCCGACCCAGGTGACGACGCCGGGTCGCTCTCCCGCGGTGAGTCCGGCCGCGAGCATGGTGCCCTGCACCGCGCCGAACAGGAGGAGCGCCCCGGTCCCCGCCGTCAGCTGGAGGTACGCGAACGAAAAGGGGACCGCGTACACCGCCAGGGCGAGGGCGGCCGGCCACGAGCCTCCGAAGCGCCGCCGGCCGGCCGGTCGCAGGAGCACCAGGAGCGCCAGGACGACGGCTCCGGACAGGAGCCGCAGCATCGTGAACGAGGCGGCGTCGATGTGCCCCGCGCCGAGGGCCAGCCGGCACAGGATCGAATTGGCGGCGAAGGCGAGCAGCGCCAGGAGCGTGAGCGCGATCGTCATGCCGACGCGAACCCTCGGAACAGCCGCCTGTCGCTCAGGCGAGGGTCGCGTTCAGGAAGTCGATGGTCCGCTTCCAGGCGAGCGCCGCGGCCGCGGCGTCGTAACGCGCGGCGTTGGTGTCGTTGTGGAAGGCGTGCTGCACGCCGTCGTACCTGTGGAGCGTGTACGTGACACCCGCCTGCTTGAGCGCCGCCTCGTACGCCGGCACCGAGGCGTTGATCCGTTCGTCGAGGCCGGCGTAGTGCAGGAGCAGCTTCGCGTGGATCGCGGGAACCTGCGCCGGGTCGGGCGACAGGCCGTAGAAGACCACGCCCGCCTGCAGGCCGGGATCGGCGACCGCGAGCTGGTTCACCATACCGCCGCCCCAGCAGAAGCCGACGGCGCCCACCTTGCCGGTCGAGCGCTTGTGCGACGCCAGCCAGCGCCGCGCCTCCTTGAGGTCGGCGACGACCGCGGCGCGATCGAGGGATCCGATCTTCTCGCGCGCCTGGTCCTCGTCGGAAGGCGTGCCCCCGACACCCGAGAGGCAGTCGGGGGCGAGGGCCAGGAAGCCGGCCTTCGCCGCGCGCCGCGCCACGTCCTCGATGTGGGCGTTCAGCCCGCGGTTCTCGTGGATCACGATGACGCCCGGAAAGCGGTCGCCCTTCTTCGGTCTCGCGAGGTAACCCTTCACCTTCCCGGACGCGCCGGGGTCATCGACGCGCTTCGCATCGAGGGTCGCGTCATCGGGCGCGACCTGCGCCGCGAACAGGGAGTCGTTCTCGAGCACCGGCAGGAGCGCCAGGGCCGCGGCAACCGACCCGGCCAGCGCGGCGAGCCGCTCGAGGAAGACGCGTCGCTCCAGCGGCCGGTGCGTGTACTCGTCGTAGAGATCGATGACCTGCTGAGAAACGCCGGGACCTCGACCCTGCTGCGCTTCCGGCATGGTGCGTCCTCCCGGAGGCATTGTGCCTCAGGTCGGACGCGCGCGCCGCCTGCGCCGGGTCAGCGCCCGGCGGTCGAGCCGGTCGTCGGCGGGGCGTCGGTCTTCAGGAGGTCCGCGAGGCGCGCTTCGGCGTCGGTGTGCAGCGTCGGCGGCGCGCCGTAGAAGGTGGCGGCGGCTTTGCCGTCGGGGCCGAAGAGAAACATCGTCGGCACCGAGGTGACGTCGCCGAAGCCGCGGCCGATCTCCGGTGTCGCCATGCCCCACGCGAGATCGGGGGAGATCGAGGCGGCGATCTTCCGCACCTCCGCCTCGTCGGATTCGACCGCCAGCGCCAGGATCTCCAGGCGATCGCCGTGCTTCTTCTTCAGATCCGCGAGCCAGGCGAGGGTGCTGCGGCACGGCGGGCACCAGGTGGCCCAGAACTCCACCAGGACCACGCGCCCCTGCAGGTCGGCGGGATCGAGTGTCTTCCCGTCGAGGCCGGTCACCGGCACGTCGGGAAGCGACCGCAGCTCCGCCGGCATCCGGGCCGCTTCGCTCTGCGCCGCCTCCTTGCGGCCGCTGAGGATGAGATCGATCATGCGCGCCAGGTCGGCGCGGAAGCGCTCGTGGCTCGCGGCGCTCTTGAGCGGCGTGTAGCGGCCGTCACCTTCCTTCTCGCCCTTGCCGAAGAAGCCGAAATCCCGCGGCGTCGCGACCAGCACGTCGTCCACGAAGATGGCCGGGTAGTGGGTGACGCCGAAGCGCTTCGCGAGCGCCGAGTCGCCGTAGTTCTCCGACACGAACCGGGCCCTGCCGTTGAAGTCCTTCACCACGCTTTCCGCCAGCAGACCTGCCGGGTCGGAGATGTTTCAGGTGTACGGCCACCTCACCAGCGTGACCGTCACCTCCGGCTTCGGGCGCGGCGGCTGCGATGGCGCCGGCTCGAGCGCGGCGAAGTAGCGCGGCAGCACGTCCCGCACGATCGACAGCGCGATCGCCGGGTTGGCGCCCGTCGCGCCCGGGAGGTTCGCCTGCGCGCCTTCGAGATACGTCCGACCGATGCTGTGGTCGCGCCCCGGGGCGGCGAGCTTCTTCTCGAAGGGCTGCAGACGCAGCGCGAGATCGTCCGGCACCGGCGCGTCCGGCGGCGACGCCAGGATGCCGGCCCGCATGGTCGCATCGAGCAGCTTGACGAGCGCGCCGTAGCGCAGCCCCGCGGCGTCCAGCTCGCGCGCTTCCTTGAACGAGGCGTGCGCCGTGATGAACTCGCCGTGGCGGTCGATCGACACCGGCGGCTTGTAGGCCTTCAGCAGTTGATCCTCCAGGGCGTCCAGCTCGGGCGCGAACGAGCGCAGCGCCGGAAGCGCCGGGGATTTCGGATCGGACAGGCTGCGGAGGAATGCGGCGTACTCGACCTGCGCCACACCGCTGCCCGCATAGAAGAGTCCGTAGAGCGGCTCGGTGGAGCGGCCGTAGTCGAGGCTGGCGCGGTAGAACGTTCCGGCCTGCGCGGCCGCCGCCTCGGCGAGGCCGCGCACGAGGGCCGGGCGCACGCCGTCGAAGGCGGTCGCGGCCGGCATGCGGAACTCGCGCTCGCGCTCCCGTCCCAGCCGCTCCCACGCGGCTTCGAAGGTCACCTCGTCGGTCCGATTCTTCTCGGGCTGCTGCATGGTCCAGGCGGCCGAGGCGATGTCCGATCGGGCGAAGCCCAGCCGCTGCAGGGCCAGGTTGCGGCGGCCGTCCTTGAGCGCCTGCTCGGCGCGCCCGAGCATCGTTGCGGGACCGCCCTGGATCTGCTTCCAGAAGTCATCCTCGGCGGGCGCGGCTTTCAGGATCGCCGACAGGCGGGCGATCTCCGCCGCCAGCCGATCGGTCTTCCCGGTGGCGGTGGCGGCGGGGGGCGCCGGGGCGGAGAACGCCGGAAGCACCGCGGTGGCGGCGAGCACCGCGGTGGCGGCGAGGGCCAGGGTCGCGTCGGTCCTGCGCATCGTCCTGAGTCTCCGAAGGACGGGTTGCGAAGGACGCCCCCGGCCCAAGGCAGGAACGTCGTCCGTGCCCGGAAGGTTCAACGGGTCTCTCATGTCCGCGGCCTCATTTCCCCGCCGCGGCGGCGCACGGCGGACAGCCGTTGTCGAAGACGATCCGCCAGCGGCCGTCGTCCTCGCGCCGCCAGATGGAGTTGAAGGTTCCGGTGCGTTGACCGGAGGGGTCGAAGACCGGACCGGTGCTGAGAGCCAGCCGCCCGGAATCGAGCACCTCCACCCGCTCGGGCGCCCAGGAGAAGGGAGCGTTGGGCCCCTCGAAGAAGCGGGCCCAGCCTTCCCAGACCGCAGCCTTTCCGCGCAGCACACGCGTGGACCCGAAGAAGATCGTCTCGTCCGCGAGCATCGCGGTGAAGGCGGCGTGATCGCGCGCGGCCATGGTTTTCGCGAAGGCGGTCTCGGTGGCGCGCACCTCGTCGGCGGCGGATGGCGCGGGCGACGGCGCGGGCACGGTGGAGCTCTTCACGGCCGCCGCCGCGACGCTCGAAGCCGCAGCGGGGACGCCGGAGCTGGCGGCCGGGTCGGGCGCGCCGGCCGCCGGCCCTTCGGCCGCCTCGCGCAGCGCCGCCGCGACCGCCGGCTGGGCGACGTACATCTGGAAGAGACTACGCCTCACGGGGGAGTCGCCGGCGAGGCTCTGCCGGTACGGCTGCAGATCGATCTTCCGTCGGGCCGCGTCGCCGGTCGCGCCGCTGCGGACGGCCTCCTGCGCCTGCGCGGCGATCGAGGTGAACATCTCCTGGAGCGTCTGCACGTACGTGTCGTCGCGCAGGATCGGTCCGTGCCCGGGCACCAGGATCGACGCGTGCAGGTCCCGCAGCCGCCCCAGGGTTTTTCCCCACTCGGCGATGTGCGACTGGGGATCGCCGACGAGGGGAACGGGCCAGACGACCAGGTCCCCGGTCGCGACGATCCCCTCCCGCGGCAGGTGCACGACCAGGTCGGCGGCGGTGTGTCCGCTCCCGAGCTGGAGGATGTCGATGACGCGCGCGCCGCGCTCGAGGGTGAGCCGATCGCGCACCGTGATCGTCGGCAGGACCGTTTCCGCCTTGTCGCCTTCGCTCAGGACGAGCCCGGCCAGCGACACGTCGCTCTGCAGGCTGTCGCGCTCCTCGGCGGTCAAAGGCGCCCCGGTGAGACCACGGCCGCTCTTCAGGGCGCCACGCAGGTCCTCGAGGAAGGGCGGCGCCCCGGTCAGGAAGGCTTTCCGGTTGATGGCCCCCTGGCCGGGCAGGTACTCGCGCGCGAAGGCGTGGGCGATGAACTCGACGCCGGGATAGGCCTCGCGCCACACCTGGTTCCCGCGGATGTGATCGTCGTGGTAATGCGTGTTGACGACGTAGCGGACCGGCTTGTCGGTCAGACGCTTCAGCGCCGCGACCACCTGCCTGGTGATCGAGGGCGCACCGTTCGAATCGACCACGACGACGTCCCGCTCATTGATGATGAACAGATTGTTCGCGTCCACCATGAAGCCGGGGCGATCGTCGCGGAGAACGGCATAGACGCCGTCGGCGAGGGGAGTGACGGTGAAGCGCCGCGCCGGGTCGTCCGCGCCGGGAGGGGCGGCCTTGTCAGGAGCGGCGGCGGCGAAAAGGACGACGGTGAGAGGCAGGAAGAGCGGCAGGACGAATCGCTTCAAGAAGCCCCCGGCGCGCACACCACGCGGTCCGAACCGCGTGCGCCGGGGCCACCACCGGTGTCGCGCGAGGGCATCCTAGCAAAAAGGGGCGCCCGGACGCACGC
>DASYQE010000264.1:0-2313 GCA_036005805.1 Candidatus Polarisedimenticolia bacterium | reverse complement strand
GTGCGGGGGACCCTGCAGCGCGCCTGCGCCGGCTGCGCCTCCGCCGTCCGCGAGCCCGCCCCGGTCGCGCTGCTCGTGGACCTGTCGGACGGGGGTCTGAAGTGGTCGATCACCGTCTGGGCCGAGACGGCGCGGCTGCCGCAGGCGCGGGACGAGGCGATTGCGGCGGTGCGGGACGCCCTCCGGGCGGAGAGGATCGGTGCCCCCGTCCCGGTCACCACGGTGCGTCTGCTGGACGCACCGCCCCGGATGGGCGCCTAGCCCGGACTCATCGAGCGGCCGACCCGCCCGCCGCGAGGCGGGCGAAGACGGCGTCCACCACCCGGTCGCAGCGCGACAGGTGGAACTGGAAGGCGGCCGCGCTCGTCGTCCCGGCGCGCCGGTACAGCTCCTCGCGGATCCGCGCGCGCGCCCGGTGCAGACGGGTCTTCACGACGTCCTCGCTCACCTCGAGGCAGCGGGCGGTTTCGGCGGTGTCGAGCCCTTCGATCTCCCGCAGGGTGAAGACGGAACGGTGATCGGCGGGGAGGGCGTCGATCGCCGCCTCGAGCAAGGTTCGGATCTCCTGGTCGAACATCTCTCTCTCCGGGTTCGGTCCTGCCGCAGCCCTGGCCGGCGGCGCGGGTGTCTCCTCGTTCCCCGCGCGCACCGGTGATTCGAGGGGCTCGAAGCGCGCCGCGCGGCGGTGCCGCGCCAGGGCCTCGTACACGGCGATCTTCGTCAGCCAGGTCGAGAAGAGGGCCCTCCCTTCGAACTGATCGAGGTGCGTGAAGGCGCGCACGTAGGCTTCCTGCATGACGTCCTCGGCCTCGGTATCGCTCCCGAGGATGGAGCGCGCCACCCGGTAGACCCTCTGGTTGTAGCGGCGCATCAGCACCTCGAACAGCGCGGTCTCGCCCGCGCGCACCCGCGCCACGACCTCCTCGTCGGGGAGGCGCATCAGGGGGCTGTCTTCGATCCGCCCGGCGGGCTCGCTCCGTGCCATCCTTTTCATGCCCTCACTCCGACAGAGTGGTTCGGTGCCTTCAGGTGACAGGGTTTCTTTCTGTCACTTCCCGGTCCCTTGGGACTCTGTCCCAGTGGCGGCCCATCCTGGCCGCCCCCAAGGAGAAATTCAAATGAATCAGCACAATCGAACCCTCGACTCAGCCTGGTGGGCGCTTCGGATCGGTCTCGGAGCGGGACCCTTCCTGGCGGGGCTCGACAAATTCTTCAACCTGCTCACCGACTGGGGGACGTACCTCAGCCCGGCCATGGCCAGGGTCCTTCCGGTCAGCGGCCCGGTCTTCATGAGGACCGTGGGCGTCATCGAGATGATCGTGGGCCTGATGATCCTGACCCGCTGGACCCGGATCGGAGCCTACGTCGCCTCGGCCTGGCTCGTCTGCATCGCCCTCAATCTGCTGACCACCGGGAACTTCTTCGACATCGCCGTGCGCGACGTGGAGATCGCCCTCGGCGCCTACACCCTGGCGCGCCTGACCGAGTGGCGCGAGTCCCGGGCGCAGTCCGCAGAGACGTCGTTCGAGGCGGGCCGCCGCCGCGTCAACGCCGCCTGAACCCGGGGCGGACGGGCCGGACCCGGCCTGGCCGGCTCCACAACCCCCATATAAAGAGGATGGAGGATCGCATGAGAGAATCGAAGAAAAACCGCAACAGAAACGTGCTCGCGTCGCTGTTGATGGCGGTCGCGCTCCTGGGGGGCGCCGTGCCCGCCCTGGCGGCCGAGACCTGGAAGGGCGTGTCGCTCGTGGACACGCAGTGCGCCTCGCGGGTCAAGAGCGACCCGGACGCACACACCACGAAGTGCGCCCTGCAGTGCTCGAAGAACGGTTTCGGGATCTCTGCGGCCGACGGCACCTGGCTCAAGCTCGACGAGGCGGGGAACAAGCTGGCGGAGGCCGCCAGAAAGGGAACGAAGAAGACCGACCACATCCGCGCGACGGTGACAGGCGAGCGCCAGGGGGACACGGTCAAGGTCGCGACCCTCACCCTCGACGAAAAGGCGTCCTGACGCGCCCGGCGCCGCCGGCTTACTTCAGCCCGAGCTGCCAGGCGACGAACGCCAGTTCCAGCGACTGGTCCTCGACCATCTTCCCCAGGGGCCGGCCGCCGGCGTGTCCCGCCTTGGTGTCGTAGAGCAACAGGACCGGCCGCCCCGAGGTGCTCGCCGCCTGCATGCGCGCCGTCATCTTGCGCGCCTGCAGCGGCGGCACCCGGGTGTCGGCGTCGCCGGTCATGAACAGGACCGCCGGGTAGGCCGTCCCGGGCGCGACCTTCTGGTAGGGCGAGTAGGCCTGCAGGTACTTGAAC
>DASYQE010000263.1:0-5491 GCA_036005805.1 Candidatus Polarisedimenticolia bacterium | reverse complement strand
GGGCTCACCTTCCTCCCCGGGGAGACCCTGGCAGACCCCCCGACGCACGAGGTGCGCCCGGGGGCCGAGCCGGACGTCGCCCGCTACTTCGCGGAGGGAAAGTACGAAGGGAACCTCTCGAAGGAGGCGCGCTGGTACCGCGGCGCCACGGGGGCCACCTGGAACGCGGGCGCGTCGTGGGACCGCAACGAGGACGCCGGGATCCTGAGCCGCACCATCGTGTTCGGCGGTCTCGGGCACACCTGGCGCGATCGGGACGATCTCAAGTTCCGCACCACGTACGGCTTCTCCTGGACCAACCGCATCGAGGACGTCGACGATCCGGAGAAGGACCAGAAGTTCGTCGGCTTGCGGCTCACCTCCGACTTCACCGACAAGTGGGGGGCGAACACGACCTACGACAACGACTTCACCTACAACGTCAGCTTCAAGGACCTGTCCGACTGGAACGCCGATCTCATCCAGGGCGTCTCGGTGATGATGTCGAAGCACCTGGCTCTGAAGATCAGCCTGCAGCTCACCTACGCCAACGAGCCGGCCCTCGAAGACGTGGACATCATCGTGCGCGGGCAGTTGGTGGACCCGGACGGCATCCCCGGCAGCGGCGACGAGTTCTTCGAAACGGTGGCGTCGGGCGGCAACGAGATCACCATCGGCGAAGGGGTCCTGCGCCGCGAGAAGCTCGACTCGACCTTCCGGACCTCGCTGTCGATTACCTTCTAGCGCTCGGCCTGCAGGTGGGCCTCGACGAACCACAGGTCCTTGTCGACCGCCCGGGAGATCTCGGTGAAGATGTCCGCGGTCCCCTTGTCCCCCATCTCGTCCGAGCGGTCGATCCCCTGGCGCACGACCGAGCCGAAGTACGCGAGGCTGCGCGACAGCGCCTCGACGTGCTCGCGACCGGAGGCGATCTGCAGCGGGTACTCGGGCAGCTGGGACTGCTTCGCCACGACGCGCGCCGTCGCCTCGACGGTGCCGCCGAGCTGGATGATCCGTTCCGCCAGCAGGTCGGCGTAATCGCCGGCGTGCTCGTACACCTGGTCGAACAGCTGGTGCAGCGCGATGAACGCCGGGCCCTTGACGTTCCAGTGGGCCTGCTTGGCGTGCGTCACCAGGTCCACGGCGTCCGACAGGCGCTCCTGCAGGAGCCCCGCCACCTGGACGCGGACCTTCTCCGAAATGTCGTTCTTCGTCTTGTGCATCGGCATCTCCTCCGGATGGCGACGACAGTAGCCCCGCGCCGGGGCGAGGTCAAGTCCGCGGGCGGCGCAGGGCGCTCCAGGTCCACAGGGCCCCGGCGCCGTCGAGGCCGGCCATCAGCAGGACGAAGCGGGGCGCCGCGCCTAAGACGACCAGCGCCGTGAAGACGACGGCGCCGAGGGCGCGCCCCCCGATGGTCGCGCGGAAAAACGGCGTCACCTCGGCGCGCGCGGCGCTGACGTAGTAGAAGCCGAGGACGAACGACACGACGCCGAGGATCCGCAGCCACGGCTCCTGCGTCGGCGGCTGGCCGAAGAGCGCCAGCATGCCGCCGGGCGAGACGAACAGCCCCGCGCCGAGAAGCGCCAGGTAGGCGCCGAAGGCGAGCACGCTGGTCGCGGCGCGGCTCACGTCAGCGACGCCGTCCGCCGCGGCGCGGCCGGTACTTTGCGCCGCGGCCGGCGGCACGGCCATGGCGCCGGCGCCGCGCCACGGAAGCGCGCGGCGCGGCCGCCCGGCGCCGTTTCGGCCGGGTGCCGGTCGCTTTCTGCGGCGGCGCCGGCTCGATCAGCGCCGCGACCGCACCGGCCGGATCGCGGATGACCGCATAGCGTCCCGCCGAGCCCATCCCCCTGGGGCCGACCAGGACCGACCCGCCGCGTGCGTGGCACTTCGCGACGCTGCGGTCGAGATCGGCAACCGTGACGTAGATCAGCCACTGCGCCGGCAGACCGGCGTTCGCGCCGCGCGCGTGGCAGATGCCGGCGATCGGATCCCCGCCGCCGGGCGGGTGCATGGTGAAGTCGGCGTAGCCGCCCATCTCGACGTCGCCCGCGGTCCAGCCGACGACCTCGCGGTAGAAGTCGCGCACCTCCTGCGCCGCCTCCACCGTCAGGTCGATCCAGGCGATGGCGCCGATCCTCGGCCGGTGCTTGTCGCTCATCAGCCGTTCCGGCGCGAGGTGGCGAAGCGCGGCAGTCCGTCTTTCAGGTCGGCCCACGGCAGCATGCGCGAGGCGAAGACGTGATCGTCCGGCGTGATGGTGGACGGATCGTCGAGGCTGCACGTGGTCACGTCGATGTCGGACGGGTCGTCCTGCGCCTCGAAGGTGAGCGGCGTGCCGCAGGTGGAGCAGAAGGTTCGCCGCGCGCCGGGGCGCGACGTGAACGAGGCGGCCTGCCCGCGCGTCCAGGCGAAGGCTGCCGCGGGAAAGGTCGACCAGGTCACGAACGCGGCGGCGCTCGTCTTCCGGCAGTGCAGGCAGTGGCAGTGGGCCGAGTTCTTCGGCTCGCCGGTGACCGTGTAGCGCACCGCGCCGCAGAAACATCCTCCTTCACGTGTCATGGCGATGGCTCCTCGCGCGCCGCCGCCCGACCACCCCGCGGGGAACGGCGCGGCCGGTATTATCCGCCGGATCGAAGGCGGCCGAGGATCGTCACGTAGGAGGCGGGAAGCTCCGAGCCGATGTGCACCGGATTCCCTGCAGGGGTCCGCACCGCGAGCGAACGCGCGTGCAGCATCAATCGCTCCGCCTCCACTCGAGTCGATCCTTCCCCGAGAGGCTCTCCGTAACGGCGATCTCCGGCGACGGGATGCCCGAGGCTGTGCAGGTGCACGCGGATCTGGTGGCGCCGCCCCGTCACCGGGTGCGCCAGCAGCTCGGTGCACTTCCCGGCGAAGCCGGTGACCCGGTAGTGGGTCAGGCAGGGCTTGCCGCGCCGGCGATCCACGCCCATCCGGCCGGAGCCGAACGGGCGGATGGCCGCGGTGATCTTCCCGTCCGTCGCCGCCATCCGTCCCTCGGCGACGGCGGCGTAGGTCTTGCGGGCGCGGCGGTGCTCGAACTCGCCGTTGAGATGGCGGTGCGCCGCGGCGTTCTTCGCGAACAGCAGCACGCCGCTGGTGTCGCGGTCGAGCCGGTGCACGACATAGAGCCGCGTCCCCACCTGCGCCGTCGCCACCTCGAGCGCGCACGGACCGCGCGCGATCCTCTCCGGGATGACCGGCAGCCCCTCCGGCTTGTCCACGGCGTAGAGGTCGTCGTCCTCGTACAGGACCGGCAGCCGGTCCGTCATCCGCGGGCGTGCCAGTCGAGCGCCTCTTCGAGACGGTCGTTCCCCCAGAAGAGCTCGCCCAGGGCGACGAAGGTGGGCGCGCCGAAGATGCCGAGCGACCAGGCGCGCTCGGTCTCGGCGCGAAGCAGGTCCTTGGTCGCCTGCCCCGTGGCGCGGTCCAGGAGGGCCCGCGCCGATGCCTCGTCCGCCACCGCCCCGGAACGGAGCAGGAGACCCAGCATCAGCTCGCGGTCCTCAATGTCGCGATCCTCGGCGAAATTCGCCTGGAAGACGGCGCGCGCGAACGGCGGCAGCCACGCCTGGCCGTGGCCGAGACAGGCGACGCGGGCCGGCAGGATCGAGCGGCGCGGGAAGACCGTCGGCTTGAGGTACGGCACGCCGTCGCGCGCGCACTGGCGCTCCAGGTCGCGCCACATGTAGCGACCGCGCGCCGGGTTCAGGTTGTAGGGGCTGTCGTTCCAGCCCTGGCGCTGGAACAGCGGTCCGAGCAGGAACGGCCGCCAGTCGATCGCGACGCCGCGGGCCGCCGCGACGCTCTCGATGCGCTGCGACGCGAGGTACGAGTAGGTGCTGGCGAAGTCGAACCAGAACTCCATCAGAAGACCGGATCGCAGCCTTCGACCAGGATCATCTCGGTGTGGGCGCACGCCTGCCGCAGCTTCTTCGGCTCGGCGTACATCTGCGACGACCACCAGGCCTTCGCCTGCTCGTACGACGGGAACTCGAGGAGCACCACCCGCTTCGGCTCCCACGCTGTCCCCTCGAGCTTCTCGGTGCGCCCGCCGCGCGCGATGTAGCGGCCGCCGTGCTCCTGGATGGAGATCGGGGCGAGCTTGACGTACTCGGGGTAGCGATCACGGTCGTGCACGTCCACGTTGACGATGACGTACGCCTTCATGACTCCTCCTTGCCGGTGGACGCGGTCCCCGGCCGCAAGAGATCGAAGCGGATGGCTCCCGGCTCCGCGCCCGCCCCGGCATGCCGGAAGCCGCACTTCAGAAGAACGCCGATGGAGGGCTCGAGTTCCGGCAGCGTCTGCGCCGTGATCCTCTGGATGTCCGGCCGCGCGAAGGCGCGCTGCACGAGACCGCGCACCGCCTCCGACGCGTAGCCGCGCCGCTGGTGATCGGACACGACGCCGTAGCCGACCTCGACCGAGCCGTCCTGGGCCGGCGGTCCCGCGTACCCGCCGCTGCCGACGAGGGTCCGCCCGCCGTCCGGCTCGCGCTTCAGGATGAAGTACATCCACCAGCCGGCGTGCCGCTCGCCTTCGGCCAGGCGCGCCAGGGTGTATTCGATCGCCGCGTCATCGAGATACCGCGGGGGCCACGACTCCGGCACGCGGGCGCCGAGGGCTCGGGCGAGCCGGTCGCGCGGCCCGAGCGCCGCGCGCAGCAGCTCCGGCGTCGCCGGCACGAGGTCGAGCCGCTCGGTCGCGAAAGGTTCGCTCACGCGCGCGGCCCGGGGCGGCGCCGGACGCTCGGCGCCTCGGTTCCACGGCGGGCGCGCGGCAGGTCGGAGGCGCCGAGGTCCGCGAGCGCGCGCGCGGCGGCGTGATGCGGGCGCCAGGATTCCCAGACCTGTCCGGCCCAGGCCCGCACCGCCGCGACATGACGGTCCGCCGAGCGGGACTCCGCGACGTTGCGGATGTTCAGGCCGCGCGGCCGCGGCGACGGCGGCTCGAGGTGCGGCCAGCGCGGGGTCGCGGCGGCGATCCGCTGCAGCCACGCCGGGACCTCCCAGAGCCGCAGCCCGCGCTCGAGCGACAGGTGCAGCCCGGCGAGGTGGATGGCGACCGACTTGTCCGGGTGCGCGCCGCCGGCGTGCTGCACGGCGTAAGTGTCCACGGTGAGCTGGTGCGCCTGTCCGAACAGCACCGCGCTCTCGAACTCGCGACCGATGACCTGTTCGAAGAGCGCCCAGCACTCCGCCGAGGCGTGGAACTTGCGGTCGTACGCAACGCCGCTCGCGGGCCGCGCGATGCCGCAGCCGGGACAGACGATCTCCGGCTTTTCGCTCATGGCCGGTCGGCGGACAGCGGCTTGTGGAAGTTGTACTGGGTCTTGGTCACCGCATAGCCCTCCCGCTCGTAAAACCCGCGGGTGCGCTCGCGGGCGGTGTTCGAGCGGACCCGGATGGAGTCGAAGAGGCGCTCGCGCGCCCAGGCCTCGGCCGCCTGCAGCAGGGCCTTGCCGATGCCCCGCCCGCGGTGCGCC
>DASYQE010000262.1:0-7618 GCA_036005805.1 Candidatus Polarisedimenticolia bacterium | reverse complement strand
TGCGCCGCATCGGGTGGAGCAGGCGCTCCGGCCCGTACAGGCGCCTGGTGAAGTTGCGGACCTTGCCGCAGATGAAGCCGTCGGTCACCGGGTTCACCCGGCTGCCGTCGATGGCGGTGACGCGTCCCGCCTCGACGGTGACCTCGAGGCTGCAGCGGTCGGGACAGTCGAGCGGACAGACGGTGTGCGCGACGTGCCGGGGGGCCGCGTCGGCTGCCGAGCGTCTTTCGGGGCTCATGAGCGTGCTTTCTCCTCCGCAGGCCTGCTTTTCGAATCCACCGGCTCGGGGCCGGGCGCCATCTTCGGCTCCAGGCCGAGCTGCCACAACAGGAAGCCGTAGACGTCGGCCGCCTCGTCGATCTGCTTCGACAGCGGCTTGCCGACACCGTGGCCGGCGCGCGTCTCCGTGCGCAGCAGGATGGGCCGGTCCGACGAGGTCGACGCCTGCAGCAGCGCCGCCATCTTGCGCGCGTGCATCGGATCGACACGGCTGTCGCTGTCGGCGGTGGTCAAAAGCACCGCCGGGTACGCCGTCCCCTTCTTGACATGGTGATAGGGGGAATAGGCGTAGAGGGACTTGAACTGCGCCGGGTCCTCCGCCGAGCCGTACTCCGGCACCCACAGGCGGGCGATCTGGAAGTCCTGGTAGCGCAGCATGTCGAGGAGCGGCACGGCGCAGACGACCGCCTGGAAGAGATCGGGACGCTGCGTCAGCGTCGCCCCGACCAGGAGCCCGCCGTTGCTGCCGCCGTAAATCCCCAGCCGCGCGGCCGTGGTGTACTTCTGCGCGATGAGGTATTGCGCCGCGGCGATGAAGTCGTCGAAGACGTTCTGCTTGCGGTCGAGCATGCCGGCGCGGTGCCAGTCCTCGCCGTACTCGCCGCCGCCGCGCAGGTTGGCCTCGGCGTAGACGCCGCCCCGCTCCAGCCACAGCACGAGCGAGCGGCTGAAGCCGGGCGTCTGGCTGACGTTGAAGCCGCCGTAGCCGTAGAGGAGCGTCGGGTTCGACCCGTCGAGCGCCAGCCCTTTGCGCCCCACGACGAACATGGTCACCTTGGTGCCATCCTTCGAAGGATAGGTGACCTGCTTCACTTCGAGACGGGAGAGATCGAGGTCGGTCGCGACCTTTTCCCAGGTCGTGGCGGTCCCCGTCGCCAGGTCGATGCGCTGCACCAGCGGCGGCACGGTGTACGAATGGAAGCCGAAGAAGGCTTCGCGGCCGTCCGGCTCTCCCGAAATCGCCTCGACGGTGCCGAGGGCCGGCAGCGCGACTTCGGACAGGCGCTTCCCGTCGAGGTCGTAGAGCACGACGCGCGACGAGGCGTGCTCCATGAGGCGGGTGACGATGCGGTTGCCGACGATGCGCGCGTCGTCGAGCACGGCGTCTTTCTGCGGCAGGATGGTCTTCCAGGTGTCGCGCGCCGGCTTCGCCGGGTCGATCGCCAGCAGCCGGTAGCGCGGCGCCCCGTCGTTGGTGCGGACGTAGAGAACGTCGTGCACGACGCCGCCGGTGAAGATGGCATCGAGGCCCGTGGCGACGGCCGTGAACGACGGGCTCGCCGCCCGGCGATCGGAGACCAGCAAATCGGTCCTTGCCCAGCCGTCGTAGACGACCGCGGTGAGCCAGCGGCCGTCGGTCGACAGATCGATCTCGATGATCTCCTCGGGCTTGCGCTCACGCCCGAAGACGTAGGCGTCCTTCGCCGGGTCGTCGCCCAGCCGGTGGTAGTAGACGTGCCGGTTGTAGTTCTCCTGTCCCTCCGGCACCGAACCTTTCGCCGGGTAGCGCGTGTAGTAGAAGCCGGTGCCGTCAGGCGCCCAGCCCAGAGAGCAGTAGCGCGTGTCGGGGATGACGTCGGGAAGATCCTTCCCGGTCGCGGTGTCGCGCACCCGCAGCGTGCTCTTCTCGTCGCCCGCGGTCGAGACGCCGTAGGCCAGCCGCCTGCCGTCGCGCGACGGGAACCACCAGTCGATGGTGGCGGTGCCGTCCGCACTGAGCGGGTTCGGATCGACGAGCACGCGATCCTTGCCCTTCAGGCCGTCGCGCACGTAGAGGATCGGCTGGTTCTGCTTTCCTTCACGGCGGGTGAAGAAATAGCGCCCGCCGCGCGGGTCCGGCGTGCCGAGGGTGCCGATCGACAGGAGCCGCGCCAGCCGGTCGTGCACCGCGGCGCGTCCCGGCCGCGCGTCGAGCCGCGACGCGGTCCAGGCGTTCTGACCGTCCACCCAGGCGCGCACCTCGTCCGACGCGCCGTTCTCGAGCCAGCGGTACGGGTCGGTGATGGTCACGCCCTGGACGGTGTCGGTGACCTCCTGCACCCGCGCGACCGGCGGTTGTTTCGCTTGCGAATCGGGGCTGCTCATGAGTGGTTCGAACTCCGCGGTCAGCGTGAACAGGGAGACGGCGACGCAGGCCAGAGGGTAGCGGAACATGGTGCTGTGAGTGCGGGGATTCGGGGGCACGCCGCGCTCCGTCCAGGAGCGGCGATTCTATCGCAGAGGTTCGGCGGCGAGGATTCCGGCGTCGAGCCAGGCCTGCAGGAGCCGCCCGACCGCCTCGGTGGCGCGGGCCTGCGAGCGCCCGGCGCTGAGGCGCTGGGCCACGCGGGACAGGACCGTCCCTTCGGCGACGAGCTCGAGCAGGTCGGCCTCCTCGTCCTCGATGGCGCGATGGAACACCGTGAACCCGCGCCGCCAGACACGCGCCGCCGTCTTCCGCCGGCGTTGCTGCGGCAGCGGAGGGGCCGGGCGACCGTCGTGCACGTGACCCGCTTGGCAGCGGCCCCCCGCCTCTTCTCCGAGGCGCGCGGCGTTGGCCGCCCCGGCTCCCCAGGTGGCGGCCGCCGATTCCGCGCCAGCCACCGCGTCCGCGCCGGCACCGGTCGAGTCGGGCCCGCCCGCGGCGGGCGTGACGTCCGGCTGGGACGCGCTCCCGGAATCCTGCGCGTCGCGATCGCGCAGCTCGCGCCACAGGGCCGGGGCGTCGTGCTCGAGACGCAACAGGCGGAAGGCCGGCACGGTCCGCAGCGGCAGGTCGCCGCCGTGCGCACCCGCCAGGGGGGCGACGTCGTCCCGGCCGAGGGCCCGGGCGTCCGCCGCGTCGAACAGATCGGCGCGCGTCCATTCGAGCACCGTGAGATCGGCGAGACAGGCCGACTGGCGCGCCAGCGCGTGCCCGGCGAAGAAGGCCGGCAGCCTCTCTCCCAGGTAACGCAGCGACGGATTCGCGGAGGGATGGGCCAGCAGGTAGTCGGTCGCGAGGTTGTGGAAACGTTCCTCGCCGAGCGCCGTCGCCAGCCGCGGGAAATCCTCCCTGAGGCAGTCGAGCAGGCGGAAAAAGTACATGTTGGCGTAGATGTCGAGCCTTTCGGCCGCGGGCAGGCGTTCGTCGCCGCCGAGGAACGACTCGATGGCCGAAGCGTCGGCCTTCCCCGCCCGCACCAGCGCCTCGAGGCCGGGACGGACTCCTTCCGGCGCGGTGATGAGCTCCCAGAAGAGGGATTCGGCGCCGAGAAGCGTCGAGGCCCGGTTCATCGCGACGCTTCGGCGGGCGTCAGGACGTCGCCGAGGACGCGCGCCTCGATCTGGCGGGCGCGCAGCGACTCCTCTTCGAGGCGCTCGAACGTCGGGATGTGATCGTCCCACTCGACGAGGGCGCTCACCCGCCCGAAGCGGCGCAGCGCGTGCTCGTAGAGCTCCCACACCGGGTCGGGCACCGGATGGTCGTGCGTGTCGAGCAGGAACGTCCCCTTGTCGGAGTGCCCGGCGAGATGGAACTGCCACACCGCCTCCTTCGGGATTCCCTCGATGTAGGCGCGCGGGTCGAAGCCGTGGTTCCTCGACGACACGTAAATGTTGTTGACGTCGAGCAGGATGCCGCAGCCGGACCGGCGGGCGATCTCCGCCAGGAACTCCCACTCGGTGAGGCTCGACTGGCGGAAGGTCACGTACGACGAGACGTTCTCGAGGGCGATCGGCCGGCCGAGGCGCTCCTGCACCCGATGGACCCGCGACACGACGTGCGCGAGCGCCTCCTCGGTGTAGGGCAGCGGCAGCAGGTCGTGGGCGAAGTGGCCGCCGAAGCCCGCCCAGCAGAGATGGTCCGACACCCAGGCCGGCTCGGTGCGGCGGGCCAGGGCCGCGAGGCGATCGAGGTAGGGCTCGTTCAGCGGGTCGGTCGAGCCGATCGACAGCGACACGCCGTGCAGCACGACCGGATACCGGGCGCGCACGCGATCGAGGACGTCCAGGGGACGCCCTCCATCCGCCATGAAGTTCTCGGAGATGACCTCGAACCAGTCGATGCGGGTGGGAGCGGAGAGGACGCGCTCGAAGTGCTCACGGCGAAGGCCGACGCCGTGACCGAGGGAGGCGGGAGGCATCAGAAAAAAAACCGCGGGGACCGGGCTCCGTGAAGAGGCCCGATCCCCGCGGATGGAGATCGCTTACTTCGCGTCCTTGATGACCGTGCCGCCCTTGTCCGTGCACTCCTTCTCGGACTTCACCTTCACCCAGCCCTTGCCCTTGCAGTCGTTCTTGCCGGCGCAGGCGTGAGCACCATCGGCGGCGGCGCAGGCGCCGTGACCCTTGCACGAGTTGATGCCCGCGCACTTCACGCTGCCCTCGTCCTTCTTCTCGTCCGCCGTGAACTGGTAGCCCGTGGCCAGCATCCCGACCACCGCCGCAGCGACCGCAAAGCCCATCGCGTTCTTTGCCTTCATGTGCCCTTCCTCCTCTTTTCAATACCTTGGGTTGACTGCAACCGCAGACCGAACACCAACTCCAGGCTGTCCCGTGGACGCGGGATATTACACAGTGCCCCCCCGGGAGGCAAATCCCCTGCCAGAGCGGCTGTCAGGAGAATCCGGTCACCCGGGATCTAGCAAGAGCGGGGCCGGTTCCCGTTCCCGGTCCCCGTTCCAGGCCAATTCGATGCGCCGGCCCGGAGCGCAGATTCGAGATTTTTCGTCAGGCACCCGCCCGGTGGAACAGGCTCTGGATGCCGGCAAGGAAGTCGCCGGGAGCCGGCAGCAGGCTGACCACCAGGTACGCTTCGCGCGGGAAATCGAAGAAGAAGCCGGGGTGGACCAGGACGCCATCCTGTTGCAGCAAAAGGAGTACCAGCTCCTCTTCGCTGCGGATGGCGGGGACGCGCAGGACCGCCGACCAGCCTCCGTCGGCGGGCTCGACGGCGACCGGGGAGTCCCCCGGAATCGCCTCGAAAAGCCGGCTCAGATTGCTCTCGACCCGCCCGGCAATCTGCCGGCCGATCCCATCACCGAGAGACAGCAGGCGCTCCGTTGCCAGCTGCACCGGGGTGCCGACCGACAGGTAAGAGTCGGCGGCGAACTCGAGCCGGCCCAGCGCTTCCTGCCGGAGAGAGTCCGGGCCCGCCGTCGCGATCCAGCCGAGCTTCAGTTGCGGCAACCCGCATGATTTCGATAACCCCCCGAGGATGAAAGTCAACGCCCCGGGACGCCCGGCTGCGAGCGAGACAGGCGGATCGTCCTGCCGGGCGGACGGATTGGCCCGTGCGAAGAGGTGCTCGAAGAACACCTCGTCCGAGATGACCGCGAGCCCGCGCGCGGCGCAGAAGCGGTCGAGCGCGTCGCGCTCCTCCGCGCGCAGCGCGGTGCCGGTTGGGTTGTTCGGGTTGACGACGACCACGGCGCGCGGATTGCGGGCCTGCTCGAGCGCGTCGGCCAGCGCGGCCGCGTCGAGACGCCAGCCGCGCTCGGCGTCCAGCCGGTACGGCACGGCAACCACGCCTTCGAGCCGGGCGAGGTGCTCGAAGAGCGGGTACGACGGACTCGGCACCAGCACCGACTCTCCCGGCGCGCACAGGATCTTGAAGAGCAGCGCGTACGCCTCGCTCGTGCTCGCCGTCAGGACGAGGCCTTCGGTTTTGACCTCGCGGCCGCGCGCGCGCAGCCAGGCGGAGACCGCCTCGCGCGCCGTGACGAGACCGCGGGGGTCGGGGGCATAGCGGGCGGCCAGCGGATCCGCCATCGCCTTCGCGATCGCCGCGTCGGGGTAGACGAGCCCGACGCGCGTCGGGTTGGTCTCCGTCAGATCGATCACCGGATCGCCGGCCTCGCGGCGCCGGCGGAGCGCCTGCGTCAGCCGGTTCTCGCGGTCGGGCCAGGGCACGCGGTCGGAGAACATCCGCGCAGTATAGAAAGAAGATGCGGCGTCTTGTCCCGCATCGTGAATTCGAGTTTCAAAATGTGTTGCAGGGGGCGGCGCCGCCGGGTATCCTTCCGCTCCAACGCCGAGGAGCGTCATGAGCCAGACTCCGCGCACGTCCCTGAGTCCCGTCGCAGCGAAAGAGAGCGCCTTCGACCGCGATCAGGCGGAGCGCGACCTGGCCTCCATCCGCGTGCCGCTCGACGAGGCGACCACGCTGCCGGGGCGCTACTACCACGACCCGGTGATCCTCCAGGAGGAACAGAGCCGCATCTTCGCGAAGATGTGGCTGTGCGTCGGGCGCGAGTCGGACCTGGCCTCCGCCGGCGACTACGTCACGCGCGCGGTCGGTGCGGAGAGCGTCGTCGTGGTGCGCGACGCGGAAGGGCGGCTCAACGGCTTCTACAACGTCTGCCGGCACCGCGGCTCGCGGCTCATCGAGGAGCCCGCGGGGCGCGGCCTCGCCCGCATCCAGTGCCCGTACCACGCCTGGACCTACGACCTCGAGGGGCGCCTGAAGACCGCGCCGCACATGGACGAGGTGAAGCAGTTCGACCGCGCCCGCTATCCCCTGCACCGGGTGCGCCTCGCCACCTGGTCCGGGTTCGTCTTCGTCACCCTCTCGCCCGACACGCCGCCGCTCGAGACCCATCTCGGCGAGATGGCCCGCTACTTCGATCGTTACGACATGACTTCGCTGCGATCGGGCCGGCGGATCTCCTACACGGTCGCGTCGAACTGGAAGATCCTCTGCGAGAACTACTCGGAGTGCTACCACTGCTTCCTGGTGCACCCGCAGCTCAACCGCATCTCCCACTACCGCAGCGGCGAGATCGACCTCATCAACCAGGCAGCCGTCGGCGGCTACATGGAGCTGCGCGAGCCCGAGTTCAACACCATGTCGGTGGACGGGACCACGAGCCGGAAGCCGTTCCCCGGCATCCTGCCCGAGGATCACCGGCGCATCCACTACTACATCCTCTACCCCAACCTGTTCCTGAGCCTGCACCCGGATTACGTCATGACGCACGTGCTGTGGCCGATCGATCCGGGGCGGACCGAGATCGTCTGCGAGTTCCTGTTCGCCGCCGGCGAGGTGGCGCGCCCCGGGTTCGACCCGAAGGACGCCGTCGATTTCTGGGACGAGACCAACAAGCAGGACTGGAAGGTCTGCGAGCGCACCCAGCTCGGCGTGCAGTCGTCCGCCTACGATCGCGGACGCCTCAGCCGCCTCGAGTGGATGACCCATACGTTCGACCGCTTCGTGGCCGATCGACTCACCGGCCAGGGCTGAGCTTCAGCCAGCCTTTCCAGGCTCACGTTTGGGAGGGCGCGGAGCATCGTTCCGGCTGGGACCGCCGGCGCGCGTGCTGAATCGCGACACTCGACGCGCGCCGGCTCCGGCCGCGGGTTCGCACGTCTGCTCGAGGTC
>DASYQE010000261.1:0-22960 GCA_036005805.1 Candidatus Polarisedimenticolia bacterium | reverse complement strand
AGCCGCGCCCCTTCCTCGGGGTCGAGGTAGCAATAGCGCGCATTGCAGTCGCTCGTCAGCGCCAGCGCCTTGGTCGTTCCCTTCAGGCGGATGACCGCCGCGTCGGAGCCGGGACGCACCATGGTGTTGGTGCGCACCATGTGGTCGTAGACTCCGTAGATCGACTCGCGCGAAGAGAGATTCGGCGAAGTCATCAGCCGCCCCAGCACTTCCCCGAGGTTCGACGGCTCCGGGATGCGCTCGAGGGTGATGCGCTGCACTTCGTCCTGCCACTTGGGCCGCGCCTGCGGCCGGTCGTAGCGCGGCCCGTCGTCGGCCAGAGCCGCCGCCGGCACGTCGGCGACCAGGCGGCCTTTCGACATGAGCCGCACCCGCCCGCTGTCGTTGACGTAGCCGACGACCGAGGCCTCGAGGTCCCACTTGTCGAAGATCTGCTTGACCCGCGCTTCGGTTGAAGGAGTCGCGACGAGGAGCATCCGCTCCTGCGACTCCGACAGCATGATCTCGTAGGGCGTCATCCCGGTTTCCCGGAGGGGGATCTCATCGAGGTCGATCTCCATCCCGCTGCGGCCGCGCGCCGACATCTCGATGCTCGACGACGTCAGCCCGGCGGCGCCCATGTCCTGGATGCCGACCACCAGCCCCTTTTCCTTCATGACCTCGAGGCAGGCCTCGAGCAGGAGCTTCTCGGTGAACGGGTCGCCGACCTGCACCGTCGGGCGCTTGCTCTCGGATTCGGCGTCGAACTCGGCCGACGCGAGCAGGCTGGCGCCATGGATGCCGTCGCGTCCGGTGCGCGAGCCGACGTACATGACGGGATTCTTCGCCCCGCGCGCGGCGCCCTTGTGAACCTTGTCCGGCCGCACGATCCCCAGGTTGAAGACGTTCACCAGGATGTTGTCGTTGTACGAGGGGTGGAAGGAGAGGTCCCCGCCGACCGTCGGCACGCCCATGCAGTTGCCGTAGCCCGCGATGCCGGCCACCACCCCGCTGACGAGGTACTTCATGCGCGGCGCATCGAGCCCGCCGAACCGCAGCGAATCCAGGCTGGCGATCGGGCGCGCGCCCATGGTGAAGATGTCCCGGAGAATGCCGCCCACCCCCGTCGCCGCCCCCTGGTAGGGCTCGACGAACGACGGATGGTTGTGCGACTCCATCTTGAAGACCGCCGCGATGCCGTCGCCGAGATCGACGACACCGGCGTTCTCCCCCGGCCCCTGGAGCAGCCTCGGCCCCGAGGTCGGCAGCTTCCTGAGGTGGATCTTCGACGACTTGTAGGAGCAGTGCTCCGACCACATCACCGCGATGATGCCGAGCTCGGTCCAGGTCGGCGTCCGCCCCAGGAGCTCCAGGGCCCGATCGTACTCGTCCGAGGTCATCCCCTCGGCCAGCGCCAGGTCGCGCGTGACCTCCGGTTCTTTCACCGCCGTCATATCCGGTTCCGCCGTGTCTGCTGCCAGGTGTGGAGGATCGAGGTGAAGATGCGGGCGCCGTCGGCGTTGCCGAGGACCTCCTCGGCGCACCGGTCGGGGTGCGGCATCATCCCCATGACGTTCCCACGCTCGTTGCAGACGCCGGCGATGGCCTGCAGCGACCCGTTCGGGTTCGACTCCGGGGTGATCTCGCCGCGGGCATCGCAATAGCGGAAGACCACCTGGCGCCTGGTCGCCAGCTCCTGCAGGACCGCGTCGGGCGCGTAGTAGCAGCCCTCGCCGTGCCCGATGGGAATCTTCAGCACCGATCCCTGCTTGATGCGGTTGGTGTACGCGGTGTCCTGCCGCTCGACGCGCAGGTACAGGTCGCGGCAGATGTACTGCAGATTGGCGTTGCGCACCAGGGCCCCCGGGAGCAGCCCCGCTTCCGCGAGGATCTGGAAGCCGTTGCAGATGCCGAACACCATCCCGCCGCGGTCGGCGTGCGCCTTGACCGCTTTCATGATGGGAGAGAAGCGCGCCATCGCGCCGGTGCGCAGGTAGTCGCCGTGCGCGAACCCGCCCGGCAGCACGACGCAGTCGACACCCGCGAGCGATTCCGTCTTGTGCCAGATGAAGGTCGCCTCGTGGCCGAGGAGATGCTTGACCACGTGGTAGACGTCGTGCTCGCAGTTGCTTCCGGGGAAAACGACGATCCCGAACTTCACCGCACCGCCCGCATCACTCGTCCAGGAACTCGAACCGGTAGTCCTCGATGACCGTGTTGGCGAGCAGCGTCTGGCACATGTCGCCGAGCCGCTTCTCCGCCTCCTCGCGCGGCAGCCCGCCGAGGTTGACCTCCATGAACTTGCCGATGCGCACGTCGGTCACTTCGCGGTACCCGAGCTGGTGCAGCGACGTGCAGACCGCCTTGCCCTGCGGGTCGAGCACGCCCCGCTTGAGGGTCACGTAGACGCGGGCTTTCACTCGTTCCCCCGTGGTGTCATGAGGCTGCAGCACATGAGAAGTGCAGATATTACACCGAGCGGGGGGGGCCCGGGCTAGGACCGGCCGAACACCCGCTTGAACAGCGTGTCCACGTGCCGCAGCTGGTGCCCGAGGTCGAAGCAGCGGTCGATCTCGCCGGCCGGCAGCACGCGGGCGATCTCCGGGTTCGCCTTGAGCAGCGCCCGGAAATCCCCCCCGCCCGATCGCGCCTGCATCGCCGCCGCCTGCACCCAGTCGTACGCCTGCTCGCGGGTGACTCCCCGCTCGGCGAGCGCCAAAAGCACGTTGCCGGAATAGATCATCCCTCCGGACGCCTCCAGGTTGCGCTGCATCGCTTCCGGGTACACCACCATCCCCTTGACGATGCGCGTGAAGCGCGCGGTCATGTAATCGAGCAGGATCGTCGCGTCGGGCAGAAGCACCCGCTCGGCCGACGAATGCGAGATGTCCCGCTCGTGCCACAGCGGGATGTTCTCGAGCGCCGCCTGGAGATAACCGCGGATGAGCCGGGCCAGGCCGGCCATCTGCTCGCAGCCGATGGGGTTCTTCTTGTGCGGCATCGCGGAGGAGCCTTTCTGGCCAGGGCCGAAGGGCTCCTCGACCTCGCCGACTTCGCTGCGCTGCAGGTGGCGGATCTCCACCGCGAATTTCTCGATCGAGGTCGCGGTCAGCGCGATCGCCGCGACGAACTCGGCGTGACGGTCGCGCTGGATGACCTGCGATGCCAGCGGCACCGGGGTCAACCGGAGCCGCGCCAGGGACTTCGCCTCGAGCTCCGGCTCGAAGTGCGCGAACGTCCCCACCGCGCCGCTCAGCTTCCCGACGGCGATGCGCCCGCGCGCCGCGCGCAGCCGCTCGAGATCGCGCCGCACTTCGTCGTGCCACAGCGCCAGCACCAGCCCGAACGTGATCGGCTCGGCGTGCATCCCGTGCGTCCGCCCGACCATCACGGTGTTCTTGTGCTCGAACGCCCGCGTCTCGATGGCCGCCCGCAGCCCCTCGACACCGGCGATGAGCAGGTCGCACGACTCGACCAGCTGCAGCGCCTGCGCCGTGTCCACGACGTCGTTGGACGTCAGCCCGAGATGGATGAAGCGCGACTCCGGCCCGACTTTCTCGGCGACGCTGGTCAGGAACGCGATGACGTCGTGCTGCACCGTCTTTTCGATCGCGTCGATGCGCGCCACGTCGAAGGCGGCCTTCTTGCGGATGACCGCCATCGCGTCGGCCGGGATCTTGCCGGCTTCCGTCCAGGTCTCGCACACCGCCAGCTCGACATCGAGCCAGCGCCTGAACTTGGCCTCGTCCGTCCAGAGGCGCGCCATCTCCGGGCGCGAATACCGGGGAATCACGCCAGCCTCCCGTTTTCTCTCATGCGTCCAGCCACGCCAGCGGCCGCGCCTGGTCGGCCGCCTTCAGCTCCGGCGCCCGCCGCCCGTGCTCGGCGAAGCGCCGCCGCACCGCATCAAGGGCGATGTCCGGATGGTTGTTGGTCCGGCTCAGGTGCGCCAGCACGACGGTCCGCGTCCGCTCGCGCGCCACCTCGCACAGCACGTCCGCCGCGGCGAGATTGTCCAGGTGGCCGTGCCGGCTCAGCACCCGCTCCTTCACCGCCTCCGGGTACGGTCCCGCCCGCAGCATGCCGACGTCGTGGTTGGCTTCCATCACCAGCAGGTCACAATCCTTCAGCCAGTCGCGCACGGCAGCCGGCGCATGCCCGAGGTCGGTCGCATACCCGGCCTGCGTGCTTCCTTCGCTGACGATGAATCCCACCGTCTCGACCGCGTCGTGCGGCACGCCGAACGCCCGCACCGTCAGGCTCTCGATGTCGAACGCGCGTCCCGCCTCGACCGGATGCGCCTCCGGCAGCACCGCCGCCCGCGCCGTCCCGCGGGTGCAGTGGATGGGCGTGCCGAACGACGCCGCGAACGCGGCGGCGCCGCCGAGGTGGTCCGAATGCTCGTGGGTGATCAGGATGGCGTCGATCTCCTCCGGTTCGACGCCGACGTAGCGCAGCCGCTGCACGAGACCCCGGCACGAAAAGCCGGCGTCCACCAGGATGCGCGCCCCGCCCCCTTCGATGAGGGTCGCGTTGCCGCCGCTTCCACTTCCGAGGACCGCCAGCCGGAGCGCCATCGAGGCCGCGATTCTAACCGACTGCCCGCGCCGCCGTGCCCCCCGACCCTCCGCCTCGTATAAACTCGCGTCCGTGCTCGTCAGACTCCCGATGGCATTCGCGCCCGCCGCTCTCGCGTCCGGCCTCCTTCTCGCGGGTTCGCCGCCCGACGCAGCACGCAACCTGGCCTGCGCCCCCTCCCCCGAGGTCAAAACTGCGCTCGCCACGATCCCCCGCCGCGACGCCGAGTGCGACCCGGCCGACCCCTGCTGGCTCGACAAGATCAGGAAGGCCGAGGCGCTCCTCGACAAATATCCTTTCGATGTCCACGTCCACCGCCGCTACCAGGACCTGGTGACCGCCCGCACCCACGACGACCATGACCCGGTCGGCAAAGCCGCCGTCGACCGCTACAGGCGCTTCCTCGCAGACCACCCGGACGACCCGCTCTCCCACTATCTCGTCGCCCGCTTCAACGACGACCGCGCCGAAGCCGAGAAGGCCCTCGCGCTCAACCCGACGTTCCCATGGCCGCACGGCCTGCTCGCGACGCTTCTGCGCAGCAGCGACCCGGACCCGACGCCCGAAGCGTCCGCCGCCGCCGGCGAGCACCTCGAGACGTTCGCGCACCTCTGTCCCAACCGCTTCGACGAGATCCTGAAGCGCGACAAGCAGACCGGCGACGCGGCCATGTGGCGCCGGCTTTTGCCGCCAGTGCGCGCCGCGCTCGCGAAGGGAACGCCGCAGGAGCAGCTTCCCTGGTACGAGCCCCTCTGGAACCACGAGTTCGACGCCTGGCCGCCGGCCGGGCACGACGCTGTCCGCGCCCGCGTCCGCGCCGACCTCGCCCGCATCGAGCAATGGAAGCGCCGCGACGAGGAGTCCTGGTGGCAGGCGCTCCAGGCCGGCTACAAGATGCTCGACGACTCGCAGGCACAGCAGCGCATCGGCGACGCCTACGCGAAGCGGTTCCCCTGCTCGTGGGAGGGGATCAACCACACGATCGAGGCCTTCGTCGCGTCACGCGGCGGCCAGGAGCACCTTCACGACCAGACACAGACCCAGTGGCGCGATGCGTACGCCCAGACGTCCCGCTGGGTGAAGACCTGCCCCGACGACTACCGTTACCTGTCGTACCGTTTCGAGGCCGCCGCGCGCCTCGACAGCACGGACGACCGCGCGCTCGTCGCCGAGGCCGACCGCTACCTCGCCGCCTGGGAGCGCATCGCCTCCAACTGGACCGTCTCCCCATCCCCGTACCACGAGGTCGCCGCCGAGTACCTGAGCCGCGGCCTCGACCCGGCCCGCGCCCTCGAGCTGGCGCGCAAAGCCCGGTCCGAGACCGCCGCCCAGCGCGCCGCCAACGCGCAGGCCCTGGAGCAAGCGGGCGCCACCGACGAGCAGAAGCACCAGAGCGATGGCTTCAACCGCCTGGTGGATTTCGACTCGCTCTCCCTCCTCGCCGAGGCTGCCCTCGCCTCCGGCGACCGCACCGGTGGCGACGCGGCCCTCGCCGAAGCCGCCGCGATCTACGACGCGCTCAGCGGATCCGAGCGCGACAGCCTTTCGTACACACCCGGCGCCCAGTCCCGCTACTGGCGCGTCCGCGCCCGCGTCGCCGAAGCCGACCGGCATCCCCCCGACGCCCTGGCCTATTGGCGTCTGGCCGTGCAGCACGCCGACACGCGCACCGCCGCCCGCACCAGCGCGCAAGACCGCGCCGCCCTCGACCACCTCTGGCGCTCTCTCGGCGGCAGTGACGACGCCCTCGCTTTCTGGATGGTCCCCTCTGTCGGGGCACCCGGCCTCGCCGGCGCACCCGCAGCCCCCGACGGCCCCGCATTCCCCGGCCGCCCCGCCACCGTCCTCGCCGGCCCGCTCACCGGCAAGCCCGCCACGACCGGATGGGACACGGCCGCCGACGCGCTCCCCCCGTTCACCCTCCACGATCTCACCGGCCGCACCTGGAGCCTCGCGGAGCTCTCCGGCAAAACCGTCTTCGTCAATGTCTGGGCGACCTGGTGCGGCCCGTGCCAGGCGGAGATCCCGCACATCCGCGAGCTCGACGAGCGGCTGCGCGGCCGCGGTGACGTCGTCCTGCTGTCGTTCAACGCCGACGACAGTACCGGCGTCGTCGCCCCGTTCGCGCACGCCCACCAGATGACCTGGCCGGTGCTGTTCGCCGCCACCTACTTCGACCGCCTCCCCGGCGCCGCGTCGGTGCCGCAGAACTGGGTCATCGACGGCGCCGGAGTCCGCCGCGGCATCCAGCTGGGATTCGACCCGCGCCACGCCGACACCTGGGTCGACACCGCCCTCACCGTCATCGACAAGGCTGCCGCGAAACATCCTTGAACTGGTTCGACCGGTTCCTCCTCGGCTACATCGGGATCGTCGCCGCGGTCCTGCTCGCGCCCGCCTACCTGGTCCTCTTCCTGACGCTCGGCCGCCGCCTGCGGACGCTTGTGCGCGTGCCGCTCGCCCCGTCGCTGCGCACGCCCGGCGACCTGCTCGCAGGCGCGTGGCTCTGGTCGCTGGCGCTTCTGGCGCTCGGCCTCGCGGGACTCTTTCGCAACTCGGTGCTGCTGGGGCTGCTGCTCGTCGCCGCCATGGCGTGCTTCCTTCCCTGGAGGCGCGACAAACGCTCGAGCCTGCCCCCCGTCAAAGACCTCCTCGCGGTCGGCCTCCCCGCCGCGGTGCTGCTCCCCATCGCCCTGGGCCCGCCGTTTTTCTACGACGCACTCGTCTACCACCTCGGCCTCCCGTGGCAGGCGCTCAAGGACGGCGCCATCGCCGCGCACCCGGAGGACCTCTTCTCGACCTTCCCCCCGCTCGCCCAGCTGATTTACGCGCAGCCGGTCTCGATCGGCTCGGACCAGGTCCCGGCGCTGCTGCACTTCGGGTCGTTCCTCGCCGCCGGCCTCGCGGTCACGGCCCTGGCGCGGCGACTCGGAGCCATCGACTGGCGCGCCCGCCTCGCCGGCGCGACGGTGCCGCTGCTCCCCGCCGTCGTGCTGGTGCCGGCGCTGCCCGCCGCCGAAGGCTGGCTCCTCGCCGCCGTCGTCACCGCCCTCGCCCTCGCGGTCGGCCCGGAGGCGCGCCATCGCCGTCCCGCCCGTCTCGCCACCCCGTTCTTCGGGATGCTCCTGGCCGGCATCGCCGTCTCGGCGCGACTGCAGGGGCTCGCCTGGTCGTTCATCATCGCCGTCATCCTGCTGCCGCGCGTGGTGCGTGCCGGCCAGCGCCGCGGCTGGGGCATCGTCTGGCAGCTCGGCATCGGTGTCCTGGGCTGGGGATCCGGCAACGCCCTCTGGCGCCTGAAGAACCTGCTGCTCCTCGGCGACCCGACGGCGCCCCTGATGTGGCACCGTGAGGGCATCGAGACGCTGTTCCGCGACTCGGGGGCGCAGATGCTCACCGCGTCGGCGGGCTTCGGAGGGATCGTCGCCGCGCTTGGGTCCGCCTTGCGCCCGCACCTCGGCTACCTGCTGCCGCTGGCGCTGGCTTCGCTGCTGGCCGTGCTCGGGCAAAACCGATCGCGCACGCGAGGCCGCCTCATTCTCCTCGCCGCGCTCCTCGGCCTTCTGGCGTGGGGCGCGACCGGGACCCTGCCGCGCTTCCTCGCGCCGACGCTGGCGCTGCTGCTCGCGCTGACCGCGGCGGTGGCGGGCGACGCGTTCCGCAGAAGCGCGGCGATCACGTCGGGCGGCATCGTCTTCCTGCTCGGGTTCGCGTTCACGGTGCGCGACCCGGTGCTGCGGCAGGCGTCGCGATGCCTCTTCGAGCCCGAGGCGCTGACGCTGCAGGGCTCGCCGTTCATCATCAACAACCCGTTTGCCGCGTTCGGCGCGGGCGAGATGCTCCCGGCGTCATCGCGCACCCTGTTCGTCGCGGAGGCGCGCGCCTACCGCTTCCCGCGCCGCGTCGTCATTCCGTCACAGCACGACCCGTCGCCGCTGCGCGCCCTCGTCGAAACGACGTCCGACCCGCAGGCCATCGCCGACCGGCTGCGCGCCGCCGGCATCACGCACCTGCTGATCAACCGCGCGGAGATGCGCCGCCTGGCCGCCAGCTACCCGGTGTTGCCGTGGAAGACTCCGGAGGGACAGGCCCGTTTCCAGGCCCTCATCGAGAGATGCGGCCCGCCGCTCGGCCGAGCCGGCGAGACCGCGCTGTTCGCGCTGCCACCAGGAAAAAACTAACTCTTCCCGGTGCTCCCGAATCCGCCCGCGCCGCGGGCGCTCGGAGGCAGCGACGCCACCTGCTCGAACCGCGGCAGGGTCACCGGCGCCACCACGAGCTGCGCCACCCGATCCCCGCGCTTGATGGCGACCGCCTTCTCCCCGAGGTTGACCATCACGACGCCGATCTCGCCGCGGTAGTCCGAGTCGATGGTCCCGGGCGAATTCAACAGGGTCAGCCCGAACTGCAGCGCCAGTCCGCTCCGCGGCCGCACCTGCCCTTCGTAGCCGTGCGGCAGCGCGATCGCGAACCCGGTCGGCACCAGCGCCCGCTCGCCCGGCGCCAGCTGCAGGGGCGCCAGCACGGCGGCGCGCAAATCGACCCCGGCGCTCCCGGCGGTCGCGACCACCGGCAGAGGCAGGTCGTCGTTGCCTTCCAGACGCTGGATCGGGATCATCACGACGCCGGTCACGACCCCGGCGAACGACTCCGGCTCGCCCGGCATCGGCGGAACCGGATGCGGCGCCGCGGGAGCCCCGACATCCTGACTCTTCGCCCGTGCCGGTCGCCGCGACGGCATCAGAACGCCAGCTGCACCGAGTCGAGTCCGGTCCCCGCCGCGTTCCCGAGCACCGCCAGCGTCGAGCGCTCCGGGTCGAAGAGCTCCTGCGCCAGGTCCATGAGGTGCCGGTGCTCGACGGCGTCGATGCCATTGAGGATCTCGTCGAGGCCGAAGTGCCGCCCGAAGTAGATCTCCTGCCGCGCCAGGTTCGACATCCTCGAAGACGAGGACTCCAGCGACAGCATCAGGTTGCCGGTCAGGTGGTCCTTCGCCAGCTTCAGCTCGGCGTCGGTCACCGGCGTATCTTTGAGCCGCCTCAACTCGGCGTGCACGAGATCCATCACCTCGCGCCCCGACTCGGGCGAGGTCGCCGCATACACCAGCAGCGTCCCCGTGTCGAGATACGAGTTCGCCGACGAGTAGACGCTGTACGCCAGCCCCCGCTCCTCGCGCACGTGCTGGAAGAGCCGCGACGACATCGTCCCGCCGAGCAGCGTGTTCAGGACGTAGAGCGGGAAGCGGCGATCGTCGTCCATCTTCACGCCCGGCAGCCCGAGGCACAGGTGCAGCTGCCCCAGCTCTTTCTTGTCGCGCACGGTCACGAGCGATCGCGCCGTCGGCAGCGGCCCGAGCACGACATCCTTGTGGCCGTTCATCCCGGCGAACGCCGCCCCGAGCGACGCCTCGAGCTTGTCGTGGTCGAGCGACCCCGCCGCCGTCACCAGCAGGTTGGCCGGCCGGTACGAGTCGCGGAAAAAGCGCGTCAGCGCATCCGGCCGCATCCGGGCGACCGAGTCCATCGTCCCCTGGATCGGCCGCCCGAGCGGGTGATCGCCGTAGTGCGCCTCGGACCAGATGTCGTACACCAGCTCGTCCGCGGTGTCGTCGACCATCTTGATCTCTTCGTAGATGACCTTGCGCTCTTTCTCGATCTCCTCGGGCAGGAACTTCGGGTTGCGGATGATGTCGGTCAACAGATCGACCGCGACGTCGAGGTGCCGGTCGAGGACCTTGAAGTAGAAGCAGGTGTATTCCTTGGTGGTGAAGGCGTCCATCTGGCCGCCGATCGAATCGATTTGCAGGGCGATGTCGCGCGCCGTCCGGGTCTCGGTGCCCTTGAACAGGAGGTGCTCGATGAAGTGGGAGATGCCGTTCTCCTCGGCCGTCTCGTGCCGGGACCCCTGCTTCATCCAGACTCCCAGCGAGACCGACCGGAGCTGGGGCATCGCCTCCGTCGCCAGGATGAGCCCGTTGGGGAACGCCCGGCGGCGGATGCCGCTCTGTGGACTGGACATGTGAGGTTTTTTCTTTCTCGGGACGGGCCCGGTGGCCCGCCGTCCCGTGAACCCGCGCAGACCGTTCCGCGGCGGTTCGGGAGTATAGCATCCGCCCGCGCTCGAGCCCCGTGATCCGCCCGAAGGGCTCTCTTGATCAGGGCTTTCCGGACGGGGACGCGCGTAGAGCCACGCGCCGGATCGTCCACGAGACGGCCAGCACCCCCGCGTCGGCACACTGCGGCGAGTACTTCACCCGCTCCGCCGCCTGGCAGGCGACTTCGTACAACCCCACTCGCGCCTTCTGGCCGTGACCCAGCCGCACCGTCGTGCGCTCGTGCGTCGCTTCGTCCTCGTGCGTCACGTCGAGCGCCAGGTTCACGCGCTCGACGAAGCATTTGGTCACCTCGCGGCCCCGGCAGCCCGCCTCGACGAGGCGCAGCGTGAACCCGGGCGGCCCCGCCGCCAGGACGTTCTCCCCCAGCCCCGTGTCGCTCGCCGCCGCCAGCACGAGCCCGTCGGCGTCGGAGAGCACGATCGCACCCGCCGACGGCTCCCCCATCACCATCTCGACCGCCAGGTCATACGCGCGCCCCGCGATGACGGGCAGCGCACCGCCGGGGTCGAAAAAGGCGAGTCGTCGCTCCACCTGACCGCCCGGCTGCGCCGCATCCCTCGCGGTGAAGGGATAGCGCGGCACACTTCCGGGCTCCGCAGCGCCGAACGTCACGCCATGGAAGGTCGCGGCGCGCGGGTCTAAGTGCGCCCCCTCGAGGAAGACGGTCACCGCTTTCCCCGGCGGCGCCTGGCAATCGATTGCACCGGCGCCGGCCGCGCCGCCCACCGAGGTGCGTCCGTCGGCACAGGCCAGGCTCACGACCCCGACCAGGAAAAAACGGGCGGCCCCCCTCATCGGGAGGCCGCCCGCCGAACCGATCCCGGCCAGCGTGTCACGGCTTCGCTGGCTTCTTCCCCTTGGGACTCTGCTTCGCACTCTTCTGGGCCTGCTTCTTCGTGCTGCCGGGCTGGATCGCGCCACCGGTCGGGCTCGTTCCGACGCCCGTCACACCGCCGCCGGTGCCCGGCCGCGAGCCTGTGGACGTCCCGCCGGATCCGCCCCGGTCGCCGCGGAAGGCGTTGCTCTGCAGGATGCTGCGCTGCGGCACGACCACGACGTCGCCGTCCTGGGCCGAGTTGTGGCTGGCATCGGTGGCCTGGTACGTGACCGTGTAGCGCCGCCCGCTCCCCTTGCCCCAGCGCTCGGCGCGCAGCGAGAACTCCCGGTCGTCGGTGCCGTACGCCGCGTTCTGGATGTCGTTCGCGGTGTCACCGTCCCCGAGCCCGTTGTCCGGCTCGTTGCTGGTGATCGACACGAGCGTCACCGCCGGGTTCGGGTCGCAGACGTCCGACACCTCGAGCGAGGCGTTGATGGTCCGCAGCGTGTGATTCGGCGGCCACATCGCCTGCGGGTCGAGGGACAGCGAGATGTCCGGCGGGGTCGTGTCCTGCACCGTCACCTTCGCGGTGCAGTCCGACGTGTTGGTGTGGTTGTCCTCGGCGGTGAACTTGACGATGGTGTCGCCGAGCGGGAAGAACGACGGCGCGTTGTTCGTGAGGGTCACGTCGTCGTCGCAGACGTCGGTCGCCGACACCCCCGTGAAGAACGGGACGAGCTGCGGGTCGGTCGCCTCGGCGCCGCCGATGGTCGAGCACTCGACGACGATGTCATCCGGGCAGTCGATGACCGGGTCGGTGGTGTCCTGCACGGTCACGTTGACGGTGTCCGTGTCGTCCTGGATGCCGTCGGACACCTTCAGCGTGGCGGCCGTCAGCGTGATCGGGAACCCGCCGGTCGGCGTCGCCGAGGTCGCGTCGTCGAAGGTGACGCCCGAAGCCGTCCAGGCGTAGGTCAGGGTGTCGCCGTCGGCGTCGCTCGACCCGGTGCCGTTGAGCTGCACCGGCGTCGTCGTCGGCGAGGTGCACTCGACGGTGATGTCGGTCCCGGCGTCGGCCACGGGCGGCGTGTTGATCGTCGCCGTGAAGGTCTCGCCGAGATAGGGGCCGGTCGACGGCGACGGCGTGTGGTAGCCCTCGACGCCCCACAGGATGTTGTGCGTCTGCGACGCGATGGTGGTGATGTCGGCGTCGGACAGGACGTGCGAGGCCGTCCCCAGCCCCGCCTTGGTCAGGATCGTCGCCTTGGTCGAGGCGTTGAAGAACTTGAGGTCGAACTTGTCCGCCGTGTAGGAATCCGGACAGCCGACGAGGCCCGACCAGGAGAAGTTGTTGTTCGCCGGGGAGATGAGCGCCCCGAGCACCGGCCCGGTCAGCTTCGGGCCGATCTGCTGATCGGTGGCGATCTTGCCCATCAGGATCTGGTCGGCGTCGGACTGCCCCGCGCGCAGCGCCTGCCAGTAGTGCGACAGGATGTGCGGACTGCCGGCCGCCCCCGCGATGGCGTTCCAGATCGAGTTGTCCGAGCGGCTGATGGTGTCGCGCCCGTCGTTGTTCGAGTCGTACAGGTCCCACAGCAGCCGCTGCACGGCGACTTCGTTGTCCTCGCCGCGGCCGTCGCTGTCCTGCGTGTCCATGCCGTAGGAAACCGAGGTGTCCTCGAGGTCGTCGTACTGCGCGTCGCCGACGCGCGGCACGTTCAGCGCGGCCATGCTCATCTCCAACTGGCCGCTGGTGCCGAAGTAGGTCGGCCAGCCTTCGCCCCACGCCAGCCGGTTGCCTTCGCTCTTGTCGTCGTCGTGCTTGTCGACGATGCAGTCGCCGATGTTGTGCTTGCCGCCCGGGTTGTCCTCGATGTCCAGCTCGTCCATGACGAAGTGGCCGAACTCGTGGTGCACCGTGTCCCAGTCCCAGCGGTCGTCCTGCTCGATGTTCAGCTTGCCGTCGTAGAACGATCCGTCATCGCCGCTCGGCCACTCGACCTCGAGCTGCGAGAAGGCCGACCCGTTGGCGTCGAAGGCGATGTAGGCGGCGATCCAGGTGGCCGCCTCGAAGATGGAGCAGGCGTCCGAGAAGTTGCCCATGCCGAAGTTGAAGTTCTCGACGATGGTCGAGCCGCCCGGGGTCTCGTCGTGGGTGCTGGAATCGGACGAGTAGGTGTCGCCGCCGTCCGGGAAGGTGTCGATCCAGGAGTTCAACGTGACGAAGCGGACGTAGATGTCCCGGTCCCCCTGCAGGGTGCCGTCGTCGTTGTTCACCGTGATGTCGTAGTCGCCGTTGCTGTCGGTCACCGCCGTGTCGACGAACTCGTCGAACCCGAAATCCGAGTCCCAGATCTGGATGTTGGCGCCGTACACCGGGTGGCTCATGCCGTTCTGATCGGTCCAGGTGGCGTTGCCGTGGATGTTGATGCTGCCGTCGAGCATGCGGGTGGTGCTGCTGCTGCGGACCCGGGCGTACCCCTTGGGGGGCGCCCCGACCAGCATGTTGAGGCTCTCCGCCATCGCCGGGGAGGCCCCGGGAGCCACCACGGCCGGCGGCTCCGCCAGGCGGACTCCCTGAGACAGGGCGTGGCGTCGCGCCACCAGCTCGTCGGTCGTGATCCACCCGCGCTCGGCGTCCTCGCGCAGGGCGCGCAGCTTCAGCGGCAGGATGCCGCCGACCCCGGCGAAGGAGCGATCGTCGCGCACCAGCGCGTCGAGGCTGCGGTTGTCGTGGTTCAGCACGCTCCCGTCCCAGGCGCGCGTCTCGGCGGCGAAAACGATCGAGGTCTCGCCTGTGCCCTTGTAGGTCGCGGTGGCGGTGAACGGCACCGTGTCGCCCGCGAAGCGCGGCCCCGCGGGGATCGGGTCGAGACTCACCTCGACCGGCCCGCGCACGTCGGCCTTCAGCAGCAGGTCGGCGGCGTCCTCGCGCATGACGATCGACCCGGCGATCGGGACGGTCGCGCCCGGCGCGATCCCTTCCGGAATCGCGAATTCGACCTGGACCTTGCCCTTCAGGTCCACGTCGCAGCGCGGCGGCGCCATCCTTTCGGACGGCACCGGCACGACGGTGAGGACGGCGACGGCGGCGAGAGTCGCCGCGACGGAGACAGGATACTTCCAGCGTCTCGAGAGCATGGAGTTCCCCCCTAATGGAACTGTTGCCGTAGAGCGCGGCTTTCTAAGGATTCCTTAACCCGTGGCGGGCTTATACGACGCCGGCGTCGCGGTTGTCAAATGTCGTCCCGCCATGGGATCCGTGGCGGATGCGGCGGGTCAGTGGCGGGATTCGGCGAACACGGTCCCGTTCCAGTCGAAAATGGTCGTCTGGTACACCGGCGGCTGCCCGGTCTCTTCCTCGTAGGTGCGGCTGGTGATCCAGAACGACGCCGCGCCCTCGGAGCGCCGCCGTTCTTCGATCGTCTGCCCGCCATTCTGGAGCAGCGCCTTCCACGCCCCCTGCGCGTCACGGCCGAGCACCTCGATGACCTCGAGCTGCCCGCCGAGCCAGGTCGTGGTCACCTCGGGCTTCCCATCGCCGGTCACGTCCTCGACGCTGAGGTTCCTGAACTCGTCCCCGGGCCGCGAGGTGTGCGTCACCGTCAGGGCTCCGCCCGCGCGCCGCTCCGCCAGCCGGAGCTCGACTTCCCCGTCCCCGCCCTTCACGACGAGCGCCATGGCCCCGTCGCCGAGCGCCGGCGGCAGCACGCGCTGCAACAGCACTTCGTCCTTGTCCTTGAGGATGGAAGACGCGCCGGACTTCGAGCGGCAGCCCGTGACCGCCGCCGCCGAGAGCAGACACCCGACCACGATGGCCACGGGACGACGCACCCGCTACACCTTGATCTGGCCGTTGAGGATGGCGCGACAGAGGTCCATCGACGAGATGAGCCCCGTCACTTTCCCGCCGCGCACCACCGGCACGCGATGGATGCGCAGGCTCCACATCACGCTGCACAAGTCGGTGATCGGCGTCTTCTCTTCGGCCGAGATGGCCGGGCTCGTCATGATGGCCCGCACCGGCATGCGCATCGGGTCGTCGCCGCTGCGCTGGTCGGCCCAGAACGCCCGCTCTCCCGGACGCGGCCGCGCTTCCGGGACGGCGCGCAGGTCCCGCCCGCGCAGCGCCTCCACCATGCCGCGCCGCCGCCGCCGCGACGGAGACTGATCGCCGGACGCGCCGGCCTTGGCGGCCGCTTCGGCCTGCCCCGCTGCGGCCTGCGCCTGCCCATCGTCGCGATCGGCGCGTCCCATGGCGCCATAGATGATGTCGTCCTGCGCCACGACGCCGACGAGCTGCCCCTTCTCGTCCACCACCGGCGCGCCGTTGATGTTGCGCTCCTGGAACAGATCGCACAGCTCCGCCACCGTCATCTCCTGCGGCACGGTGATCGGCTCGCGCGTCATCAGGTCGGCCGCGCACAGCGGCTTCGAGGGGGGCTTCGCCGCGCTGCGGCGCGGCTTCCTTGTCGCCGCGCGGGCGCGCGGGGTCTTGGCTTTTCGAACGGGTTTTCGTTTCCTGGTCTTCCGGGTCATCGTTCGCTCTCCTCCCCTGCCTCGAGCAGCTCCTCGAGGGCGCGGGGCTCGGCTTCGATCTCGACGACCCGGTTGGCCCGTGCCGGACGGATGCCCGGCAGGCTCCCGCCATGGTACCCGATCGTCGCAGTGCTGAATTTGCATCCGTGCGCCGTCGCCACGATGACGATGCGCTCGTCGCGCGCGATGGTCCCCGCGGCACGCGCCTTGACGAACCCGGCGACCGCGGTCGCGCTGTTCGGGCAGATGGAGACACCATCTGAATCGACCAGCGCCTTGGCGTCGTGGATCTCCTGCTCCGAGACGGCGACGAAGTGCCCGCCCGAGGCGCGCACCGCCCGCACCGCCTTGTCGTACGACACCGGGTCGCCGATCTTGATCGCCGTCGCCGAGGTCGGGCCCGCGGTGACGCGCACGCGCTCGCGGAAGCCCTCGCGCTCGGCCCGCGCCAGGGGGGACGCCGCCTCCGCCTGCGCCCCGAGCAGCCGCGGCCGCCGGGCCACCACGCCCAGCTCGACCAGGTCGTCGAAGCCGCGCCCGATGGCCGAGATGTTGCCGGCGTTGCCGACCGGCACGACCACCCATTCCGGCAGGTCCCAACCGCACTGCTGCGCGATCTCGTAGGCGATCGCCTTCTGCCCCTCGATGCGCAGGGGATTCACGGAGTTCAACAGGTACAGCGGCCGCCGCGCGCACACCTCGCGCAGGATGCGGATGCAGCCGTCGAAGTCGGTCGGCAGGGACACGGTCAGCGCCCCCGAGGCGATCGGCTGCGCCAGCTGCTCGAGCGTGACCTGGTGTCTCGGCAGCACCACGACGGCGCGCATCCCCGGCACCCGCGCGGCGTACGCCGCCATCGCCGCCGAGGTGTCCCCGGTCGAGGCGCACGCCACCACCCGCGCCCCGACGCGCCGGGCGAACGACACGCCGGCGGTCATGCCGCGGTCCTTGAACGACAGGGTCGGGTTCTCCCCCTCGTGCTTGACCCGCACCGAGGCGGTGTCCGATGCCGTCTCGAGCCGCGGCACGCGATAGAGGTTGGTGTTCCCCTCGGGCATGGTCACGACCTCGTCGAGCGCGAGGTCCGGAAGGATCAGCTCGTGATAGCGCCACACGCCGCTGCGGTGCGGCCCGTCGAGCGTGCGCAGCCGCTCTTCGAAGAGCGCCCGCCAGCCGGCGCCGTCGCGCGCCTGCAGCGCCGCCCGGTCGTGCGCGACCTCGAGCAGGTCGCCGCAGGCATCGCACGCGTAGCGGATCTCGAACAGGGGGTAGGCCTTCCCGCACGCGATGCAGCGCAGCGCGGAGGACATGCGACCTTACGCGTCCACCCGCCGGGCGCCACGGTTGTCGGGAGGGCAGATGAAGTGCCGCGCGCCCAGGCCGTGGCGGCTGAAGGCGGCGTGCATCGCCGCGGCGACGGCGTCCGCCTTGTCGGGCGTCGCGACGGCGAAGACCGCCGGGCCCGCGCCGGAGATCGACGCGCCGCAGGCCCCGGCCTCCATCGCCGCCCGCTTGACCTCGTCGAACCCGGGGATGAGATGCCGCCGCGCCGGCTCGATGACCCGGTCCACGATGGCGCGGCCGAGGTCGGCGACGTTGGCGCGCGCCACGGCCGCCACCAGCGCCGCGGCGTGCGCCGCGTTCGACACCGCATCGGCCAGGGGCACCATCTCGGGCAGGATCGACCGGGCGTAGCGCGTCGAGATTTCCATCTCCGGAAGCACCACGACGAAGCGGGCCTGCGGCGGCGCCTCGAGCCGGGTGACGTCGAGCGGGTCGTGGCTGCGCACGATGGTGAAGCCGCCGAGCAGCGACGCCGCCAGGTTGTCGGCATGGCGCCCGCCGCTCGCGACCATCTCGCCTTCGAGCGCCGCTTCGAGCAGCTGGTGTCGCCCGACGGGCGAGTCGAGCAGCAGGTGCGCCGCCACCGCCCCTGCGACCGCCGACGCGGCGCTCGACCCGAGGCCGCTGCCGCGCGGCAGCCCCTTGTGGATGGTCAGCTCGACGCAGACCTCGCGCCCCGCCTTCCCGGGAATCTGCTGCAGCACCGCCAGGGCCGCGCGCCCGGCGCAGTTCTCCTCCGCCAGGAGCGGAATCCCCGCGGCGTCGCCGGTGATCGAGGTGATCTCGACCCCGGGCTTGCCTCCGTCGCGCCGCCGCGCGGTCACGACGTCCCCGGGCCCGTCGAGCGCCACCCCGAGGCAGTCGAACCCCGGCCCCAGGTTGGCGATGGAGGCCGGCGCGAAGACCCGGACCAACCCGGCGGTCGCGCCGCGCTCTCCCGCGCCCGGCTCGCTCACAGGTGCCCTTCCGCCTTGAGCAGCTCGGCGTTGAGGATGGCGACTCCCGCCGCGCCGCGGATCGTGTTGTGCACCAGCGCGACCAGCCGCAGATCGAAGACCGGGCACTCGCGGATGCGGCCGACGGTGACGACCATCCCGCCGCCGGCTTCGCGGTCGTGGCGCGGCTGCGGCCGGTCGGCTTCGTCGCGCACGACGATCGGATGGGGCGGCAGGCTCGGCAGCCCCAGCTCGGCGAGCGGCGAGGTGTAGTCGCGCAGCGCCCGCGCCGCCTGCGCCGGCGTCGCTTTCTGCTTCAGCGCGAACGACGCCGCCAGCGTGTGCCCGTCGGAGACGTGCACCCGGTGGCAGTGGGCGCTGACGGTGAAACCGGCCGGCTTGCGCACAGCCCCGAGGATCTTGCGCGTCTCGCTCTCGATCTTCTCTTCTTCCCCGCCGATGTGCGGGATGACGTTGTCGAGGATGTCCACCGAGGCGACGCCCGGGTACCCCGCGCCGCTCACCGCCTGCAGCGTCGCGACCACGATGGTCTTGATCCCGAACGCGGCATGGAGCGGCGCCGACGCCATCGCCAGGCCGACCGTGGAGCAGTTCGGGTTGGTGACGATGAAGCCGCCGTTGCCGTAACGCCCCCGCTGCGCCTTCAGCAGCTCGAGGTGCCCCGAGTTGATCTCCGGCACGAGCAGCGGCACGTCCGGATCCATCCGGTGGTTCTTGGAGTTGGAGACCACCGCGTGCCCGGCGCCGGCGAAGGCGGTCTCGATCTCGCCCGCGACCGACGCGTCGAGCCCCGAGAACGCCAGCCGCGCGTCCATCCCGGGCTCGCACGGCAGCACGCGCATCTCCGCCGCCCACTCCGGCATCGGCTTGTCGAGGTGCCAGCGCGCCGCCTCGCGGTAGGGCTTGCCCGCCGACCGGTCCGACGCGCACAGCGCGGTCACGTGGAACCACGGGTGCCGGTCGAGCAGCGACACGAAGCGCTGCCCGACGGAGCCTGTGGCGCCGAGAATCGCCACCGGGATGCGGCCGGCGCCCGTCTTCTTTCCGGCTCCCTTCACCGGGAGACCGCCAGCACGGGTCGCGCGCGCACGGAGGGCAGCCGGCCGGCGTTGAGCCGATCGTGCACCGCCCGCACCGCCCGCTCCATCGACGAGGCCTTCATGATGACGGTGATGTTGTATTCGGAAGACCCCTGCGCGATCGCCACGACGTTCACCCCCCGATCCCCCAGCGCGCTGAAGATGCGACCGGCGATGCCCTGCTGCCCGCGCATGTGGGCGCCGACGATCGACATCAGCGCCATGTCCCGCTCGATCGTCAGCCGGACCACGTCCTCTCCGAGGAAGCCCTGCTCGCGGAAGTCCTGCTCCAGCGCCCGCGCGGTGCGGTCCACGTCCGCCTCGGCGATGGCGAAGGAGATGCTGTACTCCGACGACGACATCGACAGCATGTAGATGCTCGCGCCGGCGACCGCCACCGGCGACAGCAGCCGCAGCACCATCCCGGGCCGGCCGTAGATGCCGCTGCCTTCGATGGTGACGAGCGCCACGCCCTTGAGGCCGCCGACGAGCAGCGGCCCGCCCCGCCGTCCCGGCCGCATGCCGATGACGGTGCCGGCGCCCCCGGGGCGGAAGGTGTTCTTGATGCGGATGCGGATGCCGGCCCGGCGCGCCGGCTGCATGGTGCGCGGGTGGATCACCTGCGCGCCGAAGTGCGACAGCTCCGCCGCCTCGGCGTACGACAGGCGCGGCACGACGCGCGCCCCGGCGACGATGCGCGGGTCGGCGGTGCACACGCCGTCCACTTCCTTCCAGACCCAGATCTCGTCAGCGCGCAGCGCCTCGCCCAGAAGCGCCGCCGTGTAGTCGCTGCCGCTGCGGCCGAGGGTGGTGGTCGCGCCCTGGCGGCTGCGCCCGATGAAGCCGGTGACGATCGGCATCCGCCCGGCGCGCAGAAGCGGCCGCAGGGTGCGGCGGACGCGGCGGCCGGTGGCCGCGATGTCCACGTGCGCCCCGCCATGCGTGTCGTCGGTGACGACGATGTCGCGCGCGTCCACGTCCCGGGCCGGAAGGCCGATGCGCACGAGATAGGCCGCCAGCAGGCGCGCCGACAGCCGCTCGCCGAACGACATGACGAGGTCGAGGCTGCGCTTGCCGCTCTCGTGCAGGAGCGTGATCCCCTGCAGGACCTCGCGCAGCTCGTCGAGATTGTCGTAGAGGCCGGTGCGCCAGTGCTCTCCGGCGGCGGCCCCGTAGGGCCCCTGGTCGCGCTCCAGGCCGAGGGCGCGGGCGGTCTCCTCGTGCCGGCGCTTCAGGCTCAGGGTCAGGCGGCGGATTTCACCGGTGCGGTCGCGCGCCGCCGCTTTGGCGAGGGCGAGCAGCTCGTCGGTGACCCCGGCGAGCGCCGACACCACGACCACCGGCTTCCGGCGCGCGAAGCGCCGGAGGATCTGCGCCACCTGGCGCATCTGTGCGGCCCCCGCCACCGAGGTGCCGCCGAATTTCATGACGATCATCGGGAGGGTGACGTCGCCTCTTTGAAGTGACTTACGGGTTGCCGCCGCCGCCCGGCTTGTTGCGGTTGCCCCCGGGCATCCACGGGTTGGTCCCGTTGCCCATGTTGTTCCAGTTGTTGTTCGGCCCGTTGTTCCCCATGTTCTGCCGGCCGCCGGGCGCAACCCGACCGCCGTTGCCGATGCCTCCGATGGGCCCGTTTCCCCCGAAGCCGGGCCCGATGAACGGAGGCGGCGAGCCGCCGGGGATGGTCCCCTGCGGCGCCTGGGTCTGATCCGGACCCTGGTCGAGCGCGTGGAACTGCCACTCGTTCACGTGCTCGTGTCCCTTGTAAATCTTATAGGTATCCTCGGCAGCCTTGCCGCCGGCGCGGCTGATGACGCCGATGATGGGCCAGCCGATGGGCGGCTCGCTGACGGTCTTGTCGTCGTCCATGGTGGAGGCGGGCATCGGCGGCGGCAGCGCCATCTGGCCGATGCCGCCCATCCCTCCCATCCCTCCCGTCCCCGGGGTGGGGCGCACGCCCCCGAAACCGCCGCCCGGGATGTTTCTGAGGGGCCCCTGGTTCGCGCCGCCTCCCGCGATCACACCGTTGCTCTGCGGCATGTTCCCCGTGGCCCCGATGCCCATGCCCCCCTGCTGCAGCCCGGTTCCCATCGGGTCGCTGATCAGGGTCACGCCCGCCTGGCCGCTCCCGCTCATCACGTCGCTGTCGTTTCCGGCGCCGTTTTCCTTCTGGGACTTCGCCACCTGCGCCGCCACCGGATCGTAGATGGCGTTGCCCGCCGGCATGAGATACAGCAGCCCCCACTTGCCGCCCTTGTTCACCGGGTCCTTGAACAGCTTGCGGATGTAGCGCACCTGCCGCGGCCCCGGCTTCATCAGCTCCTCGAGGTTGGGAGGGCACTGGTTGCCGTGCTCCTTGCGGTACGCCTTGATGGCGTCGGCGTACTGCTGCCCGCGGAAGATGAGCTCTTCTTCGCTGTCCCGCCGCCAGACGATCGACCACGACTGGAACGCCGTCGCGATCGCGACCATGGCGACCGCCACCCCGACCATCAGGATGATGAGCAGCGCCCCTTCTTCGTTTTTCCTGCGGCGCACGCCTGCGGTCTGCACGACGTCCTCCCCGAAGCTACGGGATGCTGGTGTTGATGGCCACGTCGCCGCTCGTCGTCGCGCCCGAGGTCGCCGTGATCACACGCCCGCTGGGATTGCAATCCAGACCGGGGCACTTCGTGTCGCAGTCCGCCTGGCCCAGGCTCACCTGGGTCGTGGCCTGGCCGGCGCTGTCGGTGCGGACGCTTCCGGGGCTGATATTGATGGTGACGTCCTCGTCCCCCGGGGGGGTGGGTCCGTCGACCAGCTTGAAGGCCACGCTGACGTTCACGCACGGATCGCCGGTCGTGTCGGTCACGGTCGCGGTCAAGGCGAGCGAGTCGGCGCAGGCGGTGAAATTGAGCACCGTGGGATCGATCTCGACGGTCGAGATGTTGCAGGTCGTCGTCTGGAGCTGGAGCGTCGCGGTCGCCTTGCCCGACTTCGCCGTGATCGTGGTGTTGGTGGTGGCGTTGTTGAGCGTCGTCACGGCGTTGCCGAGATCGTCGGTCCTCACCGGGATACCGGGCGGGGGCGTGAGGTCGCCCGAAGTCTGGGTGAAGCGGACGTCCTGCCCCTTCAAGGGGACGCCGATGCCGTTGTAGACCGTGGCGAGGATGTTGACCGGACCCGCCTGCTGTCCGTTCGAGATCAGGATGGTCGCCGGGTTGGCCGCCAGGCTGATGGTCGAGTCCTCGGGCGGGACCTTGTCGGAATCCTCGCAAGCGAGCGCTCCCAGGAGAAGCGTCCCGGCGCACAGCACGGCGAACAGCCCACGGTGTTTCCTCATCGTCTGCACCCCTCTCACTGCGTCCTTCACCCCAGAGTGTCGCATGATCTCCCCGTCCAAGAGGCCGGAAAATCGGCCTTTCCCGCCCCTTACCACTCGCTGTACGACGTTCCGTCCAGCGCCGTGCCTGTGGCTCCGCTGTGCACATCGGCGATGCCGCTCTGGGCGCTCGGGTCGTCGTCGGTCGCCCCCTGCGATCCCGAGGCCTGTCCGGCCGCCTGCTCCTCCACC
>DASYQE010000260.1:0-9823 GCA_036005805.1 Candidatus Polarisedimenticolia bacterium | reverse complement strand
ACTCCTCGGCAACGACCGGGCGCAGCCGGATCTCGATGCGGCGGTTCCTCGCACGCCCCTCGATGGATGTGTTGGAGGCGACCGGGTGGACGTCGGCCATCGAGACGGCGAGCAGGCGCTTGGCGGGAAGACCGGAGCCGTTGAAGAGGCGGACGACACTCGCCGCCCGGGCTCCTGCCAGCTCCCAGTTGGTCGGGTACTGTTTCACCAGGGCCGGACCGATCGGTCGGTCATCGGTGTGCCCCGTCACCACGATCTGATGTGAGGTCTTCTCGAGCTGGGAGGCCACGCGTTTGAGGACCTCGATTCCTTTCGCGTCCAGCTCCGCCGAACCGGAGTCGAACAGGATGTCCTGGGCGACATTGACACGCAGCCCATCGCGGAGCTGCCGGACCTCGACCTGTCCCGTCTTCAGCTCCTCCTTGAGGCTGGACACCAGTCCGTCGTAGGTCTGCTGCAGACGGACGGCTTCCTCGTCCCGCTGACGCAGCAGGGTGTCGAGCTGCTCTCCCTGCGTCTGCAGGTTCGCGACCTTCGCCTCGAGAAGCGTCTTCTCGCCCGCCAGCGCAGTCTTCTCCCGCGCCAGGACTTCGCCGGTCTGATGGGCGTTCTCGACCTGGGAGCGCAGCTGCTCGTACCGCGTCGTGCAGAGATCCCGCTCCTGCTGGACCTCGGTATACCGGGCGTTGGAGACGCAGCCCGCCGGCCCGACGGCGGCGGCCGCGGCCAGGGCCAGGGCGGGAAGGGTCATGGCACGGCGCGTCGCGCGCCCGCCTCGTCGGAAGTCGTTCGAGTCTTCAGCCATGATCCCCTCCACTCTGGTCCCGGCGCGCGGGAACGCCGTCCGCCGGACCTGCATCGCTGCGGTCTAGGAGCGCTTGTCGTCGGGCGGGTTCGGCCGGAGCCGAATCTCGATCCGGCGGTTCTTCGCTCGTCCTTCCTCGCTCTTGTTGGACGCGACCGGCTGGGTGTCCGCCACCGAAACGGCGAGCATCCGCTTGCTCTGGAGTCCCGAATCGCCGAAGAGCCGGACGACGCTCGAAGCGCGCGCCCCGGCCAGCTCCCAGTTCGACGGGTACTTCCTGGCGAGCGCCGCGCCGACCTGCTTGTTGTCGGTGTGCCCGATGACCAGGATCTGGTGCGACGATTTCTTGAGCTGGCTGGCGACCCGGCCCAGCACCTCGATGCCGTTCTTGTCGAGCGCGGCGGAGCCGGAGTCGAACAGGATGTCCTGGGACACATTGACCCGCAGGCCGTCGCGCAGCTGCGTCACTTCGATCTGGCCCGCCTTCAGCTCCTTCTTCAGGCTCTCCACGAGACCGTCGTAAGTTTCCTGAAGTTTGCGGGCCTCGTCCTCGCTCTCCTTCAGCCTGGCGTCGAGGTGGCTTTCCTGGTTCTGTTTCTGCGCCAGCTGATCTTCGAGCGCCTTCTTGTCCTGCGCCGCCTTTTCGGCCTGGGTCCTGTAGGCGTCGCGTTCCTGCTCGACCTGGTAGAGCCGGCCGGTCGAGACGCAGGCGGTCGAACCTCCGCCCGCGATGACGACCGCGCCGGCCGCGACCAGGACGAGAGCGCGGCTTCGCGCCGCGCCTGAGAGCCCTGGGGAACATCTCCGGGAATCGAGCGGCATCACGTCCTCCCCTTTGCGTCGACACGCGGGAGAGGCCGTCAGCCGGATACTCCCGCGCCGAACGTTTCAGAGAATGTGAGGACGGTGAGCGCGCGCGGCAAGCGCCGATCGACGAAATCCTCCGCGCGTCAAGGACCCGGCAATCGAGCGCCGGTCCGTGTCGGCAAGCCGGTCGCCGCCGGACCACCCGACCTTCCGCGGGCCCGCCCCCTGACCAAAATGAGACCGGCTGGAGGCTCGGGTGCGAAGGCGACCGTGGATCTCCCCGGGAGCCTGTCCTAGGGCGCGACGGTGAGATCGGCGTGGGCAAGCACGCGATCCTGCTCGTCGCGCGCTTCCACGGTCCAGGCACCGGGACGGCCCAGGGTCTTGGTGCTCCAGGTGCGCCAACTCGCGCCGCCGATGCGCAGGCGGATCGATTGCTCCACCTTGCCGTCGCGCAGCCACACGTGGCGGATGTGGTCGCCCGACGCGCCGCCGAGGATGCGCGTCGCGAACGTGACGCGCTGGCCCGCCGTGAAGCGATCGCCCTCTCCTTCCAGGCGCGTGCCGACGATCCGGAGCCCGACCCCCGATTCCGCCACCTGCAGGGAGGACGACGTGGAGGAGCGAGCGGCGGTCGGCGGAGGCTCCACGGCCTGCGGTCCCGGCGCCACCTTGGGAGGCAGAGACGGTGGCGGAGCGATGGACTTCTCCACCGCCGGCTCCTGCCGGGCCGCAACCGGCGCCAAAGCGCGCGTCGATCGCGAGGATTTCGAGGAGACGAAGTAGGCCGTGAGGGGCAACAGGACGACGGCGAGAAGCGCGGCTCCCGGCCACCACCGCATCTGCGCCGGACGGGACGGCGAAACGGTTTCGACGGGGCCCGCCGTCGCCGGCGCTGGAGACATCCGCGGTTCCTCGATGCGCCCGGACCCGGCCCCGGCTTCTGCCACGGGTTCGAGCAGGTCGAAGGTCAGGTCCTCTTCCGACCCTCCGGAGTCGCCGGCCTCGGCGCGCCTGGCGATCAGCTCCGACCGCCAGCGCGCGAGCACGCCATTGGCGGGACGCGACGAACCCTCCGGCTCCGAGGCCGGCGCCGCGGCGTCCAACTCGCGGATGGCGCGATCGTAGGCGTCGATCATCGGCCGGGGGTCGAAGCCGAGGACCTCGGAATAGGCGCGGATGTAGAGCTTGCCGAAGCCGCGGCCGGGGAGGGAATCGAACGCATCCTGCTCGAGGGCGGTGAGGAAAGGGAGGCGGATGCCCGTCGCCTCAGCCATCTCCTCGATCGTCCTGCCGTGCGCCTCGCGCACCTGCCTCAGATCCTGGCCGGGACCCTGCATTTCCCCTGAAGTTTAGCCCTGTTTCCGCCATGGCCGCCTCCCGCCCCGGCGGACCGGCGCTGGCGTATCATCCGGCCAAGCTTCCGGGGAAAGACGCCGATGGACGACCGCGACACCATCTCGACGCTCCTGCGCGCGCATCGCGGCGGCGACCGCGGCGCGCTCGACCGGCTGATGCCGCTGGTCTACGACGACCTGCACCGGCTGGCCCGCCGGCAGCTCGCCGGCGAGGGCGGGCGCGGGCGGACCCTCGACACGACCGGGCTCGTGCACGAGGCCTACCTGCGCCTGGCCGGGAGCTCGCGCGCCGTCTGGGAGGGGCGCGGCCATTTCTTCGCGGTCTCGGCGCGCGCCATGCGGCAGATCGTCGTCGACTACGCGCGCGAGCGCGGCGCGGCCAAGCGCGGGGGCGGGGTGCGCTCCGCCACCCTCGACGACGAGGGCGCCGCGGTCGAGTCGCGCGCCGAGGAGATCCTCGCGGTCGACCAGGCGCTCGCGGGGCTCGGCGCGCTCGACCCGCACCTGCCGCAGCTCGTCGAGTGCCGCTTCTTCGCGGGCCTCACCGAAGAGGAGACCGCCGAGGCGCTGGCGCTCCCGCTGCGCACGGTGCAGCGGGACTGGGCGCGGGCGCGCGCGTGGCTGAAGCGCGCCCTGGGTGGAGGAACTCCGCCGGGATCCCCGGGCCCTTCGACACCCCCGGTCCGATGAACGACGACCGCGGCCGCACGGACGCCGATGCCCGGGCCCGGGCCGACGCGATCCTGCGCGACGCGCTCGATCTCCCCGCGGCCGACCGTCCCGCCTTCGTCCGCGCGGCGGCCGGCGGCGACGCGGCGCTGGCCGCGGAGGTCCTGGCGCTCCTCGAAGACGCCGCCGGCGATCCGACCGGCCTCGCTCCGGGGAGCGCGCTCGCCGGCGCGTTCGGCGGCGCGCTCCTGCGCCGTTTCGAGCCGGCCCGCGCCGACGCGCGCGTCGGAGCGTTCCGCGTGGTGCGCGAGATCGGCCGCGGTGGCATGAGCGTGGTGTACCTGGCCGAGCGCGCCGAAGGGGGCTTCACGCAGCAGGTGGCCCTCAAGATCGCGGTGCCTGGTGCTTTGTCGGATGCGCTCGTCCGGCGGTTCGAGCGCGAGCGGCAGATGGTCGCCTCGCTCGACCATCCCAACATCGCGCGCCTGCTGGATGGCGGCCGAACCGACGACGGCCGTCCCTACTTTGCGATGGAGCTCGTGGACGGCGAGCGCATCGACGCGCACTGCGACCGGCTGCGGCTCGAGGTCGACGCGCGCATCGCGCTCGTGTGCACGGTGGCCGCGGCGGTGCAGCACGCCCACGCGCGCCTGCTCGTGCACCGCGACATCAAGCCCGGCAACATCCTGATCTCGCGCGCGGGCGAGGTGAAGCTGCTCGACTTCGGCATCGCCAAGCCGATCGGGTTGCACCCGGAGGCCGGCGAGGAGCCGCTCACCCGGACCGACGTCCGCCCGATGACGCCGGAGTACGCCTCCCCCGAGATGGTGCGCGGCGGACCCGTCACCACCGCCTCGGACGTCTACCAGATCGGCCTGCTGCTGTACGAGCTGCTGACCGGGGCGCGGGCGCAGCCGCTCGACGGGGCGACGGCGACGCAGGCGGAGCGCGTCGTCTGCGACATCGACCCGCCGCCGCCGAGCGTCGCCGCCCTGCGGCCCCGGCCGGGCGGCGCGCTTTCGGCCGGTGACACCGCGCGCGCCGTCGAGGCCAGGGCCGCGGCGCGATCGTCCACCCCCGCGGCGCTCGCCCGGCGGCTCCAGGGCGATCTCGACGCCATCGTCATGCAGGCGGTCCGCAAGGAGCCGGATCGGCGCTACGCGACGCCGCTCGACCTCGCCAATGACCTGAAGGCCGCGCTGGCCTCGGAGCCGGTGCGCGCGCGGCGGGGCACGACGCTCTACCGGGCGCGCAAGTTCGTGCGCCGCAACCGCGTCGCCACGGCGTTCGCCGCGACGGTCTTGACGCTGCTCGTCGGGTTCGGCCTCTCCATGGCGATCCTGTACGAACGCGCCAGCGCCAATCTCATCCGGGCGCGCGCGGCCGAGGGCACCGCGGCGCACGAGGCCGAGACGGCGCGCCAGGTCTCCGATTTCCTCGTCCGCCTCTTCGGCGTCTCCGACCCGGGCGAGGCGCGCGGCAGCACGGTGACGGCGCGGGCGCTCCTCGACGACGCGGCGAAGCGCATCGGCCCCGAGCTGGAGAGCCAGCCCGAGGTGCAGGCCCGCCTGATGCAGGTGATGGGACAGGTGTACATCAACCTCGGTCTGTACGACGCCGCCGAGCCGCTCCTGCGGGACGCCCTGACGCTGGCCGGGAAGACCAGCGGCGCCGACAGCGCCGCATCCGCGGAGGCGCTCGATGCGCTCGGCACCCTCGCGGTCGTGCGCGGCGCCCCGGAAGAGGGAGAGTCGCTCCATCGCAGGGCCCTGGCGATCCGCGAGCGCCTCGGCCCCGCCGACGGCGCGGACGTCGCGAAGACCCTGACCAGCCTCGGGCAGGCGCTCATCGAACAGGCGCGCTACGACGAGGCCGAACCGGTCCTGAAGCGCGCGCTCGGCATCCGGGAGCGGATCTTCTCCCCCGAGGCCACCGAGGTCTCGCTGACGCTCAACGAGCTGGCCGAGGTGTACAACCGCCAGGCACGCTACGCCGACGCCGAGCCCCTGTACCTGCGCTCGCTCGCCATCACCGAGAAGACGCTCGGCCCGAACCACCCCGACCTCGGGTACAAGTTCAACAACCTCGGCCTGCTCTACAAGAGGATGGGCCGGTTCGACGAGGCGGAAGCCCTCTACAAGCGCGCGCTTCAGGTGCGCGAGGCGGTCCTGCCGCCCGACCACCCGCTCATCGCCTGGACGCTCGACAATCTCGGCATGCTGTACATCACCCGGAAGCGCTACGACGAGGCGGGGCCGCTGCTGGCGCGCGCCCTCTCGATCGCCGAACGCGCCGCCGGCCCGGAGCATCCCGACACCGCCATCGTCATCAACAACCTGGCGCTCCTGCGCGCCGCACAGGGGCGAAACGCCGAGGCGGAGACCCTGCACCGCCGCAGCATCGCCATCTGGGAGAAGACCGGCCCCGACAGTCCGCAGATCGCCGGCGGCCTTCACAACCTGGCCCGCCTGTGCGCCTCGACCGGCCGCACCGCCGAGGCGACCCGGCTCTACCGGCGGGCGCTGGCGATTCGTGAGGCGAAGCTGGGAGCCGACCACCCGCTGACCAGGACCACCCGCGACGCCCTGTCCGCCCTGACCCGGCCCTGATCCGCCGGCGCCGCCGGGATTCCTGCGGCGCGGATGAGATTCCTGGCGGGAAAGTCCCGCGGTTTCCGTCTCTCCCATCGAGGCCGGCTCCCGTCAACCGGGCCGGCCCGTGGACAGGAGACCGTCGATGCGAATCCGAACCGCTCTCGCGTGCTCGATCCTCATGCTCATCGCCGCCGGCCTGCAGGCCGCCCCCGCCCTGGCCCAGGGAGGAGTCGCCGGGCCTCCCGCCGAGAACGAGCGCGAGGCGATGGTCCGGGTGCTGACCCACTGGAACATGGGCTGCGACGCCGCCTCGCGCGGTCCCTGGAAGGACATGGCGCAGGCCTGGTACGACGAGATCACCAACGGCGCGGCGGTGCCGGGCGGACACGGCGGCGGCTCGTGGTACGCCGACGGCTTCTACCACCAGACCTGGCTGACCTTCGAGAACGGGCTGTGGAAGAACAACTACGTCGTCGACAGCGAATTCACCGACCCGGACCTCGTCGCCTGGGGCAAGGACTACCTGCACGACAAGCCGGACGAGGTGGACGCCTTCCTCATCGCGACGCACGGCTCCGGCGGCGGCGGCAACACCGCGTGGACCGCCAAGATGCTGGTCGACGAAGCCGGGAGCGGGGACTGCGGCGCCTACCAGGGGAGCATGGCGTTCGGCGACCAGGACCTCGAGTTCCTGCACATGTCGTCGTGCGCCAGCATGGACCAGGAGGACTGGCATCCCGACTGGGACAGCACCTTCCAGGGCCTGCACCAGGCCGACGGCTTCCACGGGACCATGTGGATCTACAGCGGCGCCGACTGGTCGAACCGGTATCGGGACTTCGCCGACGACTCCTTCTCGATGCCGATCGCGCTCGCCTGGCTCGACAACCACTACCGCTACATGTGCGCCGTCATCGCGCAGGACCCGATCACGCTCGAGCGCCAGGACCAGTGTCCGGTGGCGCGCGGCGTCGGCTTCGGCCAGGCCGACGCGGTGAACCGCATGATGACCGAGCAGTACGACAACATCCTGAGCGATCCCGACAACCCGACCTGGCAGCACGTCTTCTACCTCGAGTCGTGCGACCCGAAGGGCCAGCCGCCGATCAACAACGTGGTCACCGAGTGCGATCCGTTCTACTACGGTGTTCCCGAGCCCCCGCAGTCGGTGCCGGAGACCATCCCGGCGTCGTTCGCCGCGGGCGCGCCGGGAGCGGCCGCCGGCTTCGCCGACTACCGCTTGCAGATCGACAAGGCGATGCCGCAGTTCAACGCGTCGGTCCTGGCGGCTGCCGCCGGTCCCGACTGGATGGCCGGCCTGACCATGGCGCAGCTCGCCGCGGCCGTCGGCGAGACGCCCCCCTCGGCGGTCGTCGCGAACGGCGCGCGCCAGCAGGCGACCGACCCCACCGGGCGATTCTTCCGCCTCGACTTCGCCGAAGCGCGGGTGCGCTATGCCAGCCACGTGCGCGTGTTCGACTGGGGCACCTCGCCCCACACCGCCTGGTCACCGACCGCGGCGCAGTCGATGGTGATGGGCGCCTTCGGCGCGCTCGGCCTGCCGACCTCGGAGATCGATCCGTCCCACTGCTGCCGCGTCGACACGGTCTCGGGCTCGCTCTTCAAGACGGCCGATCCGAGCCCGACACCGGCGGACAAGTACGACGCGGAGCGCATGGTCACCATCCATCGCAAGGTGAACAACCTGCCGGTGATCGAATCGATGCTGCGCGCCTCGGTGTCGAACACGGGGCAGATCGCCCGGCTGCTCGTGCGCTGGCCGCGCTTCGTGATGCCGGCGGGGATGGTGCTGCGCTCGCGCGCCGCGGTGCTCGACGAGCTGGCGCAGCACCTCACCGACGTCGAGCTCGGCCGCTCGCTCGGCCTGACCTCGTATCTCGCCTACGAGCGGCGCGGCACGCACTTCTTTCCGGTGGCGGTCATCGAAACCGACGACGGCGAGTCGGGCGAGATCATCACGGCGTCGCTGGTGGTCCTGCCGTCCGACGGCGACAAGGACGAGATCCCCGACAGCGCCGACAATTGCCCCGCGCGCGCCAACGCCGATCAGGCGGACCGGGACGGCGACGGCCGCGGCGATGTCTGCGACAACTGCCCCGGCCTCGTGAACCCGGGCCAGGAAGACGCCGACGGCGACGGCACGGGCGACGCCTGCTCCACCGCCGACGGCGCCTGCATCTTCAGGGACGGCACGTGCGACGACTCGACCGCGGCACAGTGCGCCGCCGCGGGCGGGTCGTACCAGGGGGACGACAGCACCTGCGTCCTGGCCCAGCTCCCGGTCCTCATGGTCATTGCCGACCAGGACTACTGGACTCCCCCTCCCGGCGTCACGTCCTGGGACCTCATCAGCGGGAGCGTGACGCGCCTGCGCCAGACGGGCGGCGACTACTCCCAGGCCCACATCCAGTGCCTCGCCGCGAACTACTCCGGCACCGTCTACACGACCACCGACACACCGCCGGTCGGGGAAGCGACGTTCTATCTCCTCCGGAACTCGAATGCCCCGACGAACGGCACGTACGACGACGCCGGGCCCGGCCTCATCGAGGGTCGCGACCTGGAGATCGCCGCGTCGGGCAACGACTGTCAGTGACCCTTGGCTTCCAGCATTCGGTGGACGAGGCGCTTCGCCTTCGCGGTCGTGGTGGAGCTGCCGGCGACGATCTTGAGTTGCAGCACGTTCAGCGACTCGAGGACCGACTCGACGAACATGTCGGGGAGCCGGGGGTTGCGGGCGAGGTTCAGGCGCACCTGCTCGTCGGCGCTCCACGCCCGGTTCGCGAGGATCGTCTGGATGTGGGGCGTGGTGAGCGTCGGCCGGCCGGTGAGTGAACGGATCTCGGCCATCGTGATGCCCGGATTCTTCAGCAGGAACTCGATGCTGCGCGGGTCGACGTCGTTCGCGAGGACGCGGCGATCCTCGAGGTCGGCCTTGATGGCGTGCATCAACTTGAGCGTCGTCGGCATCGTCAGGAGCTGGCGGTCTTTCCTGATCCGCGAGTCGGTCGTCTCGATGTTGCCAGTGGCCGCCTGGGTGGCCAGCCCCAGATGGATCTGCTGCACCAGCTCGCGCAGCTCCGGGCTCGCGCCGCCGTCCGGTCCGAGGAGGCTCAGGCTCATTCCCGCGGGCGCCCCCGTGCTGCGCGACTCGAACGGGGTCGTCACCGTCTCGACGCGGGCGTTCAGCCGGATCTCCCTGGCGACGAACCCGATGTGCAGGTGGAGCATCGGACGAGCGCCGGGTGGCAGGGCCCGCTCCGTCTGGACGAAGAGCCGCTCGGGAGAGGTTCCCGGCGCGATGTCCTTCACGAACTCGTGCGGGCTCTGGTAGTGGATCTCGATCACCGGCGTGGTCCCGGCGGCCGCGGCGGCTTCCTTCCAGACGATGCGTGCCATGTCAGACCGGCTGGTCGATCGAGGTCGCCAGGGGCGTGAAGAGCTTCGGGCCCGACTCGGTCATCACCCAGCAGTCCTCCAGGCGGATGCCGAACTCGCCGGGGATGTAGATGCCGGGCTCGTCGGAGAAGCACATGCCGGCTTCGAGCGGGGTCGTGTCGCTGCGCACG
>DASYQE010000259.1:0-15751 GCA_036005805.1 Candidatus Polarisedimenticolia bacterium | reverse complement strand
GGCGGAGGTGAAGTTCCATTCCTTCACCCCCGACGGCCACCTTCGCGCCCCCGTATATATAAGGATGCGGGAGGACCTCGACCCCCGGAGGATCACCAAACCGAAGCCGATCCTCAGGTCCGGGTCTACCGGTCCGGGTGTCGCCGCATCATCGGACCCGTCTGCGGCGGCACACGCCGCGCAGATCCAGGAAGTCCTCGCTCAGCTCGATCGCGGCGGAAAGGAATTCCCGCTCCTGGTCGGCCCGCACCGCATCCGCCTCACGACGCTCGATCGCGTCTACTGGCCGGCCGACGCGGCGCTGCAGCAGCCCGCTCTCACCAAGCGCGATCTCCTCCGCTACCTGGCGCAGATCTCCCCGTTCATGCTGCCGCACCTGCACGACCGGCCGCTGACGATGATCCGCATGCCCGACGGCATCACCGGGCACCGCTTCTTCCAGAAGCACTGGGAGCAGGAGCGCCCGCCGTTCGCCGAGACCATCACGGTGTTCTCCGAGCACAAGGACGAGCGGCACGATTACCTGCTCTGCAACAACCTGCCGACGCTCCTGTGGCTGGCGCAGTCGGGGACGCTCGAGTACCACGTGTGGCACTCGCGCCAGACCCCCGGCGACGACGCGCCCGGAAGGGGAACCGACACCTCCTCGTCCCTCGAGGCGCTGGAATCCTCGTACCTGGCCTGCCCCGACTACCTTGTCTTCGACCTCGACCCCTACATATATTCCGGTCAGGAGAAGCCCGGGGACGAGCCGGAGCTGAACACCGCGGCCTTCGAGAAGGGGAAGGACGTGGCGTTCCGGCTGCGCGAGCTGCTCCAGAGCATGTCGCTCGAGGCGATCGCCAAGACGTCGGGCAAGACGGGGCTGCACATCTTCGTGCCGATCCGCCGCACCATCGATTTCGACCAGGCCCGCGAGCTGTGCGAGATCGTCGGCCGGCACCTGATGCGGCGGCACCCGAAGGACATCACCATGGAATGGAGCGTGCCGAAGCGCACCGGCAAAATCTTCCTGGATTACAATATGAACGCCCGCGGCAAGACGCTGAACGTGGCTTACTCACCCCGCGGCGCCGCCGGGGCGCCGGTGTCGATGCCGCTGACGTGGGACGAGCTGGCGAAGGCGCATCCGCTCGATTTCCGGATCACCAACGCCGCCGCGCGCCTGGCGGAGACCGGCGATCGCTGGCGCGACGCCCTGACGAAGAAACAGAGCCTCGAGACAGTCCTCGAGCGCACTTAGAACGGACCGACCGGAGGAAAGAATGGCACCACGAGCCATCGCGTCGCTGACCGTCTCGTTCGGACTCGTCTCGATCCCTGTCAAGCTCTACTCCGCCACCGAGGCGGGCCACGCCATCTCCTTCAACCTCCTGCACAAGGAGTGCGGGTCGCGCCTCAAGCAGCAGTATCTCTGCGTCAAGGAAGAGGTGCCGGTCACGCGCGACGAGATGGTCAAGGGCTACGAGTTCGCCAAGGATCAATACGTCATGTTCACCCCGGAGGAGCTCAAGGCGCTCGAGGAGGCGGGAACCCACAGCGCCGAGATTGCCGAGTTCGTGCCGATCTCCTCCATCGACCCGGTCTATTTCGACAAGGCCTACCTCCTCGCCCCCGACAAGGGCGGCAACAAGCCGTACGCGCTGCTGGCGCGTGCGCTGCGCGAGTCGGGGCGCTGCGCCATCGGCCGTTATGCCGCCCGCGGCAAGCAGTACATCGTCATGATCCGGCCGTCCGGGAAGGGGCTGGTCATGCAGCAGCTCCTCTACGCCGGCGAGGTGCGGTCGATCGAGGACATCGAGATCCCGCCGGGCGAGGTGAAGGACGCCGAGCTCAAGCTGGCCCAGCAGCTCATCGAGCAGCAGGCGGTGGACACGTTCGACCCGACGCCTTACGTCGACGACGTGCGCACCCGCATCGAGGCGGAGATCCAGAAGAAGGTCGAGGGCCAGGAGATCACCATGGCCGAGGCGCCCGAAGGAGGCGGCCAGGTCATCGACCTCATGGAGGCGCTGCGCGCCAGCCTCGAGAAGAAGACGTCGGCCCGGCACACCGGGGACACCGCGGCCCGCGAAGCGCAGTCGAAGCCCCGCGCCGCGGCTGAGCCTTTGGCCGCCGAGGCGGCCCGCGCCGCCGGACGCAAGCCGCTGAAGCGCGCCCAGGCGACGGAAGGAACCGCGAAGAAGTCCGCCAAGAAGTAACGAGAGGGCCGGCCCTGCGATGCACCAGTACAGCGTGCGCGACGTCGAACGGCTCGTCCGGCTGCCGCGCCGCCGCATCCGCTCGCTCGTCGAGGCGGGGCTCGTCTCGCCCGCGCGCGGTCCGCGCAACACCTGGCTCTTCTCCTTCCAGGACCTGATCGTGCTGAAGAGCGCGCGGGCGCTCGCCACCGCCCGCGTGCCGCACAAGCGCCTCAAGAGCGGCGTCGAGGAGCTGAAGCGCCGCCTTCCCGAGTCCGCTCCGCTGTCGCGCGTGAGCCTGTCCGCCGACGCCGACGGTGTCGTGGTCAAGGAAGGCGACAGGCGCTGGCAGGCCGAGTCGGGGCAGTACCTGCTCGGCTTCCCGAAGGAGCAGGAAGAGCCGCGGGACGGTGAGCCCGCCGACTTCGAGGAGGCGCGCGGGCACCAGGAGATCCCGGCCGACGCGACGCCGCGCGTCCTGCTGCGGCGGACGGCGACGCCGCCGGCGAGCGGCGACGACTGGTTCGAGCGCGGCGCCCTGCTCGAGCCGCAGGATCGGCACGCCGCGCTCGAGGCCTACGGGCAGGCGATCGCCATGGACCCCGGCCTGCTGAAGGCGCGCATCAATCTCGGGTGCCTGCTGCACGAGATGGGCCGCCTCGAGCAGGCCGAGCGCGTCTACCGCGAGGCCCAGCGTGCGCACGGCGACGATCCGGTCGTGCTCTACGACCTCGGGGTCCTGCTCGAGGACCTCGGGCGCCGCCGCGAGGCGATGCAGGTGTACGAGACCGCGCTGCGCAAAGACCCGGGCTTCGCCGACTGCCACTACAACCTCGCGCTCCTCTACCGCAGCATCAGCCGGCCCAAGGAAGCCATCCAGCACATGGCCGCGTACCGGCGCCTGACCGCCACGACCTGACACCCCTCTCGCGATGCTCTTCATTCGCGTCCTCGCCGGCACGGTCTTCGGGCTCGCGGTGCTGTGGCTCGCGCTCGCGTGGGTGATCCGCCAGCCGAATTCCGGCAGCGAGCCCTATCCGGGCTCGGAGCGCGCCGACGCCGCGCGACTCGAGCAGCACGTCCGCTTCCTGAGCGCGTCGGGCGAATGGCGCAGCGTCCACAACGCCGCCGGGATGGGGCGCGCCGCCGATTACATCGCGCGGGCGTTCTCCACGACCAGCGCCAAAGTCTTCGTGCAGCCCTACAAGGCCGGCCCGGTCGAGACGAAGAACGTCGTCGCGCGCTTCGGGCTCGAGACCCGGCCGCGCGTCGTGATCGGCGCGCACTACGACGTCTTCGGAGATCTTCCGGGCGCCGATGACAACGCCAGCGGCGTCGCCGGGCTGCTCGAGCTGGCGCGCCTGCTCGACGGACGCAACCTCCCGACCGCGGTCGAACTCGTCGCCTACTCGAGCGAGGAGCCTCCGTTCTTCGGCGGACCCGAGATGGGCAGCGCCGTCCACGTGAAAGAGATTCAGGGCGCGGCGACCAAGGTCCCCGTCATGATCTCGCTCGAGATGATCGGCTACTTCACCGAGCAGCAGCCGCACCCCGGGATCCTGCTGAGCACCATCTACCCGCGTCACGGGCGGTACATCGCGCTCGTCGGACGGTGGGCCGATCGGGATCTCGTCGCCGACGCGAAGAAGTGCTTCCGCGGCGCCTCGGGCCTGGACGTGGTGTCCTACTCCGGACCGACGGGCCTCGGCGCCGACCTCTCGGACCAGCGCAACTACTGGGCCGCCGGCATCCCCGCGTTCATGGTCACCGACACCGCGTTCATGCGCAACCCGAACTACCACGCGGCGACCGACACCGCCGAGACGCTGGACTACCCGCGCATGGCGCAGGTGGTGGACGGGGTGTTCAGCACCGTGGTGATGCTGGCGCGCCACTGACCTGTGGCAGGATGCCGCGATGCGGCGCCTGCTCCCGGTTGCGATCTTCGCCTCCGCCATGGCTTATCTCGAGGCGGCGGTGGTCGTGTATCTGCGCCGTCTCGTGGACGTGGTCGAGCCGTGGCGCGACCCGGGCGTCTACGACGCGACCATCGCCGCCATCGAGGTCGGGCGGGAGGCCGCGACCCTGGTCATGCTGGTCGCGCTCGGCTGGGCGTGCGGCCGCAAGGCGCGGACGCGGGTGGCTTTCGCCCTCTTCGCCTTCGGCGTGTGGGACATCCTCTACTACGGCTGGCTGAAGGCGCTCGTCGGCTGGCCGGAGTCGCTGCTGACGCCGGACATTCTCTTCCTGATCCCGCTGCCGTGGTGGGGCCCGGTGATCACGCCGATCCTGGTCGCCCTGCTGCTCGCGGCGGGAGGCGTCGGGGTCATCGCGCTCGACGATCGCGGGCGCGCGGTGCGGCCGCGCGCGCTCGACTGGAGCCTCATGACCGCCGGCGTCGTGCTGATCCTCGCGGCCTTCATGGCCGACGCCCTCGCCGCCCTGCCGGCGACCGCCGAGGCGCTCTCGGGGCTGCGCCCGGGGCCATTCCGCTGGGGTCCTTTCTGCGCCGGCCTGGCGTTCCTGGCCGCCGGGGTGGTTCGTCCACTGCGGTCGGCGGGCGCGGACGGCGACGCCGTCAGGGGCAGGTGAGCGCGGTGCGCGGCGTCCCGGCGGACGTGACTCCGAGATCCCCTTCGCCGCAGGCGTTGCCGGCGCGCACGAGGTAATACCAGGCGCCTCCCGCCGGCGGCGTCGTCGCATCGAGCGCCTCGCGATCGCCGCCATCGTTGGTCTCGAGGCAGGTGAGCGAGCCCCAGTCGAAGTACCACGGCGAGTCGGAGCGCAGCACGTCGTACTGCACCGTGCTCCCTCCGGTGAAGAAGGGCTCGGGCCAGGCGAGGCGCGTGGCGCTTGCCGGCCCCGCCGTCGGGGCGAGCGTCACGTTCTCCACTTCGCCCGGGAGCGCCCAGGCCGCGGCGCCGGTGGGGTCGCAGTCGGTCGCGTCGGCGACCCCGTCGCCGTCGGTGTCGACGTCGTCGCGCGGCAGGACGAAGCGGCCCCAGATCGAAAAGTCGAAGTGGTCGCCGCGCGACAGGCCGATCCACCATTCGCCCTTCGTGAGGAGATAGACCGCCACGTCCATCCGGCCGTCGGCGTCGAAGTCGCCGACCACGTGCCGGCTCCATCCGGCGGCGGGCTGCAGCGTTCCCCACGGCGCGGCGGAGAAGGCGCTCCCGGTCGAGAGGCCGACCGACCAGGTCCCGTCCGCCGCGCCGAGGGCGGCGACGTCGTCGAGCCCGTCGCCGTCGAAATCCGCCGCGAGCAGCGCGCCGACCTCGCCGCCTGTGGCCAGCATCATCCAGGTCGACGAGGTGAACCCGCTGCCGCTCGAGCGGAGGACCTCGATCGTGCCGTCGCCCGGGCGGACCTGGGCGAGATCGGTGCGGCCGTCCCCGGTGAAATCGCCCGCCACGGCGTCGGTCCAGCCGGTCGGGCCACCCGCATGTCCGCCCCACGGCGTGAACGTGAACCCCGATCCGGTCGAGAGCCCGACCCACCACGTTCCTGCCGTCCCGGCATAGACCGCCAGGTCGCTTCGTCCGTCGCCGTCGAAGTCCGCCGCGAGGGCGCGGCTCCAGTCGGCGAACGGCGCGGCGAGCGTTCCCCACGCGCTCGAAGCGAAGCCGCTGCCATTCGAGATCGCCACGCGCCACGAGCCGCTCGCGCCGTCGAAATTCGCGAGGTCATCGCGTCCGTCGCCGTTGAAATCGCCGCGCGTCGCCAGCCGCCAGCCGGCCGAAGCGGGGAGCGTGTGCCACGGCAGGCTGTCGAAGCGATCGGCACGCGAGCGGCTGACCCACCAGGCGGAGGTGGTCGCGTCGAACGTCGCCAGGTCCCGGAGCCCGTCACCGTCGAAATCCCCTTCGATCGGCGTTCCCCAGGAGGTCGATGCCGGGAGCGACCCCCAGCCCAGGACGTCCATCTCTCCCGCGCCGGTGTTGTCGCCGCGCGCCAGGCCGGCCCACAAGGCGCCCGTGAGCGGGTCGAAGACGGCGACGTCGTCGGCGCCGTTGCCGTCGAAGTCGCTGACCGAGCCGGGATGGATCCGGTGCGGCCGGAAGTTCGCCACCGTCGGGGCGGTGGTGCTGATGGCGTGCGCGTTGTTCTCCTTGTTGGCCCGCCCCGTCGGCTGTCCCTGGTAGATCACCGCAGGGTTGGAGAAGTTGGCGATCCGCTGCCCCGGCAGGTAGCCCATGACCGTGCGGTACTGTCGGCCGTCGTCGCCGATGAACTTCCAGCCGTAGGCGTCGTTGAAGACCGGCCGGTCGGTGGCGTGATCGCGGTCGTGCTGGCAGCCCTGGTTGTGGGCGATCTCGTGCGCCAGCGACAGGTTGTTGGCGGCGGGGAACCAATAGACGACGCTGACCGCGAGCGACTCGAACGTGCTCGACTGCTGCATCATGAGGTACCCGACCCCGGCCGCCTCGGAGTCGTCCACGAGCAGGCTGACGACGTCGGCGCCGGTCGCATCGCGCAGCCCGGGGACGTCGTCGAGGAAGCCGTCGTCGGGGAGCCGCAGCCGGGCCAGGTGCGTCTGGAAATCATCGAGCGATTCGTCGTAATCGACGCGGCCGCGCCACACCAGCCGCAGCCGCGTCGTGACGCCGCTCCGCACGTAGGCCCGGTTGGCTTCGTCGATCGCCCGCTGGGCCAGCGCGTGCACCGCCGCCGGACCTCCGGCCGCCGTCTCGACGCGCGCGGTGTAGGCGATCAGGACATCAATCAGATCGCCCGGGTCAGGGGCCGCCGGGAGCGGCGCGCCGGCGATGCCGGTCATGGCGGGTGGCGGCACCGCTCCGGCGCAATCGGGAAGGCTTCCGGGATCGATCTCCTGCGCTTCCGCGCGGCCGTCGAGGTCGGACCCGATCGCGTACAGGCGTCCGTCATCGAAACGAAGGCTGCCCGAGATCTGCGCCTCCTCGACCACGAGGAGGAAGTCTCCGATCACGGATCTCGCCGTGACCGGTGCGGCCGAACCGGCTTCGAGCCGCCCCGAAATCGAGAAGCCTCCGCCACGCCACACCACCTGCTCGACGACGCCGCGGGCCGACACATCGGGGAAGAGGTCCAGGCGCAGCAGCGAGCCAGGATGCCGGGCGGCGCGCCGCAGCGCGGCGAGATCCGGATCGACGGCATGGCGCCGCACCACGAAGCGCCGCGAGCCGGGGGAGTCGTGCGGGGTCCGGGAGGCGGCGCGCAGGAATCGCGTCTCCAGGGGCGCAGCGGGATCCGGCGCCTGGGCGCCGGTCCATCCCATGGAGCCGAGGAGGACAGCCAGAAGAGCAGGACCTGCGCGGCGCACGGACGACACTTGAGGTGAAGCAACATCGTACTCCCTTCCCCGGCCGCTTGTCCCCGCCTTCTCCGGCGTCGTACAGTCGGAGCCACACACACGCGGGAGATGAAGACGATGCAGAAGCGCCGGCTGGGAGAGAGCGGTCTCGAGGTCTCGGCCCTCGGGCTCGGGTGCATGGGGATGAGCATGTCGTACGGCCCGCCCGGCGAGCGCCAGGCGATGATGGCCCTCCTGCGCGCCGCGGTCGATCGCGGCGTCACCTTCTTCGACACCGCCGAGGCGTACGGCCCGTACACCAACGAAGAGCTGCTCGGCGAAGCGCTCGCCCCGGTGCGGGAGCAGGTGGTCCTCGCCACCAAGTTCGGCTTCAAGCTGAAGCGCGACGGCTCGCCCGGCAACGAAGGTGTCGACAGCCGGCCGCAGCACATCCGCGAGGTCGTCGACGCGTCGCTGAAGCGGCTGCGCACCGGCACGATCGATCTCCTCTACCAGCACCGCGTCGATCCGGAGGTGCCGATCGAAGACGTCGCCGGCACCGTGAAGGACCTGATCCGGGAAGGGAAGGTGCGGTCCTTCGGCCTGTCCGAGGCGGGGGTCGCGACGATCCGCCGGGCGCACGCCGTGCAGCCGGTCGCCGCGGTGCAGAACGAGTACTCGGTGTGGTGGCGGAGGCCCGAGGCGGAGCTCTTCCGCACGCTCGAGGAGCTGGGGATCGGCCTCGTCTGCTACAGCCCGCTCGGGCGCGGCTTCCTGACCGGCGCGATGGACGCGAGCACGCGCTTCGAAGCGGGGGACTTCCGGCTCAGCCTGCCGCGCTTCACCCCGGAGGCGCGCCAGGCGAACCAGGCTCTCGTCGATCTGCTCGGCGCGATCGCGCGCCGCAAGAAGGCGACCCCCGCGCAGGTCGCGCTGGCCTGGCTGCTCGCGCAGAAGCCCTGGATCGTCCCCATCCCCGGCACCACGAAGCTGGCGCGACTCGAGGAGAACCTCGGCGCCGCCGCCGTGCGCCTGGGTCCGGGAGACCTCCGCGAGATCGACGAAGCCGCCGAGCGCATCCAGGGTGACCGCTACCCCGAGCACATGGAGCGCATGACCGGTCGCTGAGTCCGGCCGGAGGCCGGCGGGTGGCCGCAGAGCGCGATTCGGCTACCCTGAATGGCGATGAAGATCGCCACCTGGAACGTCAACGGCATCCGCGCCCGCGCCCAGGACGTGGCGGAGTGGGTCGCGCAGGAGAAGCCGGACGTGCTCTGCCTGCAGGAGATCAAGGCGACCTCCGACCAGGTGCCGCTCCTCTTGTGCAACCTCGCCGGCTACTGGTGCTACTGGCACGGCTACAAGGGTTACTCCGGGGTCGGGCTGCACGTGCGCAAGGAGCTGGCCAAGGAGCGGCCGGAGTTCTCGCATCCGCCGTTCGACCACGAGAGCCGCATCGTCACGGCCCGCATCGGCGGGATGACGGTCGCGTCGATCTACGTGCCGAACGGCAACAAGGACTACGAAAAGAAGCTGCGCTTCCTCGAGGCGATGCGCGACTACGCCGCGGCGTTCGCGGCGCACGGCGCGCCGCTGGTCCTGTGCGGCGACTTGAACGTGGCCTTCGCCGAGATCGACGTCCACCCGCGCGAGCGCCGCAACGTCACCGGGCAGAAGCCGGAGGAGCGCGCGCTGATGCAGTCGCTGCTGCAGGGCGGAGGGCTGACCGACCTCGGGCGGGCCCTCGATCCCGGTAACGACCGCATGTTCACGTGGTGGGCGCCGTGGCGGAGCATGCGCGAGCGCAACATCGGCTGGCGCCTGGACTACATCCTCGCCTCGGCCGATCTCGCGTCGCGCGCCGTCTCCTGCCCGTCCCTCCGCGAGGTCGGCACCAGCGACCACGCCCCGGTCGTCGCCACGTTCGGGCCGGTCGGCGACACGGCCACGATCCCGGCCGCGTGACATGCGTCTCGAGCGGCTCATCGAAGTCTCGCGCCAGGTCGCGGCGACCGCATCGCGGCTCGCCAAGGTTGCGACCCTTGCCGAGCTCCTGCGGCAGGCGGGACCCGAAGAGATCGGTCTGGTCATCGCCTGGCTTTCGGGAGGTCTCAGGCAGGCGAAGCTCGGGGTCGGCTGGGCGTCCATCGCGGCGGCCCGCGGGGCGCCGGCGGCCTCGCCCTCGCTCCGGATCGCCGAGGTGGAGGCGACGCTGACCCGCATCGCCGCGACGACCGGGAAGGGATCCGCCGCGGCGCGCTCGGCGCTCCTGCGCGAGCTCTTCGGGCGCGCCACGGCCGAGGAGCAGGACTTCCTGGTGCGCCTTCTCACCGGCGAGCTGCGCCAGGGAGCGCTCGAAGGAATCATGGTCGAGGCGGTCGCGAAGGCGGCGGAGCTTCCCGCCGCCGACGTCCGCCGCGCTGCGATGCTGGCCGGCGACCTCGGGGAGGTCGCGCGCACCGCGCTGGAGGAGGGCGCCGAGGGGCTCGCGCGGCATGCCATTCAGCTGTTCCGGCCGGTTCGGCCGATGCTCGCGGGCACCGCCGACGGCGTCCGGGAGGCGATCGAGCGCCACGGCTGCGTCGCCTTCGAAACCAAGTTCGACGGCGCGCGCATCCAGGTGCACCAGCGCGGAGACGAGGTGCGTGTCTTTTCGCGCCTCATGAACGAGGTGACGGCCGCCGTGCCGGAGGTGGTCGCGGCGGCGCGGGCGCTCGGCTTCCGCGACGCCGTCCTCGACGGAGAAGCGATCTCGCTCGATGACGCGGGCCGGCCGCGGCCCTTCCAGAGCACCATGCGCCGCTTCGGGCGCAAGCTCGCCGTCGCGGAGCTGAGCGGCGACCTGCCGCTCACGCCGTTTTTCTTCGACATCCTCGAAGCCGACGGCGCGCCGCTCCTCGCCGAACCCTACGAACGGCGTTACGAGCGGCTCGCGACGCACGTCGACGCACGGGTCCGTCCGCCCCGCCTCGTGACTGCCGACGCGGCGGAGGCCCAGGCCTTCTTCGACGCGGCGATCGCCGCAGGCCACGAAGGCCTCGTCGCCAAGAAGCTGGATGCTCCCTACGAAGCGGGCGCGCGCGGCGCGGCGTGGCTCAAGATCAAGCAAGCCGACACGCTCGACCTCGTCGTTCTCGCCGCCGAGTGGGGGCACGGTCGGCGGAAGGGGTGGCTCTCGAACCTGCACCTCGGGGCGGTCGATCCCGCGGGCGGCTTCGTCATGCTCGGCAAGACCTTCAAGGGGATGACCGACGCGCTGCTCGCCTGGCAGACGGAACGCCTGCTCGCCCTCGAGACCTCGCGCGACGGGATCGTGGTGCACGTCCGCCCGGAGCTGGTGGTGGAGATCGCCTTCAACGGCCTGCAGCAGAGTCCGCTCTATCCCGCCGGCCTGGCCCTGCGCTTCGCGCGCGTCGTCCGCTACCGCGACGACAAGACCGCCGTCGACGCCGACACCATCCACACCGTGAAACGGATCGCCTTTGGGTCGGCGTGACGCCGGAAGCCTGGTCGCTCCCGGTTATCATCACGACATGGCCCCGAAAGACGATCCGGTGGCGCGCCACCGCGCGACGGTGCTGCGCGGGATCCTGAACTGGTCACGCGGGGACCAGGAGCGCTTCCACGACCCCGAAGACCCGCAGGGCGCGTGCGACCTGGCCCGCAACGCGCGGGTCGGCTACCAGGGAGTTCCCGCCTGCTACAGCGACCTCGCCATCGGCAAGATCTTCGCGACGCGCGACGTCGCCGGGCTCGAGCGCGTGGGGTTCCGCGGCTTCGCCGCCGCCTTCGACGCTCTCGAAGCGGGAACGATCGACTACGCCCTCCTGCCGATCGAGAACACCATCGCCGGCAGCATCAACGAAGTGTACGACCTGCTCGGGCACCGTCCCGTGACCATCGTCGGTGAGGAGGTCTGGGCGGTGGAGCATTGCCTGCTCGGCCTCCCCGGGGCGAGCACGGAGCGCCTGCGCATCGTGCGCAGCCATCCGGTGGCCCTGCAGCAGTGCGCGAAGTTCCTCGACCGGCTGGCCGGGGTCGTGTCGGAGAGCTTTCACGACACGGCCGGCGCGGCGCAGGCGGTGGCGCGCGAAAGAGACGCTGGCATCGCGGCGATCGCCTCCGGGGAAGCGGCGCGCGAGTACGGGCTGGTCGTGCTGAAGCGCGACATCTCGGACCAGGCCGTGAACCTGACGCGCTTCCTGCTCGTCGGTCGGGAGCCCGAGCCGTTCGACGCGCGCCGTCCCGCGAAAACCTCGCTCGTCTTCACCGTGAACCATCGCCGAGGCGCGCTGCTGCGGTGCCTGCAATGCCTCGACGCGCAAGACATCAACCTCACGAAACTCGAAAGCCGCCCGCAGACCGGCGCGCCGTGGGAATACCAGTTTTACCTCGACTTCGAAGGACACGCCGCGGATGCGCCGGTGCTCGCCGCGCTCGAGGAGATGCGCGCCCACACCAACCGCCTCAAGGTGCTGGGAAGCTACCCCAGGCGCACCGAGATCGATCGGACGGCGCCCGATCCGGGCGGCCGGGGCACGGCCTCCTAGGATCCGCCTCGGCGCGCGCCCGGCGGGCGAAGCGGCCGAGGAGACGGGTTTCCGTTCCGCCGCCTGACCTCCCGGCAAGGATCGCGACGACCGGATCAGCGACCGGGATCGGTGAGCCGGGCCGGATCGAGCAGGCGCTCGAGCTCGGCCTCGTCGAGGTCGGTCATCTCCTTCGCCACCTCCACGATCGACCGGTTCTCGGCGTAGGCGCGCTTGGCGATCTCCGCCGCCTTGTCATAGCCGATCCGATCGTTGAGCGCGGTCACCAGGATCGGGTTGCGGCGCAACGCCCGATCGAGGACCTCGGTGTTGACGGTGAAGCCGGCGATGGCCCGATCGGCCAGGTTGCGGGACGCCGCCGCCAGCAGCGCGATGCTCTCCAGGAGGTCGAACGCGATGAGCGGGAGCATGGTGTTGAGCTGGAAGGCTCCCGATTGTCCCGCCAGCGCGATGGCCGTGTCGTGCCCGAAGACCTGGGCGCACACCATCGCGACCGACTCGGGGATGACGGGATTCACCTTGCCCGGCATGATGCTGCTCCCCGGCTGGATCGCGGGCAGCCGGATCTCGGCCAGGCCGGCGAGCGGCCCGCTGTTCATCAGGCGCAGATCGTTGGCGATTTTCATCAGCACGACGGCGGTGCCGCGCAGCTGCGCGCTCATGTCCACGGCGACATCCTGCGAGCCGAGGTTCCTGAAGCCGGGAGTGCTCGTGAAGGGGGCGCCGGTGCTCTCGGCCAGCCGCGCGGCGACGCGCGCCGCGAACTCGGGATGCGCGTTGAGCCCGGTCCCGACCGCGGTTCCGCCCAGAGGCAGCCGCTCGAGGTGGGGCAGGGATTCGGCGATGCGCGCGCGCGCCCCGTTCACCTGATCCGCCCAGGCGCCGATCTCCTGGCCGAGCCGGACCGGCAGCGCATCCATCAGGTGCGTGCGGCCGGTCTTCACGACGTCGCGGAGCTCCCGGGCGCGCCGGCGGAGGGTCTCCTCCAGGTGGGCCAGGGCCGGATCGAGACGCTCGCGGATCTCGAGCGCGGCGCTGATCTGGATCGCCGACGGGATGACGTCGTTGCTGCTCTGTCCGATGTTCACGTGGTCGTTCGGGTGCACGGGCGTCCCGAGCTGCAGCGCCGCGAGGTGGGCGACCACCTCGTTGGCGTTCATGTTCGTGCTCGTCCCCGAGCCGGACTGGAAGACGTCGATGGGGAAGTGCGCGTCGTGCGCTCCCTGCTCGACCGCGCGCGCCGCCGCCTCGATGGCCGCGGCGCGCTCCGCATCGAGGAGGCCGAGGTCGCGGTTGACGCCCGCGGCCGCGCCCTTGATGAGCCCGAGCGCGCGCAGGAACGGCCGCGGCAGCCGCAGACCGCTGATCGGGAAGTTCTCCACCGCCCGCTGGGTCTGCGCCCCGTAGAGCGCCCCCGCCGGCACCCGCACCTCGCCCAGACTGTCCCGCTCCACCCGTTCGCCCGACATCGTCCACCTCGCCGGAAAGGCTCCATGCTAGCGCGGCCCGGGGATCTCCGGCGACGGCATGATGCGCCGGTCGCCCGGCGGCTGCGGTAAAGTGGGCGCATGCCGGTCAAGTTCCGCGACTATTACGAGACCCTCGGGGTCGCGCGCGACGCCACCGAGGACCAGATCAAGTCGACGTACCGCAAGCTCGCGCGCAAGTTCCATCCGGACCTCAACCCCGGGAACAAGAAGGCCGAGGAGCGCTTCAAGGAGATCAGCGAGGCCAACGATGTCCTCTCCGACAAGGAGAAGCGCAAGCGGTACGACGCTCTCGGCGCCAACTGGAAGTCGGGGATGGATTTCAACGCGCCCCCGGGCGGCGGCGGGCCGGGCGGCGCGCACCGCGTCCGGGTCGAGGACCTCAACGATCTCTTCGGCGGCGGGGGCGGCGGCTTCAGCGACTTCTTCGAGGCGATCTTCGGCCGGCAGGGCGCGTCGGGGCGGGCCCGGGGCGGCGGCTTCGAGGCGGCCGCGGCCCGCGGCGGCGACGCCGAATCCGAGGTCAGCGTCAGTCTCGAGGAGGCGCATCGCGGCGCCAGCCGCTCCGTCCGCCTGCCGATCGAAGAGCCGTGCTCCGAGTGCCACGGCACCGGCCGCAAGAACGGCAGGCCGTGCCCCGTCTGCGGCGGTGCCGGCGTGCGCAACCGCGTCGAGACCTTCACGGTGAACATCCCCAGGGGCGTGCAGGACGGCTCCGTCGTGCGCGTGCCGGGGAAGGGCGGGGCGGGTCACGGCGGCGGCGGGCGCGGCGATCTGTACCTGCGCGTGCGCATCGCGCCGCACCCGCAGTTCCGCCCGCGTGCCGGCGGCGACATCGACGTCGAGCTGCCGGTGGCGCCGTGGGAAGCGGTGCTCGGCGGCGAGGTGCAGGTGCCGACGCTCGACGGCGAGGTGACGATGCGCATCCCGGCGCAGAGCCAGGCCGGCCGCACGCTCCGCCTCAAGGGGAAGGGGATGGCGCGTCCGGACGGCGGCCGCGGCGACGAGTACGTGCGCCTGCGCATCGTCGTGCCGCCGCACCCGACGGAGAAGGAGATCGCCCTGATGAAGGACCTGGCCGGCGCGTCGTCGTTCGACGCGCGACGGTCGGAGACCTGACGCCATGGAGCACGAGACCGAAATCACCATTCTCTGGAGCGATGAGCAGGCGGTCCTGACGATCGAGGACCTGGCGCGCGCCACCGGTCTCCACCCGGAGCAGGTCGTGACGTTCGTCCGCTATGGCCTGATCGAGCCCGCGGAGGGCCGCGGGGAAGACCTGTTCGCGGTCGCGGCGATCGATCGCCTGCGGACCATCGTGCGGCTGCGGCGCGATCTCGGCGTCAACCTCGCCGGGGTCGCCGCCATCCTCGAGATGCAGGAGCACATCACCGAGCTGCGGCGCGAAATCGAGCACCTGCGCCGCCGTCTCGGCCTCGACACCTAGGGTTGGGGGAGGGAGCCATGCGCATGCGCGCGGCGGCGGGGGTCGGCTTCGGGATCGCCCTGGTCATGTTCTCCCTCGCCCCGGCCGGTCCCGGGGAACCGGGTGCGACGCCGGCGGGGGTCAAGGAGATCGCCCTGCCGGGCGCCCCGCTCGACGGCGTCAGCCTCGACTACCTCGCGGCCGATCGGGCGCGGCATCGCGTCTGGGTGCCGGCGGGTGGCACCGGGTCGATCGTGGTGATCGACACGGGAACCGGGACGACCCGGCGGCTCGGCGGCTTCGCGGTGGCGGAGGTGGAGCGCAACGGCCGCAAGCGCATCGTCGGCCCGAGCTCGGCCACGGTCGGCGACGGCTTCGTCTACATCGGCGACCGGGCCGACGCGAGCGTCTGCGCCGTCAACGCGAAGACGCTGAAGAAGGCGGGCTGCACGACCTTGAGCTCGATGCCGGACGGCCTGGCCTACGTCGCGAGCAGGAAGGAAGTCTGGGTGACGGCTCCTCGCGAGCGTGCCATCCTCGTTCTCGACGTCTCCCGTCCCTCCGCGCCCAGGCCCTCGGGACGCATCGCACTCGAGGGCGACCCGGAAGGCTACGCCGTGGACGATCCGGGCGGACACTTCTATACGAACTACGAGGACCAGGACCGGACCGTGCGGATCTCCCTCTCGTCGCGCAGCATCACCGCGATCTGGAACCCCGAGTGCGGCGAGGACGGTCCGCGGGGCCTCGCCCTCGGCGACGGCGGCCGCTACCTCGTGGTGGCCTGTCCGGATCATCTCGATTCGCTGGCGGCCTCGTCCGATGGTCGCATC
>DASYQE010000258.1:0-3678 GCA_036005805.1 Candidatus Polarisedimenticolia bacterium | reverse complement strand
TGATCGACAGCGTCCCGAGGATGATCCCGAGCAGCGTCAGCAGGGAGCGCAGCTTGTGGCTCCAGATCTCGACCAGCGAGGTGCGGACGCTTTCCTGCAGGCTGTCGAGCCTCATTCGTACCTCAGCGCCTCGACCGGGTTGAGGCGCGCCGCCTTGATCGCCGGGTAGAGGCCGAAGAACAGCCCGACCACGACGGAGGCGATGACGGAGACCAGCGCCATCTGCGGGGTGATCACGGCCGGCTGGCCGATGAGCGCGGTGATGCCGTTGGCGAAGAGGATGCCGAGAGGCAGGCCGACGAGGCCGCCGAGGGCGGTCACCAAGACCGACTCGACCAGGAACTGCAGCGCCACGTCGAGCCCCTTGGCCCCGATGGCCTTGCGCACGCCGACCTCGCGGATGCGCTCCCGGAGCGAGGCCATCATGATGTTCATGATGACGATGCCGCCGACCAGCAGGGAGAGGATGCCGGTGGCCAGGAAGATCAGGTCGAAGATCTGGCCTTCCTGCTGCTGCTGTTTCATCCGCTCCTTGCGGTCGATCACCTCGTAGTCAGGCACGCCCTTGTGGCGCCGGGCCAGGACCTTGTTGATGGCCGCGACCGCCTTCTTGTTGTTCTCCACCTTGTCGACCATGACGTTGATGTAGCTGACCTTCTTGTCCGGGTCGCCGGTGAAGCGGGAGTAGATCGCCGTGATCGGGATGATGGTGAGCCGGTTCATCCACTCGAGGGCGTTGCGGTCGCCTTCGTTGAAGTAGAACTCCTTGCGGCGCAGTACCCCGACGACGCGGAAGCCGGCGTCGCCGATGTAGAGGGTCTTGCCGAGCGGATCCTCGTTGCCGAAGTAGAGACGCGCCGCCGAGTCGCCGAGCACCACCACGCGCGACATCTGGGCGAGATCGTCGTCGATGAGGAAGCGGCCGCGCGCCGGGAAGAACTTGTAGACTGCCTGGTAGTCCGGCGTCGCGCCGGTGATCTCGCGCAGCTTCTGGTAGGTCGGCGTGCGGATGGTCTGCTCGTCCTCGGCGATCGGGTCCACCTGCGTCGCCATGGGGATCTCGCGGCGCAGCGCCTCCACGTCCCCCCAGTCGAGGCCGTGGCTGTCGAGCATGGCGGCCGTCTGCACCCGCTCCTTGAGCGGCTTGTTGTGCACGAGGATCTTCTTCAGGCCGCCGAACTCGGAGAAGAACTTCAGCCCCTGGCGCCGGCCGGCGTCGGACATCCCCTGCACCGCCACGAGCGACGCCACGCCGAGGATGACCCCGAGCGTCTGCAGGACGGTGCGGGCGCGGTTCACCCGGACCTCCACCAGGGCGTCGACGATCGACTCGCGCAGCGTCACGGGGCGCCTCTCAGTGGGCGAAAACCACGCCACCGGCGTCGACGGCCATGACGCCGGCGGGGACCACGGCTTCCTCGGCGGCCCGGGCGGAAGCGCCGTCGGAGGCGATCTGGCCGTCGACGATGCGCACGATGCGGGCGGCGCGCTCGGCGACGACCGGGTCGTGGGTCACGAGGATGATGGTGTGCCCCTGCTTCCCCAGCTCGTCGAAGAGGGCGAGGATGTCCTTGCCGGTCTGGGTGTCGAGGTTGCCGGTCGGCTCGTCGGCCAGGACGATGGCCGGGTTGTTGACGAGGGCGCGGGCGATCGCCACGCGCTGCCTCTGCCCGCCGGAGAGCTGCGACGGCAGGTGGGCGGCGCGCTCCAGGAGCCCGACTTTGCGGAGCGCTTCGCGGGCGCGCTCCTTGCGCTCCAGGCGGCCGACGCCGCCGTAGAGCATCGGCAGCTCGACGTTGCGCAGAAGCGACGCCTTCGGCAGCAGGTTGTAGGACTGGAAGACGAAGCCGATCTTCTCGTTGCGCACCTTCGCCAGCGCGCGCGACGACAGGCTCGCCACCGGCGACCCGGCCAGGTCGTAGTCGCCGCTCGTCGGCACATCGAGACAGCCGAGGATGTGCATCAGCGTGGACTTGCCGGATCCCGAGGGGCCGATGATGGCGATCGACTCGCCCGCGGCAATCTCGAGGTTGACGCCGCGCAGCGCGTGCACGGCGGTGTCGCCGGAGTCGTAGGTCTTGGTGACGTCAACCAGCCGGATGACCGGCGCCGAGCCGTTGCCGCCCATGGCTACGACTCGTCGTCGACCTGGCGCGGACGGGTGGGGTTCTCGAGCGCCAGCTCGAGGTCCTTCTGGATGCCGTCGAGGATCTGGGCGCGCTCGAGGCTGACGACGCCGACCTTCACCGGGCGCTCCTCGAAGTAGCGCTGCCAGACCTCGGACACGTCGTACTTGTCCGCCTTGGTCTTGCGGGGCGCCTTCTCACCCTTCTTCGCCTCGTCGAAGGTGGACTTGAGGACGTACACGACCTCCTTGCCGTCCTTCTTGAAGATGGCCTCGACCGGCACCGACATGGCCTTTTCGACGCGCTCGCCGCGCACCTCGATGTTGGCGGTCATGCCGGCGCGGAAATCCGGAACCTGGTCCTTGAGGGTGACCTCGGTGTCGAAGACCTTGATCTTCTCCTTCAGGTGCGCCGCCGGCGAGATGTGGCTCACCGTGCCGTCGAACTTGCGGTAGGGGAAGGCGTCCACCGTGATGACGACCGGGGCGTGCAGGCGCACGCGGCCGATGTCCACCTCGTTGATGCTCGCCTTGATGAGCATGTCGCCCACGTCGGCGACGGTGTAGATCGCGGTGCCCTCGTTGAACGACGACACCCCGGACATGACGGTCTGGCCGATCTCGACGTTCTTGTGGATGACGTAGCCGTCCATGGGGGAGACGATGTTGATGCGCTGCGTCGTCGAGATCGGCCGGTCGAGCGGCACGCCGCTCTCCACCACGATGCGCATCTTGGTCTTCGCCGCGTCGAGATCCTCGAGGGTGGTGTCGAACTTGAGCTGGTAGTCCTTGAGGATCTGGTCGGAGAGGAGCCCCTCCTCGTACAGCTTGCGGTTCATCTCGAGGTTGCGCTTCGCGTCGCGCTGGTTCAACTCGGCCATGTTGAGGCCGGAGCGCACCTGCGACAGCGTCTGCGCCTGATTGACGTCCGGCTCGATGCGCGCGAGGACCTGGCCTTTCTGCACCCGGTCGCCCTCGCGGACCAGCAGGTCGGTCACTTCCCCCGACAGGGTGGACTTGACGTCCACCTTCACGACCGGCTCGATGGTGCCGACCTCGTTCACCGCCACCTGGATGTCGGCCACTTCCGACCGTCCCAGGCGGATGTCGAGGTCCTCGCCCGTCATGCCGTTGCGCGTCTTCGCGTCACCGCGCTTGATGAAGAACAGGGCGACCACCACGGCCACGGCCAGAAGCGGCAGCCCGAACCACAGGAGAGGACGGCGCCGGCGGGCTTTCGGACGGGCTGTTTCGCTCATGACTCGGTCTCCAGGGCGATGGCTCGGCGGTCGGTTGTCTCGGGGAAGGCCCAGTATACCGCGGCTGTTGCGTCCCCCGACGTCGTTCACCCGAGCATTACGACCGTTCGGCGGGGCAAGTTCCCACCATTCCCATCTCCGGGACGCCGCCGCCTTGCACCCGGGCGGGCCGCGCCCCTAGATTGCCCTCCCGCGCCTGGAGAGCCGCGCAAAAACCGGGACACCGTCCCTTTGCGAGGCCGGCATGCTGGCGCGACTGCAGTCCTTCACTCTCCTCGGGATCGAGGCGATCCT
>DASYQE010000257.1:0-3623 GCA_036005805.1 Candidatus Polarisedimenticolia bacterium | reverse complement strand
CGTGGCGGAGGGCATCGCCGCCGCGCTCGAGATGCCGCTGGCCGAGCGCCAGCGCCGCCACGCGCGCCTGCTGCAGACGGTGCTCGAGTCCACCGCCGAGGCGTGGGCCGACGGCTTCGTGAAGGATCTCGAAGGCGAGGGCGGAGGGGCGGGCGACCGTCCCCGCCGGCCGCTCCACCTGGCGGGACCGAAGCTCGGGCCCGCGGCTCCCTCGCTATAATCCCCCCTCTTTCGAGAGGGGGTTCGATGTCGCGCATGTGGATCGGCGGGCGCTTGACCGACAGCGTCTCGCACCGCACCTTCCCGGTGACCAACCCGGCCAACGAGCGCGTGCTGGCCCGGGTGCCGCGCGCCGACGATCGCGACGCCGACCGCGCCGTGGACGCCGCCGCCGAAGCGTTCCGTCGCTGGCGCGCCGTCTCCGGGCTGGAGCGCGCCAACCTCATGCACCAGTTCGCGACGCGCCTGCGGGAGAAGCACGTCGCCATCGCCCGCCAGCTCACGCTCGAAGGCGGCAAGCCCTACATCGAGAACCTGGACGAAGTGGAGTGGTGCGCCGGCGTCTTCGACTATTACGGCGAGATCGCCCGCGACCAGATGGGGAAGGTGATCGCCCCGGTCTTTCCGCACCAGGTCAACTTCGTCCGCAAGGAGCCATACGGCGTGGTGCTGTGCATCGTGCCGTGGAACTACCCGCTGCTGCTCCTGTCCTGGAAGGCGGCCGGGGCGCTCGCCGCCGGCAACACGCTGGTGGTCAAGCCGTCCGAGGAAACGCCGCTTTCGACCCTGATGCTGGCGGAGGACTTCGCCCTCTTCGGCAAGGGTGTCGTCAACATCGTCACCGGCTACGGCCCGGAGGTCGGCGAGCCGCTCGTCACGCACCGCGACGTGTCGCTCGTCGCCTTCACCGGCAGCATCGCGACGGGGAAAAGGATCGCCATGGCCGCCGCGCCACACCTCAAGAAGCTCAACCTCGAGCTCGGCGGCAACGACCCGTTCATCGTCTGCGACGACGTGGACGTCGCCATCGCGGCGAAGGCCGCCGCCTGGGCGGCGTTTCTCAACATGGGGCAGGTCTGCACCTCGGGCGAGCGCTTCTACGTCTTCGAGCGGGTCTACGAGGAATTCGTCGAGCGCTTCATCGCCATCGCGAAGGCGCTGCGGCTCGGCGACCCGATGGGGCCCGACATCGACTGCGGGCCGCTCATCCGCGAAAACCACCGGCTGCAGATCGAGCGGAAGATCGAGGAGGCGGTGGCGCAGGGGGCGACGATCCGCTGCGGCGGCCGGCGCCCGCCGAAGCTGAAGAAAGGGTTTTTCTTCGAGCCGACCGTGCTCACCGACGTGACGCCGTCGATGACGCTGATGAAGAGCGAGACCTTCGGCCCCATCGCCCCGATCGTCCCGGTGAAGGGGATCGAAGAGGCGGTGGCGCTGGCCGACGACTCCGAGTACGGCCTGGGGGCGAACATCTACACCAACAATCTCGAGTGGGCGATGTTCGCCATGGAGCACATCCACGCGGGGACCTTCTGGATCAACGACCCGCTCACCGACAACGACGCCGGGCCGTTCGGCGGCATGCGGATGTCGGGGATGGGGCGCGAGCTCGGCATCGAGGGGCTCGACGCCTTCCGCGAGCCCAAGCACGTGCACATGGATTACCGCATCGAGGCGAAGCCGTACTGGTATCCTTACCGCTGGAAAGGCGTGCCGGGCGCGCCGGCGCCCCGGCGCAAGGCGCGTCGGCGCCCGCGCCGCTGAAGGAGGCGAAGTCGCCATGAAGAAGCACATCGTCCTCAAGACGCCGATCCCGGGGCCGAAGTCCCTGGCCGCCTTCGAGACGCGCCGCGCCGCCGTGCCGCGCGGGGCCTACAACGTCACCCCGGTGGCCATCGCCCGGGGCGAAGGGGCCATCCTCGAGGACGTGGACGGCAACCGCTTCATCGACTTCGCCGGCGGCATCGGCGTGCTCAACGCGGGGCACGCGCCGGCGACGGTCGTCAAGGCGGTGCAGCAGCAGGCGGAAAAATACCTGCACTCCTGCTTCCACGTCACCGTCAACGAGCCCTATCTCAGGCTGGCCGAGGCGATGAACCGCATCACCCCCGGCACGTTCGCCAAGAAGACGCTCCTGGTGAACACCGGCGCCGAGGCGGTGGAGAACGCCGTCAAGATCGCCCGCAACGCCACCAGGCGCCCCGGCATCATCGCCTTCGAGGACGCCTTCCACGGCCGCACCAACATGGCGCTGGCGCTCACGAGCAAGGTGCACCCGTACAAGGAGCACTTCGGCCCGTTCGCGCCCGAGGTGCACCGCATGCCGTACGCCTACTGCTACCGCTGCCCGTGGGGGAAGAAGTACCCCGGCTGCAACATGGAGTGCGCCCACTTCCTGACCGACTTCTTCAAGCGCTACGTCGAGCCCGACATGGTGGCGGCGATCCTGGTCGAGCCGGTCCAGGGGGAGGGGGGCTTCATCACGCCTCCGCCGGAGTACTACCCGATCCTGACGCGGCTGGCGCGCGAGCGCGGCATCCTCATCATCGCCGACGAGATCCAGACCGGCTTCGGACGCACCGGAACGATGTGGGCCTGCGAGCACTACGGGCTCGAGCCGGACATCCTGGTCGCCTCGAAGTCGATCGCCTCGGGGCTGCCGATCGCGTCCGTGACCGGGCGCGCCGAGATCATGGACGTGCCGATGGAGGGCAGCCTCGGCGGCACCTTCGGCGGCAACCCGGTGTCGGCGGCGGCGGCCCTGGCGACCCTCGAGCTGTTCGAGAAGCACGACCTGCCGGGGCGGGCGCGGCGCATCGGCGACCGCGTCCGGGCCCGCTTCGAGGACCTGTGGAAGAAGTGTCCGGCGGTCGGCAACGTCCGGGGCCTCGGGGCCATGATGGCGATCGAGTTCGTGAAGGATCGCGCCACCAAGGAGCCGGCGAAGGAGATGGTGCAGGCGCTGGTGCGGCTGTGCTACGAGCGCGGCCTCATCACCATCCCGGCGGGGACCTACGGCAACTGTTTCCGGGCGCTGATGCCGCTGGTCATCACCGACGAGCAGCTCGACGAGGGGCTCGACGTCCTCGAAGCCGCGATCCTCGAAGCGAGCGCCTCCATCACCGCGACCGCCGTGCCGGTCGCGGCGATCCCCGCCGGCGCCCCGACGCCGCGAAACTGAAGCGCGGGTTCCAGGCCACTTCCCACAGGAAGCCGTCCGGGTCGGCGAAGACGCCCGTCTCGCCGCCCCAGGAGGCGGGCGCTTCCTTGCGGACGACGCGCCCGCCGGCCGCCGCCGCGCGCCGCAGGAGCCCGGCGACCGCTTCGCGGCGATCCACATTGAGGGAGAGCAGGACCAGGCCGAACCCATCCGCGCCCCGGACGCCCGCAGACGCGGGACGAGGCGATGCCGCGGAGCCGGCGCGCCGGGGGAGGCCGGCCTCCCGCGCCAGCGCGGCGCGGGGGAGCAGGGCCAGCCGGATCGAGCCAAGCGCCAAAAGCGCCATGCCTCGACTGCGCTTTTCCGGTGCGAGTCCCAGCGCCATCCGGTAAAAGCGCCGGGCGCGGCCCAGGTCCGCGACGCCGAGGCTGACGAACGACAGCAGCGGCTCCGGCCGCGGCGG
>DASYQE010000256.1:0-8445 GCA_036005805.1 Candidatus Polarisedimenticolia bacterium | reverse complement strand
CATGCGTCTCCTCTCGCCGTGGTTCATCGCCCGCTTCCGCGGGCGGATCCTGAACATCCATCCGTCGCTCCTGCCCGCCTTCCCGGGCACCGGAGCGCAGGCGGCGGCGCTCCTGCACGGTGTCCGGGTCAGCGGCTGCACGGTGCACTATGTCGACGAGGACCTCGACGCGGGCCCGATCGTCCTGCAGGCGCCGGTCGAGGTGCGCGACGACGACACGGCGGACCGTCTCGCGGCGCGCATCCTCGTGGAGGAGCATCGCCTCTACAGTCGGGCCATCGCCCTGCACCTCGACGGGCGGCTCCAGATTCGCGGTCGCCGGGTCGTCGGCTCCGGACGCGTCCCGTCCACCGGCGGACGCCGCCGGCGGAAGCGCTGAGTCCTCTTCCCGGCAAACCGCGCGGGCACGTCGCTTGCTGGACCGACTCGCATGCCTCCGGACTCAGCGCCCGCAACGGCACCCGTTCCCGCGCCCGCGCCGGCATCGACCTCCCGAGCCGCCGCCTACCCGCTCGAACCCGTGGCCGGTGGGGAGAACGGCGCGACGCCGGCTCTGGCCGATCTCCCGCCCCTGGTGCTGCGGCCGCGCGACAAGCTGGCGCGCTTCGGAGCGCGCGGGTTGAGCCACGCCGAGCTGCTCGCCGCGGTGCTCGGGAGCGGCATCCGCGGCCGCAATGTCCTGAAAGTGGCGGAGGACCTGGTGGCGCGCTACGGCGCGCCGGGGCTCGTCTCCACCGGGCTCCAGGAGCTCGCGGCGAACGCCGGCATCGGGCGGGTGCGCGCCTGCCAGATCCTCGCGGCGATCGAGCTGGGGCGCCGGCTGACGGCGCCTCCCGGGGACGAGCCTCGCGTCGGCAGCCCGGCCGAGGCGTTCCACCTGGTGCGCGACTTGAAGGCGGCGCGCAAGGAGCACCTGCTGGCGCTCTATCTCGACGCGCAGAACCGCCTGCTGCTGCGCGAGACGGTGTCGATCGGCAGCCTCAACACCACCCGCACCCACCCGCGCGAGGTCCTGCAGCCGGCGATCGTCCACGGCGCGCTCGCCTTCGTGCTGGCGCACAACCACCCCTCCGGATCGCTCGACGCCAGCCGCGACGACATCGAGTTCACCCGCACCATGCAGCGCGCCGGCGAGCTCATGGGCATCTCCCTCTACGACCACCTCATCGTCAGCCGCCGCGGCTACCTGAGCCTGCGCGAGCGCGGGCTGATGTAGAGCCAAAGGCTAGAACAGGATCAGGTGGACGAGCCACAGCGCGGGCAGGAGGAACGGCACCGCGTAGCGCAGGACGAAGCCGCCGAACGAGGGCATGGTCACGCCGGCCTCCTCGGCGATCGCCCGCACCATGAGGTTCGGGGCGTTGCCGATGTAGGTCATCGCCCCCATGAAGACCGCGCCCGCCGAAATCGCTTCGAGCAGGACGGCGCCGTCGGTCGTCAGTCGCGCCATGCCCGCGGCGGGCTCGAGCCCCGGTTGGAGACGGCCGAGCAGCGCGTTCACGAAGGTCAGGTAGGTCGGCGCGTTGTCGAGCACCGACGACAGGAGTCCCGTCGCCCAGTACAGGTGCCAGGGCTCCGTCAGGCCCTGCAGGAGCGACGACGCGGGGCCGCCTCCCGAGCGCAGGATGGCGATGGCCGGGATGATGGTCACGAAGATTCCGGCGAAGAGCCATGCCACCTCCCGGATCGGCTCCCAGGTGAAGGCATTGGCGAGCCGCAGCCGGGACGGCGTGAGCCGCAGCGACAGGGTCGCGAAGACGATGAGCGCCCCGTCGCGCACCAGGCTCTCGAGCGGCAGCGCCACGCCGAACAGATCGAGCTGTCCCGGATGCCAGACGCCGGACAGGAGCACCATCCCGAGGAGCGCTGCGAGGAGGACGAGATTGCCCGCGCCGTCCACGCCCGGGCGCGGGTCGGCCGGCGGGACGGCGGCGGACGGATCGCCGGCCCAGGGCGCCCGGCTCGGATGCCGGGCTTCCCGGCGCGCGATCACGGTGTCGAGGACGAAGAAGATCGCCAGGAGAGTCGTCGCCGCCACCAGCAGGTGCGGCAGCAGCCGCAGCGTCCAGAAGAACGGCACTCCCTGCAGGAACCCGAGGAAGAGCGGCGGGTCGCCGAGGGGCGTCAGGCAGCCGCCGATGTTCGCGACCAGGAAGATGAAGAACACCACCACGTGCGTGCGCGAGGCGCGCGCGGCATTGGCTCGCAGGAGCGGCCGGACGAGGACCATCGCCGCCCCCGTCGTGCCGATGAGCGAGGCGATGGCGGTCCCGAACGCGAGCAGCAGCGTGTTGTGGAGGGGGGTGCCCCCCAGGCGCCCGCGCACCACGATGCCGCCGGCGATGACGAAGAGCGCCCCGAGCAGCACCACGAACGGCAGGTACTCGGTCAGGAGCGCGTGCAGCAGGTCGTGGAGCGCCGCTCCGGGTCGCACGAGCAGAAAGGGGAGGGCGAAGGCCGCGGCCCAGCCGAGCACGACCTGGTGGTAGTGCCGGTGCCAGAAATGCGGGGCGCGCGCCGGCAGCAGGGCGATCGAGAGCAGGAGCCCGGCGAACGGCAGGACCGACACGAGCGGGAACGCCGCGGTCGTTTCGGGCATGGAGCGGCATCCTATTACAATCGGAAGCATGTTCCAGGTCCGACGATGGCCGGCCCGCTTCGCAGTCCGCGCTTCCGCCCTCCTCGCCTTCCTCGTCCTCGCCGCGGCCGCCGCCGGGCCTTTGGGCGCGGTGCCGCGCGACGTGGTGAACGAAGCGCGCGGCGTCTACGAAGGACGCACGCTGCGGCTGCGGCTCGATCTGCGATCCGCCTCTTCGGGGATCGAGCCGAACGTGCTGACGCTCGAGGGGATGGGCTACGCGCGCGACGACGCGCCGGTCCTGTTCGGGCGGCTGGAGACGGTCTACGTCGAGCGGCTGGCGAGCGAAGGCGGCGACCGCCTGTCGCTGACCGTCTACCGCAGCCTCGAAGAGATGCGGCAGCTCCGCGCCACGGCGATCCCGCCGCCGACCATGGGCGGGACGCCCATCGGCATGCAGCCGATGTCCGGATTTGCGCGCACCGGCAGCACGATGGTGATCTTCGACCTGCTCGCCGGCAAGAAGGACCCGGCCGGGCAGCGGGGGGAGATCGACACGCTGATGAAGCGGCTGTTCTACGTCGACGACGCGCCCGGGCGCGCCGATCTCGAAGACTTCGTGCGCCAGCACCGGGGCTGGCCGATCCCCCGCCTCGCCAACGTGACCGGCCTGTCCCCCGAAGAGGTTCGCACCATCCTCGCGGCGCAGCCCTGACGCGGCGTGCGGTAGGATTCCGCCTCCATGCCGCCGAAGACCGAATCCCGCGTCGAGTTCGCACCCGTTGCGGATCAGATCGAGATCCTGAAGAAGGGCGCGGTCCAGATCATCCAGGTCGAAGATCTCGCCAGGAAGCTCGAGCGTTCGCGCGCCGGGGGCCGGCCTTTGACCATCAAGGTCGGCTTCGACCCGTCGGCGCCGGACCTGCATCTCGGGCACACGGTCGTGCTCCGCAAGATGAAGCACTTCCAGGATCTCGGGCACCGGGTCGTCTTCGTGATCGGAGACTTCACCGGGATGATCGGCGACCCGACGGGGCAGTCGAAGACGCGGCCGGCGCTGACGCGCGAGCAGGTCAAGGCGAACGCCGCGACCTACAAGAAGCAGGTCTTCAGGATCCTCCACCCTAAGAAGACCGTCGTCCGCTTCAACAGCGCGTGGCTCTCGAAGCTCGGGGCCGCCGGGTTCATCACCCTCGCCGGCAAGTACACGGTCGCGCGCCTCCTGGAGCGCGACGACTTCCAGAAGCGCTACAAGGCCGGGCAGGCCATCGGGCTGCACGAGTTCATGTACCCGCTGGCGCAGGGCTACGACTCGGTGGCGCTCGAGGCGGATGTCGAGATGGGCGGCACCGACCAGACCTTCAACCTGCTGGTCGGCCGCGACCTCATGCGCGAGTACGGCCAGGAACCTCAAGTCGTCCTGACGCTGCCGCTGCTCGAGGGGACCGACGGGGTCGAGAAGATGTCGAAGTCGCTCGGCAACGCCATCGGCATCGCCGACGCGCCGGGCGAGATCTTCGGCAAGACCATGTCGCTGTCGGACGACATGATGTGGCGCTACTACACGCTCTGCACCGACCTGACGCTGCGCGAGATCGACGCGCTGAAGCAGGACGTCGCCTCGGGCCGGGCCCATCCCAAGCAGGCGAAGGCCGATCTCGCCCGCCGCATCGTCGCCGACTTCCACGGCCAGGCGGCGGCGGACGAGGCGGCGGCGGAGTTCGAGCGCATCTTCGCGCGCAAGGAGACCCCGGACGAGGTTCGCGTGGTGCGGATGCCCTCGGCGGCCGAGCCGTTGTGGATCCCCAAGCTGCTCGTCGCCGCCGGGCTCGCGAAGTCGAACGGGGAGGCGCGCCGGCTCATCGAGCAGGGGGGGGTGAGCCTCGACGGCGAGCGGGTCTCCGACCCGGCCGCAACCCTGGCCGCCCGCCCGGCCGCCGCCCACCTGTTCAAGGTCGGCAAGCGGCATTTCGTGCGGGTCGTCTTCGACTGACGCACCCGCGGTTCACCGGTTCACCCACCGGAACACCAACCTTGATTTAAGGTGAGCGTCCTTTCGTTGACACCGTCCACCCTTGGCGGTATATGGGCCTCATCGCTCTCCCGGGTCCCTGGGGGCTCGGGGTGTCTCGCCGCCGACAGCTGAACGCGACGCCGCACGCTTCCTGCCCATCGAGGAGGACCGCATGAACGCACTCTCTGCGCCCGGAGCGAAGCGCATCCTCGTTGCCTTCGGCCTCTCGCTGCTTCTGGCCTCTCCCGCCGTCGTGCTCTGGGCCGGCAAGGTCCAGCGCAGTGACTTCGGCGAAGACGCTTACGAGCAGCGGCACGCGCAGGACGAGGCGCGGCGACTGTCCACCGTCGCCCTGCCGGAGGCCACGCTGCCCCCGGCGGAGTTCTCGCCCTTCGGGGGGGCGTTGCAGCCCCGGCGCCTGAACGGCCCGGCGGCGGCCGAGACCCTGGCCTCGCCGCTCGGCGACGTGGCCTGGAACCCGGACGATGACGCGGTGCTGCAGGGCCTGAAGCCGGGCCTGCGGTGGGCCGCGTCCGAGATGTCGGTCGGGCAGAACTACGCCGCCCGCCCGGGCCTCAACTACGTGCGGCTCAGCCAGGCGGCCATCGACCAGCAGGGCCTGGACGCAATCATGGCCTCGGTGTCGGAGATCGGCACGACGCTGTCGGAGCTGCCGCGCCGCACGCTGCTTTTGAACGTGGACGCCAGGAACATGCATCTCCTGAAACAGAGCCCGGTGATCGACCGGGTCCGCGCCATGCAGCCGGCGGAGAAGCTGGCGTCCGACCTCGGCGCGCGCCCGGTGATCGAGAAGCGCCGCGCCGGCGACCCGAACCTGCGGGTGTGGGTCGCGCTGATCCCCGGGACCTCCACGACGGAGCTGGCGAAGAGAATCGCGGCCTTGCCGGGCGTGTCCGAAGTGACCGAGACGGAGACGGCGGGTTACCTGCACGCCAAGGTGCACTATGCCTCCCTCGACAAGCTGGCGCGCGTCGACGAGGTGCTCGCGATCGATGACGACCGCGAGCACATGCTCCTGAACGACGAGAACGTCCCGACCATCCAGGCGGGCTCGGCCGAGGATTCCAACTTCATCCGGCCGTTCGACAACGCCGGGGTGGACGGCGGCGGCATCGACACCAACGGCGACGGCGAGCGCATCAACAATGGCACCGACGCCGTGCCGCCGCAGATCGTCACGATCACGGACAACGGGATCAGCGTCGACACGCCCAGCTTCTCCCAGACCTGCACCCAGGTGAGCACGATCAACCGGACCTTCGGCCCGACGCACCGGAAGATCCATGCGATCCAGAACATCGTCGACTCGGGGACATCGTGCGACGCGCCCCTGTCGGGCGCCGGGACCCACGGCAACATCGTGGCGTCGGCGATCGCCGCTTCCCCGAGCTTCTGCGGGGTGGGCGCGACCCGCGCGAACCTCGGCGGTCCGACCCAGCCGCGCAACGAGAACATGGATGGGATGGCCAAGGGCTCCCGCATCATCCTGCAGGACGCCGGCACCGCGTCCCAGTGCACCATCAACTCGCTGGTGGAGCACGGCGGCAACGTCAGCCCGGGGCTGCTGCTCGACCGTCTCAACGCCGGGCTGTCGGGCTCGGGGAACGACGGTCACCTCCATGTCATGGCGTTCGGCGCGCCGAACAACTTCTCGACGCTGCAGTTCCTGGCGACCAACGGCACCTACCCGGCCGAATCGAACCAGGTGGACACGTTCCTGTACAACAACCGCGATTACATGGTGTTCATCCCGGTCGGCAACAACGGCGCTCTCGTGGGCACCAACCGCCTGGCGCTGGGAACGCGCCTCATCCCGGACATCTGGAACGGCACCAGCCTGGACGAGAACCCGAACTTCCCGATCCCGATCCAGATCTCCCCGCCGTCGACGGCGAAGAACTCCTTCTCGGTCGGCTCCTCGACCGACGACTGCTTCACCTTCTTTGGAACGACGGACTGCGAGCAGACGGTCAACAACTTCACCTCGCGCGGTCCGGCGACCTACGAGTCTTTGCGCATGGCGCCCCTGGGGATCGCGCCGGCGTTCGACCTCATCGGGACGCCGTACACCGCCGGTGTGGCGGTGCTGCGCAGCAGCGACAACGACAACCTGGCGCCCGTCGAGGCGCAGCTGGACGAGGGCAACTTCGGTTCGTCGTACGCGGCGGCGTACCTCACCGGCGCGGGGGCGATCATCCGCGATTACTTCGCCCAGGGGTTCTACCCGACTGGCGACCGGGTCACGGCGAACCGTGTCCCGAGCCTCTCGGGCACCGTCGTCAAGGCGGCGCTGGTCGCCTCCTCGGACTTCGCCGAAGGGGGCCTCGGGACGCAGGGGCAGGACAACAACGAACGCGATCTGCGGCGCACCCGGTGTCTCGATCTCGGAACGGTCGGCGGCATCCAGGGCTCGGTGCAGGTCGACATCATGTGCAACAGCGAGCAGGGCTATGGCCGTCCGGTCCTGACCGACGTGCTGCCGCTGTCGAACTGGGCCGACAGCTTCGTGCTGCACCCCGCGTCGCTTTTGGCGCGTGAGCATCCCGCGGCGGGACTCCTGGTCTGGGATCGCCTGGCCACCGGCGAGCCGCTGATCAACAACACCACCACCTCGGTGACGCACACCTTCCGCGTGGCGAGCCCGAACACCATCCTCAAGGTTGCCCCGGCAGCGGATGCCGGCGCGACGGCCATCACCATCGGCCAGCTACGCATCGCCCTGGCCTGGGCGGATCTGCCCAGCCCCGCCGGCAGCGGCGGACCGCTGATCAACGACCTCGACATGGTGGTCGAGAGCCCAGGACCGGACGGCGACATCAACACACCGGCGGACAACATCTTCTATGACGGCAACCGGTACGACGGCGGCCGCAACAACGCCACCTTCGACCAGTGGTCGCTGGGCCGCAGCTCCACCACTCCGGTCGAGAAGCATGAGAAACGCAACAACGTCGAGGCCATTCACCTGACGGGCGACCCGAACGCCGACTTCCTGTTCGACGACTCGAAGCTCTACCCGGGCCTGTGGCGCATCTCGGTGAAGCGCGGGCTCGGCGGCTCGACCCCGGGTTCGATCACCATCCCGACCCTGACGGTGGCGCAGGACCCCGACCAGAACGAGGACGACAACAACAACGGCCGCCTGGACCCAGGTGAGGACAACAACGGCAACGGGCTGCTCGACCAGCCCGGCCAGCCGTACTCGCTTCTGGTCTCGGGCCCGGTGTTCCTGGCCGAGGCGGCTCCAGCGGCCGGTCCGCAGTCGTTCCCGGCCTCGTCGCTGTCGTGGGACCAGGTGCGGTACGGCTGCTCCTCGAATGCGCGCCTGGCGGTGTACGACACGACGGGCTCGGCGAACGCCGGGAACGTGCAGTCAAACACCACCTACCAGGTGCTGAACGCGGCCGGTGCGGTGACCGACAGCGAGACATCGTTCACGTACACGGCGGGTGCGGTGGCCGGCCAGTTCACCTCCGCGGCGATCCCGGTCCGGCTGACGGGCCCGTCGGTTCTGAACAACGGCATCCTCGAGGCGGACACCGGCTCGACGATCGTCGCGACCTACGCGCGGGCAGGACAGACGGCGATCGCGGCGAAGGCCACGGTGCTCTGCTCGCCGGACCTGATCAACGCGGCCTTCACCACGGCGGCGGGCAATGCCGTCGGCAACCAGTTCGCGGTGAACGGCGGCTGCGACCAGGACGACAACCTCGACGCGGGTGAAGTCGTGACCTACGGCGTGGCGCTGCAGAACCGTTCGCGGGTCAACAACTACGCCGACCTGACGGCGACGCTGACCCCGTCCGGTCCAGGCGCGGGTGCGATCCGCGTG
>DASYQE010000255.1:12500-30662 GCA_036005805.1 Candidatus Polarisedimenticolia bacterium | reverse complement strand
CCGTGGTCGCGGAACATCCCGTACGGCCAGCCGCCGGTCCGGCGGGTGTAGTACGCGTCCATCTGCTGCGCCAGCAGGCTGTTGGCGGAATCGTTGTCCACATCGTTGTCGATGTTGACGCCGCCGCCCTGGTAGGCGTCGTTCAGCTGGATGTTCTCGTTGTACGCGAAGCGCTGGAACTCGACCGTGTAGGCGAACCCGCGCGCATCGTTGTTCTGGTTGACCTTGGCGACGATCGGGGACTCGAGGATGTCCTCGAGGAGCTCGACCTTCTCCGGGGTCGCCGGATCGCCCGGCATCGAGGCGTTGTCGCACGCCGTGGACACGCCGGTCGGGGTGGTCGGGTCGCCGTCACCGGTGTGCCAGATGCCGAACTTGTTGGCGCCGCCCGTCGTCTGGAACCCGCACAGGCCGGAGGTCTTGTACTCCCACAGCGGATTGACGTTCACGCCCGCCGCGTTGCTGGCCGGGTGACGGAACGCCACCCATCCGCCGTTGTTGTTGTCGAAGTTCCACGGCACTTTGTCGCCCGCGCTCGGCACGTTCGACGCCAGGATCCCCTTGTCCAGAACCGGGTTCCCGCCCGTGTCCACGTTCGGGACGACGTTGCGCTCCGTCCCGCTGAAGGCGCCGTTGTTGTCGAGGTCCTCACCGAGCTGGTTGCTCCAGGTCCCGGCAGGAGCGGTCGACGTGGTCCCCGTGAACAGGCTGGAGAACGTCACGTCCTCGCGGGTCACGATGAAGCCGAGGAACGGGTCCACCGTGTCCGCCGGATCGACCACCAGGTTGCGGTTGATGTCGCGCACCTGGCGTCCGCCCACGGGGAAGTCCGTCGAGTAGAAGAACGTCTCGCGGTCCGAGTTGATCGCGTGGTGGAACGAGTACGTCTGGCGCGAGATCCTCTGGCCACGGACCAGCGAGTCGAGCGTCAGCGTCATGTCCACGACGCGGTTCGCCACGCTCAGCGCGTTGGCGGCGGTCGGGTCGACGAACACGTGGAAGAACACGCTGTTGATCCCGTTGCCCGGGAACGTCCCCATGTTCTTCGGGGAGTCCAGCACGCGGATCGCCGCCGCGCCCGCACCGGACGCAGTCAACGTCGCCGTCAGGTCGGCGTAGTTGTTGACCCGCGAACGGTTCTGCAGCGCCACGCCGTAGGTGACCACCTCACCGGCGTCGAGGTTGTCGTCCTGGTCGCAACCGCCGTTCACCGCGAACTGGTTGCCGACGGCATTGCCCGCCGCCGTGGTGAACGCCGCGTTGATCAGGTCCGGCGAGCAGAGCACCGCGGCCTTCGACGAGATGGCCGCCTGGCCCGCCCGCGCGTAGGTCGCGACGATCGTCGAGCCGGTGTCCGCCTCGAGGATGCCGTTGTTCGCCACCGACGGGCCCGTCAGCCGGACCGGGATCGCCGCGGAGTTGAACTGGCCGGCCACCGCACCCGCCGTGTACGTGAACGACGTCTCGCTGTCGGTCACCGCACCCGCCGCGTTCAGCACCTGGTAGGTGGTGCTCGCCTGCACGTTGCCGGCGTTCGCCGAGCCCGTCGTGTCGTACACCGCCAGGCGCGCGTTCGAGGAGCAGCCATACCGCACCGCATCCCACGACAGCGACGAGGCCGGGAACGACGTCGGGCCGGCCGGCGGAGCCGCCTCGGCCAGGAACACCGGGCCCGAGACCACCAGCGAGTACGGCTGGCCGGGCTGGTCGAGCAGCCCGTTGCCGTTGTTGTCCTCACCGGCGTCCAGGCGGCCGTTGTTGTTGTCGTCCTCGTTCTGGTCGGCGTCCTGCGCCACCGTCAGGGTCGGGATGGTGATCGAACCCGGAGTCGAGCCGCCGAGCCCGCGCTTCACCGTCACGCGCCACAGGCCCGGGTAGAGCTTCGAGTCGTCGAACGCGAAATCGGCGTTCGGGTCACCCGACAGGTGGATCGCCTCGACGTTGTTGCGCTTGTCGTGCTTCTCCACCGGGGTCGTGGAGCTCCGGCCCAGCGACCACTGGTCGAAGGTGGCGTTGTTGCGGCCGCCGTCGTACCGGTTGCCGTCGTAGAAAATGTTGTCCGCGGCGGTGTTGATGTCGCCGTCCGGACCCGGGCTCTCCAGCACCATGTCGAGGTCGTTGACCAGCGGTCCGCCGCTGCCGGCGGGGCTGGGCAGATCCGCCCAGGCCAGGGCGATGCGGAGCTGGCCGATGGTGATGGCCGTTGCGCCCGCATCGGCCGCCGGAGCGACCTTGAGGAGGGTGTTCGGGCTCGCCACGCGGAAGGTGTGCGTGACCGAGGTGGTCGTGTTGTTGATGAGCGGCTCGCTCGTGGCGATGCGATCCCAGACCAGGAGTCCCGCCGCCGGGTGCTCACGCGCCAAAAGCGACGTGGGATGCAGCACGAAATTGTCGGCCCAGTTCGACAGCGGCAGCACGTCGGTCAGGACCGGACGACCGTACCCCTGCTCGCTGTTGCACATGATGTCGACCTGCACCGAGCCCTGGACGCCGCCGACCGTTCCGAGGTCGAGGCAGCGGGTGCGGCGCAGATCGCGCTCGTTGTTGTCCTGCCCCTGCGTCCCGATGCCGCCCTCGACGAAGTCCGAGGAGGCGACCAGCGCCGCCTTCACCACCGTGCCGGAGACGTTGGCGACGCGGTTCGCCGTGACGCGGTCACCCGACGGGTAGAAGCCCTGGGCGAAGTAGTCACGGATGATCGCACCCGCGCCCGTCAGGTACGCGGCCGAGTACGAGGATCCGAAGTTGCCCTCGTCCAGCTGCGCGTCGATCGGCGCCAGGTTGTCGTTGTCATTGGAGCGCAGCACCGCCACACCGGCGGTGTACGGCGTGCCGATGAGGTCGAACGCCGGCGCGAGGCCCAGGGGCGCCATGCGCAGCGACTCGGGCGACGCCGGACCGCGCGACGTGAAGCCGTTGATCGTCTGCTCGCAGTCCGTCGTTCCGAAGAAGGTGAAGCAATCATCGGTCGAGGAGCCGACCGAGAAGGAGTTCTTCGCCGTCGACGGCGGGGAGATCTGGATCGGGGCCGGGAAGTTCGGGTTCTCGTCCAGCGCCGAGCCGTTGAACAGGTCCGGGACGACGCGGTTCGCGAGACCGAGGCGGTTGGTGCCGACCAGTCCGCCGTTGTTGCCGACCGGGATGAACACCATGTAGTCGCGGTTGTTGTAGAGGAAGGTGTCCACCTGGACCGCTTCGGCCGGGTACGTGCCGTTGGTCGCCAGGAACTGCAGCGTCGAGAAGTTGTTCGGCGCGCCGAACGCCATCACCGCGAGGTGGCCGTCGCTCCCCGCGCCGGTGATCGCTGCGTTCAGGCGGTCGCTCAGCAGGCCCGGGCTGATGTTGCCGCCGTGCTCCACCAGCGAGTTGATGGTGCACTGGGACACGGTGCCGGCGTCCTGCAGGATGATGCGGGACCCCTTGGCGATTCCGTCCATGTTCTCGTTGCGCGGCTGCGTCGGCCCGCCGATGTTCGCGCGGGTCGCGCCCACCCCGAACAGGCTCGGGTAGGCGGCGATGGCCGACGCCACGATGTGCCCGTGCGTCCCGGCGCCCGACAGCGGCGCGTCGCAGGACGTGCCGGAGTCCACCACGTTCTGGATGGCGTGGATCTTCCGGTGCGTGGGACCGAACGGGTGGGCGAGGTCGCTGACCTGCGTCGCCGTCTGCGAGAAGTTCGGCGTGTCGATGCTGATGCCGTTGTCCGTGATGGTGACGATCTGCGGCGGCACGGCGTCGGTGCCGTTGTTGATGCGCTGGCCGTCCGCGTTCGTGTCGATACCGCCGCCGTCCACCCCGGCGTTGTCGAACGGCCGGATGAAGTTGGAGTCCTCGGCCGAACCCGCCTGGATCGTCGGCACGTTCTCGTCGTTGTACAGCATGTGCTCGCGGTCGTCATCGATCGACAGGATCTGGTCGATGCGCGCCAGCTTGTCGATGGAGGCGTAGTGCACCTTCGCGTGCAGATAGCCCGCCGTCTCCGTCTCCGTGACTTCCGTCACGCCCGGCAGGGCCGAGATCTTCTTCGCCAGCTCCGTCGTGGACGTCCCGGGGATCAGCGACACCCAGACCCGGAGGTTCGGGTCGTTGGCGCGGCGGCGCTCGATCACCGGACGCGCGCCGAGGTCGGACGCCAGCTTCTCAGCGGGCTGCATGGCGCGGACGCGATCGATGACCCCGCTGTCCTTCAGCAGGTGCATGTTCTTCGCGTCCACGTTCACCAGCAGCGTGCGCCGCGGCAGCACGGAGATCACGGTGCCGATCTCGGACACCGAGCCCATGACCGCGTCGAGGCCCTGCTGATCGATGGCCGTCTGGCTGAGGCGGACGTAGTTGAGACCCGGACGGGCGGCGTAGTTCTGGCCGACCGACATCTCGGACGCGCCCCACCGCAGGCCCGGCTTCAGGCTCTGCAGGACGGGGCTCTCGGCCGGGTTCCAGGATTCGTCGCCCAAGGGCGAGGCGAGCGTGTCTGCGGCTGCCGGCCCGTTCAGGCGCCGGGGCTGCAGAGCCCCTCCGAACGGCGAAAACTCCGCCGGTGGCAGCGTCGCCTCGGGCAGGGCGATGGTCGACAGTCGTCGAGCCTCGTCCTGAGCGTGGCGCAGCTCGTAAGCATCCTCGCTGAAGTCATTGCGCTGGGTTTTGCTGGCCCAGAGCATGACGGCGGGAGATGCCAGGAGCAGGGAGAGGCCGAAGGCAACGATAATGCGGTTGCGCTTCGCTCCGGGCGCGAAGAGTGCGTTCATGCGGGTCCTCCTCGGTGGGCAGGAAGTGTGTTGCGTTGGATGCAGGCGAATGGCTAGATCCCGTCTCGATGCCGAAACCGCCTCCCCAGTGAGGCGTTTCGCTTTAGAGCGCGTTCCTTCAGTTCGCTTCTTCAGGCAACGACAGAGCAACAACGGCGCAAAAACTCGGCGAATCCGGCGATGTGGACCGCCTTGCCGTGCGCCCATATACCGTCAAGGCCGGATCGTGTCAAGAAAAAGTTGTCGCAGAAAAAGCCGTGATCGCCCGTTTGGGCGCGATTGACAGCGGTGTCAGAATCTCCCTAAAATGCCTGCCTTCCGGGCGGTTCGGCGGCCCGGCCAACGCCACAGGTTTTGCGGGAGGCCAGCCTCGTGAAAGATGCCTCGAGCGTCATGTCGGCCAAGGCGGAAAATCCCCCGGCTTTCCTTTCGGTGGACAGAAAATGGTCTTACACCATTGCCGCCGCGGGGTTCGTCCTGCTCACGGTGGCTGCGGCCAAGGTGGCGGTTCCCCTGCCCGGGACGCCCATCCCCGGGACCCTGCAGACCCTGCCGGTGCTCCTCGCCGGGCTCGTCCTGGGCGCGCGTTTCGGCGTCCTCAGCCAGGCCGCCTATCTCGGCCTGGGGCTCGCCGGTCTGCCTGTGTTCGCGCTCCCCGGGGCCGGTCCCGGTTACCTTTTCGGACCCACCGGTGGTTACCTGATTGGATTCCTCGGCGCGTCGTTCCTCGTCGGAACGATGGCCCCGCCGTCCACGGGTGCGGGGTTCCTGCGCCGTCTCCTGGCGGTCGTGGCCGGCATCATCACCATCCATGCTGCCGGTGTGCTGTGGCTCGGGTTCTCGTTCCCGTCTCTGGATGAAGCCTGGCGCGCGGGCTCGCTGCCCTTCCTGGGCTTCGATCTCGCGAAGGGGGTTCTGGCGTGTGCGCTGGCCGGAGCGTGGAGCCGCGTGGCGAGGATCGCCCCCTGGACGAACCGCTTCTCCGTCTAGAGCGCGTCCTCGCCGCCTGCGGCGATTCCCTGGTCGCCTTTTCGGGCGGCGTCGACAGCACCCTGCTCCTGCGCGTGGCGCGTGACGTGCTCGGATCCCGGGTGACGGCCGTGACGGCAGTCTCCCCGTCGCTTCCGGACGACGAGCGGAGCGAAACCATCCGCCTGGCGCGCGAGCTCGGCGTCGAGCATCGCCTCGTCGAGACGGCCGAGATCGACGACCCGGGGTACGTCGCGAACGCCGGGCGCCGCTGCTATCACTGCAAGCGCGAGCTCTTCCGGGTGCTCGAGTGTCTCGCGCGCGAGGCCGGCGGACGGACGCTCCTGTACGGCGCCATCGTGGACGACCTCGGCGACGAGCGCCCCGGAATGCAGGCGGCCGCGGAGGCCCGCGTCCGGGCCCCGCTGCTCGAGGCCGGGTTCACCAAGGAGACGACCCGCGCCCTGTCGCGGCAGCTTGGACTCCCGACCTGGGACAAGCCGGCGATGGCCTGTCTCGCCTCGCGGCTGCCGATGGGCACTCCGGTCACCGTCGAAGCGCTGCGCCGCGTCGACCGCGCGGAGGCGGCGGTGCGCCGGCTCGGCTACCGCCAGGTTCGCGTGCGGGTGGCCGGGCGCTCGGCGCGCCTCGAGCTCGATCCGATCGACCTCCGGCGCGCGCAGCAGGAGCCGGAGCGCGCGCGCCTGACCGCTGCGATCCTCGCGGCGGGGTTCGACGCCGTCGAAGTGGACCCGCGCGGTTACCGTCCCGGCGGTCGTTAGTGTCGATCGGGGACCTGCTGCAGCGGCGCACGTGGCCGGTTCCCTTTCGTCCGCAGACCCTGTCGAAGGACGTCGTCGACCGGGTGCTGCGCGCGGCGGCTCCCCTGCCCATGCGCCCCGGTGCGGCCTGCGCAGCCGTTCGCATCGAGGAGGGTCCGCATCGCGAGCGGATCCTCCTCGCGCTGCGCCGGGCCGGCCTCGAAGCCGCCGACCTCCTGCTCCTCGAAGCCTCACCGGTCCTGTGCGCCGTCGGATCGCCCGAGCCCTCGACCGAGGCGGCGGCCGCGAGCCACGTGAGCGCGGCGCAGATCGCCCTCGCCGCCGAAGAGGCGGGACTCGCCGCGATGGTCGTGCCACTCCCCGGACCGACCTCCCTCGGGGAGGGAGTGCCGGAGCAGGTCTGCACCCTGGTCGGCCTGGGCGACGCCGCCGCGGCGCGGCCCCGCCCGGCGCGGCCGGGGCGCTCGCGCGGAGCGGAGGAAACCCCGCCGGGCGTGCTCCTATCGCTGCTGGAGATCGCCGCGGCGACCACCGCCGCCGAGGATCTGGATCGCCTGCTGGAGAGCATCGCCCAGGAGCTGGCGCGACTCTTCCCGGTCGACCGGGTGGACGCCGCCTTTGCCGAGGAGGGGACGATGCACGCGGCGGTCATCGCGCCGCGCGACCCGTCGGGCAAGCGGCCCGCGGCCGACCGGCTGCCGGTGGACGAGACGCATCATCTCGGCGCCGTCGTGGTGCGCGGCCGGGCCCTGTGGCGCAACGACCTGACCATGGAACTGCGCTTCCGCGAAACGCTGCCGCGCGGCGGCATGCGCAGCGACATGGCGATCCCGCTGCGGTCGCGCGGCCAGGCGACCGGGGCGCTGCGGGTGGCGTGCCGCCGGCGCCATGCTTACGCCCCGGAGGACTTCGAGATCCTCGAGCGGCTGGCCGACGTGATGGCCATGGCGGTCGAGAACCAGCGGCTGCTCCAGGTGACCCGGCGGATGGCGGAGGTGGACGGCCTCACCGGCGTGTGCAACCGGCGCCATTTCCAGGTCCTGCTGATGCGCGAAATCGAGCGCGCCCGCTCGGGCGGGCATCCCCTGGCGCTGCTGCTCGCCGACGTCGACCGCTTCAAGGAGGTCAACGACCGGCACGGCCACCCCGCCGGGGACGCGGTGCTGCAGCACGTGGCGCGCGTGCTGTCGCGGCGCCTGCGGCGATCCGACGTGGTCGCGCGCTACGGTGGCGAGGAGTTCGCCGTCCTCCTGCCGGGGACGGATGGCCCGGCGGCCCTCGCCCTCGCCGAGGAGCTGCGCCGGGAAATCGAGTCGGCCGCCGCTCCTGTGCCGGAGCCGGCCGGACCGCTGCGGGTGACCCTGTCCTTCGGGGTGGCGTCGCTGCCCGCGGACGCCGCGGACGAGCCGGCCCTGGTGGCCGCGGCCGACCGTGCCCTGTACCGCGCCAAGCACGGCGGACGCAACCGGGTCGAGCGGGCCGCCGCCCCCTGACCGAGACTCCTAGCCTTCGGGGAACAGCAGCCGGCCTTCGCCCCGTCCCGGCCGGACGTTCAGGTGCTCGAGCGCGCGGCGGGTGACGCGCCGGCCGCGCGGCGTGCGGTCGAGGAAGCCGATCTGCATGAGATACGGCTCGTAGATCTCCTCGATCGTCTCCGCCTCTTCCCCGAGGGCCGCGGCGATGGTCTGGACCCCGACGGGGCCGCCGTCGAACTTCTCATGGATGGTCAGGAGGATCTTGCGGTCGAGGGAGTCGAGGCCGAACCGGTCCACCTCGAGCCTCTCGAGGTAGCGGTCGGCGACCTCCCCGCTGATCGTCCCCTCCGCGTCCACCTGGACGAAATCGCGCACGCGCCGCAGGAGCCGGTTGGCCACCCGCGGGGTGCCGCGCGCGCGCCGGGCGATGGCGGCGCCGCCCGCCTCCTCGATCGCCATGCCCAGGAGCCCCGAGGAGCGGCGCACGATGCGCACGAGATCCTCGACCGGATAAAAATCGAGATGGTGAACGATGCCGAAGCGGTCGCGCAGCGGACTGCTGAGCAGCCCGATGCGGGTGGTCGCCCCGACCAGCGTGAAACGCGGCAGGTCGATCTTCACGGTCCGGGCGCCGGGGCCCTGGCCGATCACGACGTCCAGCCGGAAGTCCTCCATCGCCTGGTAGAGGATCTCCTCGAGGGCCACGGGCAGGCGGTGAATCTCGTCGATGAACAGGACCCCGCACCCCTCCAGGTTGGTCAGGATCGCGGCGAGGTCGCCGGCCCGTTCCAGAGCGGGGCCGGAGGTCGAGCGGAGGCCGGTCTGCATGGCCCCGGCCAGGATGTGGGCGATGGTGGTCTTCCCCAGTCCGGGGGGACCGTAGAGCAGGACATGGTCGAGCGGCTCTCCCCGCTCCCGCGCGGCCTGGATGAAGACGCGCAGGTTGTCCTTCATGCGGTTCTGGCCGACGTACTCGTCGAGCGTGCGCGGCCGCAGCGCGACGTCGGCCACCGACTCGTCGCGCAGCGGATCGGGATCGAGCAGACGATCGGCCGCGCCATCGAGGGCGGGATCCGCGGGGATGGCCACGGGACCGACAGGCCCGTCGGGCGGCGCGGATCGCGATCGCCTCGGGCGCGGCGGCTTGGTGGCGTCGGTTGGACTCATCTCAGTCGCGCCGCGCGGCCGTCTCGCCCCGCGCGGTTCAGCGCGACAGGGTCCGGAGGGCCCGGCGGAGCAGATCCTCGAACGGCGGCTCGGTCGGGGCGCCATCGAGCGCACCGGCCGCGGCCTCCGAGGCGGCGCGCGCATTGTAGCCGAGGTTCACGAGCGCCGAGACCAGGTCTTCCTTCATGCTTTCGGGCAAAGCATCACCCCGCTCCGGCGCCGCGAGCGACTCGAGGCGATCGGCGAGGTCGAGCGCGATGCGCTCGGCGGTCTTGCGTCCGATCCCGGGCGCGCCGCTGAGACGGCGGATGTCGCGGCGGCGCACCGCCTCGACCAGCGGCTCCGCGCCGAGCCCCGACAGCAGCGCGACGGCGGTCTTGGGACCGACCCCGTTGACCGCCAGCAGGCGGACGAACAGCTCCTTTTCCAGCCGCGTCGCGAAACCGTACAGCGCCAGGGTGTCCTCGCGCACGTGCGTGTGGACGTGCAGTTCGACGCGCGCCCCCGGTTCTCCCACGACGCGGAAGGTGCCGAGCGGGATCGTCACCTCGTAACCCACGCCGGCGACGTCCAGGACGAGGAGTCCCGGGTTCTTCTCGAGGAGGGTGCCGCTCAGCCGCGCGATCATCGTCGTCTTCGCTCAGCGGCCGGTGGGGGCGATGTCGGCCGTTTCGATCATCTGCTGGAGGCGGCGGGCATCGTCCTGGCGCGGGTCGAGGCGCAGCGACTGGCGCAGGGCCTCGAGCGCCTCCTCGCGCCGTCCGTTGAGATGCAGCGCATACGCCCACGCATTGTAGAACTGGGGCGCCTTCAGCCCCTGCTTTTCGCCGTCTTCGAAGCGGCCGCGCGCCGCGTCGAGGTTCTTCTCCATGCCGAGGGCGACGATGAGATTGGTGCGCGCCTCGACGTTGCGCGGGTCTTTCTCGAGAGCGCTCTCGAGGACGCTGACCGCCTCGGGGACACGGTTCTCCTGCAGGTACAACCCGCCCAGGTTGGCCAGGGCGCCCACCAGGTCCGGGGAAGCTTCCAGCGCCTGCCGGAGCTCCATCTCGGCACCCCTCGTGTCGCCGCGCCGCTTCAGCACCAGTCCCAGCAGGTTGTGGAACATGGCCGGCGCCTGGGGTCGTTTCAAGCCGGCGCGCAGCGGCCCCTCGACATCCTGCGCGCGTCCCTGCCCGTCGAGCAGCACGAAGAGCTCCTGCATCGCCTGGACCGAGACGGGATCGAGCTTGAGCGCCTGCCGCAGCGCCGTTTCGGCCTCCCCGTTCCGGCCGGCCGCGGCCTGCACGATCCCGAGGCCGGTCTGGCGCGCCGCCTCGAATCCCGGCGTTCCCGGGTCGCGGACCGACAGGAAGTACGCGACACCGTCGGCCGGCTTCTGCATCCGCACGTAGAGGTTCGCGATGGTGACCAGGCGGGCCGGCGCCGCCTGCGGATCGGCGGGGACGAGATCGCGCAGGATCTCGACCGCCTTCTCCGGCTGGCCCCGCATCTCGTGGAGCATCGACTGCGCCAGCAGGATCGGCGGCGCGTGCGGATCCAGCGCCAGCCCCTTGTTGATCTCCTCCTCGGCCCGATCGAGCTGGCGCTTCGCCAGATACACGCCCGCGAGGTTGGCGTGGTAGAGGATGGTGGGAACGCCGGCGGTGCCGGCCGGTGCGCCCGCCGCGGGCCCGGTGGGAGCCGGGACACCGGCTCCCGCTCCCGGAGGACCTGGACCGGCTGTTCCCGGCGCGCCCGCATCGGAGGGCGCAGACCCGTCGTCGCTGCCACCGATGTAGCCGAGCGATCGGAGCTGCGCCACCATCTCCTCGTCCGCCGCCTGATCCCCGGTGTCCCGCTCCGCGCTGCCAGGTGGGCGGGAGGCGTGCAGGTCCGTCCCTCCGAGCCCTTCGTACGAGGGGACCTGCTTCGCCGGATGCGCCGCCAGGAACTTCGGGTCGATCGCCTGCTGCAGGACCTTGCCCGGCATGTCCTGCGCGACGGGCAGGCCCAGCAGGTAGAGGAGCGTCGGGGCGATGTCGTACAACGTCACCGTCGGGACCTCCCCCGGACGGATGGCGGGGCCGCGCGCCGCGAACACTCCGACGATGTCGTGCCAGAGACCGGGCTTGCCCTCGATGAACGGCGTGACGTCGGTCGGACGCGCCTCGCCGCTGGCGAACCCGTGATCGGAGAGCAGAAGCGTCGTGGCGTCGGGATCGGCCTGCAGCAGCTCCCCGACGATGCCGTCCTGGTAGCGATAGAACTCGGCCACGGCATCCTTGAAGCGCGGGTAGTCCGCCGCCGGGCACAGCGCGGCCCGCGGCGGCGCGCAGTGGGCGAAGCGGTGGTTGACCTCGTCGATCCCCTGGAAATAGACCGCGAGCAGCCGCCGATCCTTTCCGCCGTGGCGCAACAAATCCAGGGCCACGCGGCGGTAGGTCTCCGTCGCGGCGAGGACGCGCGTGAACACCTGGATGGAGGTCTGCGCCTCGGACGGCGGGGCGGTCCCGGGACGGCGTTCCGCCGACGCACGCGCCGCCTCCAGCTCGAAGCGCGACACGTGCAGGAAGCGCGACACCTGCTCCCAGGTCACGTCGGCGTCGCGCACGCGCAGCCGCTCGACGGTGGGGGCGTAGTCCGCGGGAAAGACGGCGCGGCTCGCGGCGCCGCGGTCGGAGATGTCGAAGGTCGAATACGCGACGCGATCGGAAATCAGGTGTCCGCGTACCGGTTCGGCCGGCCAGCTGGCCCACCAGGCGATGACGTCCACGGGCAGGTCGGCTTCGCTGAGGATGTTCCAGAACGCGCGCACCCTGCGGAACGTCGCATTGATGGGGACACGCTTGTTGGTTTTCGGATCCACGACGAGGAAATCGTTGATGCCGTGGCGATCGGGGGATTTGCCGGTCGCCACGGTGGTCCACAGCAAGGGCGACAAGGTCGGCACGTTGCTGCGCAGGCGGCCCCAGGCTCCCGAGCGCCGCAGTGCGGCGAGCTGCGGCAGCTCCCCCCGGGCGATCATGGGATCGATCACGTCCCAGTCGGCGCCGTCGAGCCCGATGAGCAGGACGTGGAGCCCGGTGTCGACGCGCGAGGCGTAGAGGCTCTCACGCGCGAACGAGGCCCGGACCTCGGGGGCGAGCTCCGGCTCGCCCAGCGCCACCTCGACCTGCACCTCGGGCGCGTCGCGCCGCAGGAAATCGCGCACTCCGGCTTCGAGGGCGGCGCGGGCCTGCCCCGATGCCAGGTCGTAAGTGCCGGCTCCGGCCGCCAGCTCCGTGAGGCGACCGGCCGCGCGGCGGGCCAGTTCCCCGGCGGCGTCGCCGCGGCCGGCGCGCGCCAGCTCGAGGATCCCCTGGGAGCCCGGCTTCATCCGGACCTCGAAGGGCAGCCCGACGTGGGTCCCTTCGCGGGAAGCGGCATCGCTCCTGCCGACGGCGCGGACTTCGCCGCCGGGGAAGCGTTCGAGGCGCTGCAGGCCCGGGAAGCGCAGCGCCCACCCGGGCTCCAGGAGATCGGGCGTCCCGCCGCCCTTCCAAGTGCGCACCGCCCAGGCGCCGTCGGGGATGCGCACGATCGTCGTGGCGGCGAAAAGAATCGCCACGGCGGCGGCCGCGAAAAGGAACAAGAAGCGGCGCCGCCCCTCGACCCGGTTCATGGAACCCACCCGCTCAGGCCCGGGCCGCGCCGGATCCCGGAAGACCCGGGCCGGCATGTGCGTGGCAGATGGCGACGGCGAGGGCGTCCGAGGCGTCGAGGAGCCGGATCTCTTCGCGCACGCCGAGGAGCATCCGGACCATCCGGCAGACCTGCTCTTTTTCGGCCCCGCCGAATCCGGTGACGGACTTCTTCACCAGCCGTGGCGCATACTCGTGAACCGGGATGCCGGCGCTGAGAACCGAGAGGAGCGCCGCCCCGCGGACGTGGCCGAGCTTGAGGGCGACGCGGGTGTTGCGTGCGAGGAAGATGTCCTCCGCCGCGACGGCGTCGGGGCGCGTGCGCTGGATCAGGTCCTCCAACTGACGGGCCAGGAGCGGCAGTCGATCGAGAAAGGGTGTGTCGCGCGGCGCCTGGATGACGCCGTAGGTCACGGCCCGCAGGCGGCCGCCGCCGCTTTCAATCAGCCCGTAGCCGGTCCGATTGGAACCGGGATCGAGGCCGAGGATGAGCATCCCGTGTCAGGACGCCGCCCGCTCCTCGCCGATCTCCGCGTCGTCGATGTCGAAGTTGGCCCAGACGTTCTGGACGTCGTCGTGCTCCTCGAGGCCTTCCATCATGGCGAGGACCCGCTGCGCGTTCTTGCCCTCGACCTTGACGGTGTTCTTCGGGACCATCGACACTTCGGCCGTGGCGACCGCGATGCCCTTGCCGGAGATCGCCTCGCGGACCTGCTCCAGCCGCTCGGTGGGCGTGAAGATTTCCCAGTTGTCGCCGTCCTCGCGGACGTCCTCGCCGCCCGCGTCGATGACGATCTCCATGAGCGTGTCCTCGTTCGCGGCCGATTTCGCGACGACGACGTAGCCCTTCTTCTCGAACATCCAGCCGACGCAGTTGGACTCGCCGAGGTTGCCGCCGAACTTCGAGAACAGGTGACGGATTTCAGGGAGGGTGCGGTTGCGATTGTCGGTCAGCGCCTGGACGAACATCGCCACGCCGCCCGGACCGTACCCTTCGTAGGAGACCTCGTCGTAGCTGACGCCGGCCAGTTCCCCGGTCCCCTTCTTGATCGCCTTTTCGATGTTGTCCTTGGGCATGTTCGCCGACTTGGCGGCGGCGAGCACGGTCCTGAGCCGCGGGTTGCCGTTCGGGTCCCCTCCCCCGACGCGAGCGGCCACGGTGATCTCCTTGATGATCTTGGTGAAGACGCGCCCGCGCTTGGCGTCAGCGGCGCCCTTCTTGTGCTTGATGGTGTGCCATTTGGAGTGGCCGGACATGGGGTTTCCTTCCTCGTTTGAGCGGCGCCATTCTAGGCGGCCGGGCGCTAAAGATCAACGGTGAGGCGTTGGCCGCAGCCGAAGGCGGACAAAAAACAAGCCCGCGGCACGCCGCGGGCTTGCTTAAAAAAAGGTCCCGGCAATGTCCTACTCTTCCACGCCGTTGCCAGCGCAGTACCATCGGCGCTGGAGGGCTTAACTACCGTGTTCGGAATGGGAACGGGTGTGACCCCTCCGCTATGGTCGCCGGGAAACTCAGGATGTCAAAGAGGTGCGCACTCTACTACGAACCCGCGGACCGGCGCAAGAGGTCGCGCTCGCTGCTTCAGAACGTGATCTTGAATCCGATTCCGAGGGAGAAGCCGCCCAGCTTAATCTCCCCTCCCTGGATGATGTACACGTCGGAAGGGTTGTCCGAGTCGGCGCCCGACACGTCCCCCACCGCGTTGGGCGGACCGGCTGGACAACCTTCCGGGACGTAGGAGCCGGTCTTCGGTTCCGGAATGGCGGGCGTGCATCCATTGCCCGGCCAGACGAACTGCGTGGTGGGGACGATGTCGTTCTCGGTGCATCCGGGGGTGTTCTGCGGCGTGGCGCCGGGCAGGCTGCACACGTCGACGCCGTAATAGACGAAGCGGTCCATGATCCGGTTCTGGTTGCGATCCTCGCGATCGAAGCCCTCTCCCGGCTCCTCATAGTCCTGGTCCGGGTTGGTGTCGGTCCCGGGACCGCGGAAGTCATTCGCGTTGCCGCGCCAGGGACAGATGGTGTCGTTCGTGCAGTCAATCACCTGGACCGCGTCGGCGGCGGTCCACGCGCCCGACGGACTGTTCGGATTGGGACCCATGGGGTAGAGGTAGAGCTTGCCGCCATCCTCGCCCACGCCAAGGTCGAGCGTGCCGTTGCCGTTGCTGTCCTCGGTGGCGAAGAGGTGGTCGCCGGCGCACTGGCCGCACCCGGAGATCCCGGTGTCTTCCCAGGAATCGGGGGTGTCGCGCGTGAACGTCTGCAGCTTGCCGGGCGCCAGCGTGGCCAGCAGCACCTGGTGCGCTCCATCCACGGTGATGTTCACGGCCGAGTCGGTCCAGGTGTACCGGGCGTCCACGTACACCGAGAAGTGATCGTTGATGAAGTAGTCCACGCCCGCGACCGCGTGCCAGGAGAAGTCGCTCGTGACCTCGGCCGTCATCGCGCCGACCGTGAACCCGGTATTGGACGTGCGCGTCGGGGGACCCGACGTGTCGGTGTACTCACCGGCCAGCTCCGTGCTGACCGTGAGGTTCGCGATGCCCCGGCCGCGCTCGTTGAACTCCGCTCCCGTCTGCAGGTCGGTGAACAGGTAACCGATGCCGAGCCCCACGTACGGATCGAGCGGGCTCTCGGGCCGGAAGCGGACCAGCGCGCTCAACTGCAGAGGAATCTCGGTGAGGGTCCCGACGGGCACGAACGAGTTCGTCGCCGGCGTGGAGGGCGTGTTGACGTTGTAACGCGTGCAGGGAGCGTTGAGGTTGGGGCCGCAGATGGCCGGCGTGCTGGAACCGAACGTCCCGCCGTAATTGATGGTCGAGTCCTTGAAGAAGAACTCGATGTTCCCGACGTCGGATTTCATGTAGCCCGTCGACACCTCGAGCGCCAGCCACCGCGTGAGGCCGTAGCTGGCGTTGAAGTCGAAGCGGAAATCGTCCGCGACGGTGGGCTCGTTGAGCATGTTCTCGTCGGGACGCTCGTCGACCGCGGTGACCGACGGCAGCCCGTTCTCCTGGCCCGCGACGGAGGAGGCGATCGCGATGTCGGAGTTGCTGCGAATGTAGTCGGTCGTCGCCATGTAGGACAGACCGAAACCGATCTGCCACTTGTGCGTGGTGTCCTCGGCCCACAGCGGAGCGATGCAGGCGGCTCCCGCGGCCAGGCCGGCGAGAAGCAGCGGAGTCAGACGATGGCGAACTCGAATCATGATCCCTCGCAGGCGAAACGATGGACGATCGGCGAAGCGCAAAAGCGGGCTGAGGTTACGACGACCGGGCGTCGGGATCAACAGTTTTGTGGCGGGCACGCTGCACGAAGGCAGCGCCAGGAGGCGGAAGCCTCCGACAATCGTTCCGGTAAACTCGCAAAGGCGCGGGCGAGAATTTTTATGGTCAAGCCTCACGGCCGATTAGTACCGGTCAGCTGAGCGGGTTGCCCCGCTTACACCTCCGGCCTATCAACCTGGTCGTCTCCCAGGGGCCTTTAGTCCGCCCGAAGGCGGAAGGGAGACCTCATCTTGAGGAGGGCTTCGCGCTTATATGCTTTCAGCGCTTCTCCTTTCCGGACATAGCTACCCAGCGCTGCTCCTGGCGGAACAACTGGTACACTAGAGGTCCGTCCATCCCGGTCCTCTCGTACTAGGGACAGATCCTCTCAAGTCTCCTGCGCCCACACCAGATAGGGACCGAACTGTCTCGCGACGTTCTAAACCCAGCTCACGTACCGCTTTAATGGGCGAACAGCCCAACCCTTGGGACCTGCTTCAGCCCCAGGATGCGATGAGCCGACATCGAGGTGCCAAACCTGGTCGTCGATGTGAACTCTTGGACCAGATAAGCCTGTTATCCCCGGCGTACCTTTTATCCGTTGAGCGACGGCCCTTCCATGCGGGACCGCCGGATCACTAGAGCCTACTTTCGTACCTGCTCGACTTGTCGGTCTTGCAGTCAAGCTCCCTTGATGCTCTTGCACTCTACGGCTGATTTCCAACCAGCCTGAGGGAACCTTCGCGCGCCTCCGCTACAGTTTAGGAGGCGACCGCCCCAGTCAAACTACCCGCCTAACAATGTTCCCCGACCGGATCACGATCGTGGGTTAGAACTTCGGCGCAGTAAGGGTGGTATTTCACTGGTGGCTCCACGCAGCCCGAAGGCCACGCTTCAAAGCCTCCCACCTATGCTACGCATACCAAGCCAAAGTTCACTGCTAGGCTATAGTAAAGGTGCACGGGGTCTTTCCGTCTAGGTGCGGGAAACCGGCATCTTCACCGGTGCTACAAATTCGCTGAGCCCCACGTCGAGACAGCGCCCATCTCGTTACGCCATTCGTGCAGGTCGGAACTTACCCGACAAGGAATTTCGCTACCTTAGGACCGTTATAGTTACGGCCGCCATTCACCGGGGCTTCAGTTCAGAGCTTCTCGGGATTGCTCCCGATGACCCCTTGCTTTAACCTTCCGGCATTGGGCAGGCGTCAGTCGCTATACGTCGTTTTCGACTTTGCAGCGACCTGTGTTTTTAGTAAACAGTCGTATGGGCCCTTTCACTGCGGCCCCCTCGGGCTCCAGACGCGAAGTCCTTCACCTTAAAGGGGCACCCCTTCTCCCGAAGTTACGGGGCTAGATTGCCGAGTTCCTTAACGTGGGATCACTCAAGCGCCTGAGGATTCTCTCCTCGTCTACCTGTGTCGGTTTGCGGTACGGTCACCTTGGTTGCTCGCTAGGGGGTTTTCTTGGCGGCATGGAGTCGGCAAGTTGGCTTGGCCGAAACCGCGCTTCCCCGCTTTCCTCGGAGTGTACGACCTCCCGGATTTGCCTGGAAGATCCTCCTAAAATTGCGGCCACACATTTCCAGTCGTGTGTATGCTTATCCTTCCGCGTCACCCCATCGCTCAAACGCACCAAGGTGGTCCCGGAATATTAACCGGAGCATCCATCGCCTACGCCTTTCGGCCTCGGCTTAGGGACCGACTAACCCTGAGCGGATTAACCTTCCTCAGGAAACCTTAGACTTTCGGCGAGCCTGGTTCTCACAGGCTTTCTCGCTACTTATGCCGGCAGGGTCTCTTCCTTGCGCTCCACCGCTCCTTGCGGTACGGCTTCGCAGCCCAAGGAATGCTCCCCTACCACCTCGGAAATCCGTAGACTTCCGCGGTCCGCAGCTTCGGTATCAGCCTTGAGCCCCGGTGAATTGTCGGCGCAGAATCGCTTGACCAGTGAGCTGTTACGCTTTCTTTAAAGGATGGCTGCTTCTAAGCCAACCTCCTGGCTGTCTCAGCAATTCCACAACCTTTACCACTTAGGCTGAATTTTGGGACCTTAGCTGGCGGTCTGGGTTGTTTCCCTTTCGACGACGGAGCT
>DASYQE010000255.1:0-7500 GCA_036005805.1 Candidatus Polarisedimenticolia bacterium | reverse complement strand
GCGAGATGGAGAGCCTCGAAGGCGTCACTCCGAAGATGCTCGAGAAGCTCCAGGAAGCGGGCTATCGCAGCGTCGAGATCATGCTCGAAGGTGGAATCGACGGACTCACCCAGATCGAGGGGATCGGTCCGAAGTCGGCCGAGAAGATCCTGGCCGCCGCCCAGGCGACGCTCAACGAACGCCTGGAGCGCGAGGAACAGGAGCGACTGCAGCGTGAGCAGGAAGAGGTTGCGGCCGAGGCGCGGCGCGCCGAGGAGGCCGCCCTGCCGACCCCCACGGAGGAGGATCCCGGTGACGAGGCGTTCGCCGGGCCGGCCAGCATGGACAGCACGCCCGGCGACACAGCCGCGCCCGGCGCGGAGGAGGCGTGATGGGGAAGGTTCGCGTCGGGCAGATCGCCAAGGAACTCAACATCAAGGTGACCGAGGCGATTTCCCGCCTGAAGGAGCTGGGGATTGACGCCAAGTCCAACCTCAGCACGATCGAGGAGGTGGTGGCGAACCGTCTGCGCTCGGAATTCGGCGCTGCGCGCACCGCCGCCAAGGCGGCGCAGCCGGCCGCACCGAAGGTCCCGAAGATCTTCACCATCAAGCGACCCGGCGCCCCGGTGCCTCCGGGCGTCACTCTGCCGGTCATTCCGAGGCCGGCACCCCCGGCGCCGCCAGCCATCGAGCCTCAGGCGAAGGGTCCGGGGAACGCCGCCCCGGCACCGTCCACCGGCCGTGGCCCCCTGCCGGTCCGCCCGGGAATGCCCGTCGCCGGCCGGCCGGGCGCGCCCGTCACGGCGCGCCCCGGACCGCCCCAGGGCATCACGCCGGGAACCAGGCCTGCCTTCCCGGGACAGCCGCCACGACCGGGCACGCCGGCTCCGGGCGCTGCAGGAGTTCGACCCGGCCAGGGCCCGCAGCGGCCGGGCGTCGCTCCTGTCCATGGCCGGGGCACAACTCCGGGGCTCCGTCCCGCAGGCCCCGGACTGCCCTCGCGGCCGGGATCTCCGCCACCGCGGCCGGCCGCCCCCGGTGCGGTCCGTCCCGGACCGGTCGGCGGACCCCGCACGGCCGCTGAGGCGGCCCGCACCATGAGCGCGGCAACTGCCGCCACGCCGCGTCCGCGGCCGTCCAGCCCTCCTCCCCCGCCTCCGCCCCCCACCCGGCGTCCGGCGCCGGCGCCACAGCGTGCGCCGCAGGTGGTGAAGCCCGCCGAGCCCGCGCCGCCTCCGGTCCCCCTGGTCTTCACCGAGATCGCCATCACCGAAGGGGTGACGGTCAAGGAACTGGCCGAGAAGATGGGGCGCAAGGCGAAGGACATCATCACGCGCCTGCTCGCCCGTGGCGTGATGGCCACCATGAATCAGCCGCTCGACACCAAGATGGCGCAGGAAATCTGCCGGGAGCTCGGCTTCGACGCCAAGGTGGTCTCGTTCGAGGAGGAGGTCGCCACCGAAGAGGCGAAGGAGTCGCTGCCGGGCGATCTGCGCGGCCGCGATCCGGTCGTGACCATCATGGGCCACGTCGACCACGGGAAGACGTCGCTGCTCGACGCCGTCCGCTCCTCGAACATCGTCGCCGGCGAGGCGGGAGGCATCACCCAGCACATCGGCGCCTACCACATCCGTCACAAGGCGCGCGGCATCACCTTCATCGATACGCCCGGCCACGAGGCGTTCACCATGATGCGCGCCCGGGGCGCGCGGGTCACCGACATCGTGGTCCTCGTCGTCGCGGCGGACGACGGTGTCATGCCGCAGACGGTCGAGGCGATGGACCACGCGCGCGCCGCCGGCGTGCCGCTGGTGGTGGCGATCAACAAGGTCGACAAGCCGGGGGCCAACCTCGACCGCGTCAAGAAGCAGCTGGCGGACCACGACCTGCTCACCGAAGACTGGGGCGGCAAGATCGTCGCCGTGCCGATCAGTGCGAAGCAGAAACAGGGGATCGACGAGCTGCTCGAAATGATCCTCCTGGTCGCCGATCTCGGCGAGCTGAAGGCCGATCCGGGCAGCTACGCCGCCGGGACCATCCTCGAATCGCGGCTCGACAAGAGCCGCGGCGCCGTCGCGACCGCGCTCGTGCAGCGCGGCACGCTGCGCGTGGGGGATCCATTCATCGCCGGGGCGGTCCACGGCAAGGTGCGCGCCCTCTACGACGACAAGGGACACCGGGTGAAGGAGGCGGGACCGTCGATCCCGGTCGAGGTGCTCGGTCTCGAAGGGGTTCCCAAGGCCGGCGATCCGTTCCAGGTCCTGGAGGAGGAATGGCGCGTGCGGCAGATCGGCGCCTTCCGCCAGCAGAAGCTCCGGCAGGAGGCGATGGCGAAGTCCTCCCGTCTCACCCTCGATCACCTGCACCAGCAGATCACCGAGGGGAACGTCCGCGAGCTGCCGCTCGTGGTGAAGGCGGACGTGCAGGGGTCGGTCGAGGCTTTGACCAAGACGCTCAACGACCTCCCTTCCGACAAGGTGAAGACTCGCGTCATCCACGCCGGATCGGGGGCGATCACCGAGACCGACGTGCTCCTCGCCTCGGCGAGCAACGCGATCATCGTCGGGTACAACGTGCGCCCCGACCGGAGCGCCCAGGAGCTGGCCGAAAAGGAGAAGGTCGACCTGCGCCTCCACTCGGTCATCTACGACATCACCAACGAGATCAGGAACGCCATGGTGGGCCTGCTCGAGCCGGAATCGAAGGAGGTCTATCTCGGGCGCGCGGAGGTCCGCCAGCTCTTCAAGGTGCCGAAGGTCGGCACCGTGGCGGGCTGCTCGGTCATCGACGGCAAGATCGCCCGCAACGCCGACGTGCGGCTGCTGCGCGACAACGTCGTCATCTTCACCGGGCGCATCCTGTCGCTCAGGCGGTTCAAGGACGACGCCTCCGAGGTCGCGAAGGGGTACGAATGCGGCATCGGCCTGGCCAATTTCAACGACGTCAAGACGGGTGACGTGATCGAGGCCTTCCGCGTCGAGAAGGTCGCCGTGAAGTCGCTCTAAGGAGCCCGCCTGTGAGCCGGCCCACCGACGGGGCGTCGGTGCACGTCGCCCTCTGCCTCGTCCGGCTGCATCTGCCGTCGGTCGGATCCCTGAAGGAGAAGCGGATGGTGCTGCGCAGCTTGAAGGACTCCCTGCGGCAGCACCACAATGTCGCGGTGGCCGAGGTCGAGCACCAGGATCTCTGGCAGCGCTGCACGCTCGGCATCGTCGGCATCGCCTCGGCGCACGCGCCGCTCGAGGCGGCCTTCGCCGCCATCCAGGAGGAGATCGAGCGGCGCGCGCCGGGCGAGGTCCTGGGCTGCGAGGTCGAATACCTGTCCTGAAGGCCGGGGGCGACCGGCCCACGGTCGCCGCCCCGCGGGGAACCATCCCGATGACCACACGCACGGAACGCCTGGCGGATCTCATCCGCGACGAGGTCGCGCGCCTCCTGCTGCGCGAAGTGAAGGACCCGCGCATCGGGTTCGTCACGCTGACCGGGGTCCGGGTCACCCCCGATCTGCGCCAGGCCCGCCTGTTCGTCAGCGTCCTGGGGGACGAGAAGGCGCGCGACGCGGCCCTGACCGGCCTGCGTCACAGCGCCCCGTTCATCCAGCGGGCGCTGTTCCGGAACCTCCGGTTGCGGCACTCGCCGACCCTGATCTTCGAGATCGACGACTCCCTCGAGCGCGGCGACCGCATCGAGCACATCATCCAGCAGCTCCACGAACAGGTGACGCCGGGACCCGACGCCGACCCCGAACCCGGAACGGCCGCGGACGGCCCGGCCGGACCGGCCGGAGAACAGGAGGAGAAGGGGTGACCGAGCTCGAAGGGGTGCTGCTCGTCGACAAGCCGGAGGGGCCGACCTCGCACGACGCGGTCGCGATCGCGCGGCGGGCCCTCGGGGTGCGCCGCATCGGCCACGCCGGCACGCTCGATCCGCTGGCCACGGGCCTCCTGGTCCTCATGATCGGACGCGCCACGCGTCTCGCGACGCTGCTCTCGGGCGTGGACAAGTCGTACCGCGGCATCGTGAGGCTGGGGTATGGGACCGACACGTACGATCGCGACGGGGTGCCGGACGGCCCGCCGCGGCCGGTCGAAGTCCATCGCGGGACCCTGGAGCGGGAGATCGACCGGTTCCGTGGCACCCACCTCCAGGTGCCGCCCGCCTTCTCGGCGAAGAAAGTCCACGGAACGCCGATGCACCGTCTCGCCCGGCGGCAGCGCCCGGTCTCCCCCGTCGCCACGCCCGTGACGTTCCGGCGCCTGGATCTCCTGTCCTTTTCCGGCACCGACGTGGAGATCGAGGCGGACGTTTCCGCCGGGACCTACCTGCGCTCCTTTGCGCACGACCTCGGCGCGGCCCTGGGGTGCGGAGCGCACCTGCACGCCCTGAGGCGCATCGCCGCGGGCCCGTTCCGCATCGAGGACGCGATCCCGCTGGCCGAGGTCCAGGCGGCGGGGGCCTCCCTGCGCGACCGTGTCCTGCCTCTCGAGAGCGTTCCACTCGGCATGCCGACGCTGAAGCTCTCGGCGGCCGGGGTGCATGCGGTCCGGCACGGCCGGCCGTGCGGGGTCGCCGAGGTCCTCAACCCTCCCCCACCGTATCCCCCTGGCCGCTGCCGCCTGCAGGGGCCGGAAGGGGGGCTCGTGGCGATTGCGGAGATCGACCTTTCGGTCGGGGCGGGTCCGCGACCACTGATCCGGCCCCAGATCGTGTTCCAGCGGTGAGAAACGCCTCCCCGGAAGGCTCGCCGCGGCCTTGATAGTCCGTGGACGGCTGTGCTAGGCTTACCGCCTCTTTCTGTCCCTCGCGGCGAGGGATGAGGCTCCAACCGAAGGAACCATGGCCCTGACCAAAGATCAGAAGAGCGAGCTCATCGGCAATTACCGGACCCATCCCGCGGACGTCGGCTCCCCGGAGGTGCAGATCGCACTCCTCAGCCGGCGCATCGACGATCTGACCGAGCACCTGAATCAGCAGCCGAAGGATCACCATTCCCGTCGCGGGCTTCTGATGATGGTCAGCCGCCGCCGTCGTCTGCTCGGCTACCTCGAAAACGAGGACGGCGAACGCTCCCGGGAGCTCAAGAAGCGCCTCGGGATTCGCCGGTAACCCGCCGATCCTCGACAGGACGGGAGATTTCATGCCGGCGTGCGAGCCGCCCCCGGTGCGCGTTGCGCGATCGGGTGGAGCGTCTCGGCGCGCCGGAGTCGTCGTCAATTTCCTTCTCCGGGTCGTCGCGTCCCCGCGCGGGGATGCCCCTGAGGAGAAGTCCCGGTGCGCCGACGCGTGCCGCGCGCACCACGAGGGAGGCACGAGATGTTGAGTCGCAATCTGGAGTTCGGCGGCCGGACGTTCACGATCGAAACCGGCCGGATGGCGAAGCAGGCGGACGGCGCAGTGACGGTCCGCTACGGGGACACGGTCGTCCTCGTCACCGCCACCGCGGATCGCAAGGAAAAGCCCGGCATCGATTTCCTGCCGCTGACCGTCGATTACCGCGAGAACACCTACGCCGCCGGGAAGATCCCCGGCGGTTTCTTCAAACGCGAAGGGCGGCCGAACGAGAAGGAGACGCTGACCTCGCGAGGCATCGATCGCCCCATCCGCCCGTTGTTCCCCAAGGGCTGGCCGTACGAGACGCAGGTGGTCGCGCTGGTGCTGTCCGCCGATCTCGCCAACGATCCGGACGTGCTCGCGGTCACCGGGGCCTCGGCGGCGCTGCACCTCTCGGACATCCCGCTCACGACCCCGATCGCAGCGGTGCGGGTCGGGCTGATCGACGGCAGCTTCCTGCTCAACCCGACCTATCAGCAGATGGAGGAGAGCCGCCTCGACCTCGTGGTCGTCGGCAGCGCCACCGAGGTGGTCATGGTGGAGGCCGGCGCGAGCGAGGTCTCCGAAAAGGAGGTGCTCGACGCCATCTGGTTCGGGCAGAGCCACTGCCGCGAGCTGGTGGCCCTCCAGGAGGAGATGCGTGCCGCGATCGGCAAGCCGAAGCGCTCTCCGAAACCGAAGAGCATCGATCCCGCGGTCTCCCAGCAGATCGAGCAGGCGTGGGGGGAGCGCCTCTACCAGGCGATGCGCATGCCCGTGAAGATCGAGTCCTACAAGACGATTGCCGCGCTGCAGCAGGAGATGCTCGCCACCATCCCGGAGACCGAACCGGAGCGGCGCTCGCAGTCGAACGCGGCGTGGAACGACCTGCACAAGCGGATCGCCCGCCGCGAGCTCCTGCAGAACCGTCGGCGCTTCGACGACCGGGCCCCCGATCAGGTGCGGCCGGTCACCCCGGAGGTCGGGGTTCTGCCGCGCACCCACGGCTCGGCGCTGTTCACCCGCGGCGAGACGCAGGCGCTCGTCACCTGCACCCTCGGGACCTCCGAGGACGCTCAGACCATCGACTGGCTCGAGGGGGAATCCGAGAAGCGTTTCATGCTGCACTACAACTTCCCGCCCTTCTCGGTCGGCGAGGTGAAGTTCCTGCGCGGGCCCGGACGCCGCGAGATCGGCCACGGTGCGCTGGCGGAACGGGCCCTGCTCCCGCTCATTCCGGACATCGAGCAGTTCCCCTACACCATCCGCCTCGTGTCCGACATCCTCGAGTCGAACGGATCCTCGTCGATGGCCTCCATCTGCGGCGGCTCGATGTGCCTGATGGACGCCGGGGTACCGCTGCGGGCGCCGGTGGCCGGGGCGGCGATGGGGCTGGTGAAGGAGGGTGACAACTACGCCATCCTGACCGACATCGCCGGCGTCGAGGACCACTACGGCGACATGGACTTCAAGGTGGCCGGAACGAAGGACGGGATCACCGCCCTGCAGATGGACATCAAGATCCAGGGGATCAGCAAGGCGATCATGGGCGAGGCCCTGGCCCAGGCGCACCGCGCCCGCCTGCACATCCTGGAGGTGATGGACCAGACGCTGGCGCAGCCGCGCGAGAGCATCTCCTCGTTCGCGCCGCGCATCTTCACCATCCGGATCAACAAGGACAAGATCCGCGAGGTGATCGGGCCGGGCGGCAAGATGATTCGCTCGATCATCGAGCGCACGGGCTGCAAGATCGACGTCGAGGACGACGGCCGGATCCACATCGCCTCGGTCGACGAGGGCTCGGCGCAGAAGGCGATCGACATCATCAAGGAGATCACCGCCGAGGCCGAGGTCGGCAAGACCTACATGGGGAAGGTGACGCGCATCGTGAACTTCGGCGCGTTCGTCGAGATCCTCCCCGGCCTCGAAGGGCTCCTCCACATCTCCGAGCTCGCCGAGCATCGCGTCCGGGAGGTCACGGACGAGATCAAGGAAGGCGAGGAGATCCTGGTCAAGGTCATCGAGCAGGACGGCGATCGGATCCGGCTGAGCCGCAAGGCGGTGCTCCGCGAGAAGCGGATCGAGCGCGGCGAGGAGCTGCCGGAGGCCGATCAGGCCCGCGAAGCCCACGAGGGGTCCCGGCCGCCGCGCCGTCCCTTCGGCGGCGGCGGGCGCCGTCATCAGCAGTCGCGCCACCGGTAATCGGAGG
>DASYQE010000254.1:0-1532 GCA_036005805.1 Candidatus Polarisedimenticolia bacterium | reverse complement strand
CGGCGGTGCGGCGCATCCCGATGCGCTTCACGGCCGCGCAGCACCGCTGGATGGCGCTGCAGGGCTTCCTGCTCTTCGGCCTCAACTACCTGCTGGTGTACCTGGCCGAGACCCGCGTCGCCTCGGGGCTCGTGGCGGTCGCCTTCTCGCTGATGGTCGTGCTGAACATCGTCGGCAGCCGCATCGCCTTCGGCACGCCGATTCGCAAGGCCGTGGCCCTCGGCGCTCTGCTCGGGATCGCCGGCGTCGTGCTGGTCTTCCTGCCGGAGATTCGCGGCGGTGAGGCGCGCGGCGAGGCCATGCACGGGCTCGTCTTCGCCGTCACCGCCGCGTGCGCCGCCTCGCTCGGGAACCTCGTCGCCTACCGCAACCGTGCGAAGGGACTCCCGGTCATCCCGATGAACGCCTTCGGCATGATCTACGGCGGTCTGTTCGTCGGCGCCTATGCGCTTCTGACCCGCCAGGCGTTCGTCTTCGATCCGACCCTGCGCTATGTCCTGTCGCTGCTGTACCTGGCGGTGTTCGGCTCGATCGTGGCGTTCGGCGCTTTTCTCGTCCTGCTCGGGCGCATCGGGGCGGACCGCGCCGGCTACGTGACGGTGGCGATCCCGGTGGTGGCGGTGCTGCTGTCGGGCCTGTTCGAGGGGCTCGAGTGGCACCCGTCCCTGCTGCTCGGGATCCTCCTGTGCGTCGCCGGCAACGTCGCCGTGCTGCAGAGCAAGGCCGCGCCCGCTTCGTCCGCCGCGACCGCGACCCCCGCGAGCGAGGGGAGGAGCGCGTGAAGCGCCTCCGCTTCGGCCCGATCCTGTCCCGGCGGCCGCCGTTCACGGCCGGAGACAGCCTCATCCTGCTCGGGCTGGCGGCGCTGCTCTACGCCGGGGTGCGGCTGGCCTTCGCGGCGCCGCGGTCGATCGCCGGCCCGCAGATCTCCACCTCGCCGGCGGCGCTGCCGTGGTACGCGCTCCTGTCAATCGGCCGGATGACGGTCGCCTACTTCCTGTCGTTGACCTTCAGCCTGGCGTACGGCTACGCGGCGGCGCGCCACCGCGGCGCGAAGAAGGTGCTGCTGCCGCTGCTCGACGTGCTGCAGAGCGTGCCGATCCTGTCGTTCCTGCCGGTCGTGCTCCTCGGGCTGAGCGCCGTCGTGCCGGTGAAGCTCGCCTCCGAGATGGCGGCGATCGTCCTCATCTTCACCTCGCAGGCGTGGAACATGACCTTCTCGTTCTACCAGTCGATGACGACCCTGCCCGGCGATCTGCGGGAGGCGGCCTCGGTCTTCCGCTTCGACCCGTGGCTGCGGCTCAAGACGCTCGAGCTGCCGTTCGCAGCCGTGGGGCTCATCTGGAACAGCATGATGTCGTGGGCCGGGGGGTGGTTCTTCCTGATGGCGGCGGAGATCTACAACGTCGGCGCGCGCGACTTCCGCCTCCCCGGTCTCGGCTCGTATCTCCAGACGGCGGCCGCCAACGGCGACACGCAGGCGCTCCTCGTGGGGATCCTGACGCTCGTGCTGATCATCGCGCTGCTCGATC
>DASYQE010000253.1:0-4055 GCA_036005805.1 Candidatus Polarisedimenticolia bacterium | reverse complement strand
GCTCTACTTCGGCACGACGAGCGGCGAGATCTGGGGAAGCGCCGACGAGGGCAAATCGTGGCGTCCGATCCTGCAGCACCTGCCGACGATCCTTTCCGTCGTCGCCGCCGAGGTCCCGGCCGCGGCGCTGGCGTGAACGGCCCCGAGCACCGGGTCCGTATCCCCTCTCCGCTCCACTCGTATACCGGCGCCCGCGCCGAGGTCGTGGCGCGCGGCGGCACGCTGGCGGAGGTTCTCGCCGATCTCGAAACCACCTTCAAAGGCCTCCGCTTCCGGATCATCGACGAGCAGGATCGCATCCGCCCGCATATCCTGATCTTCATCGCGGGCCGTCCGGCCCGCACCCTCGCCGCCGCGGTGGCGCCGGGGGACGAGGTGCAGATCGTCGCCGCGCTCAGCGGCGGGTAACACCGGGCGCGCCGTGCGGGGGGACACCATGGCGAAGAAGGGAGGCGGGCCGGCGACACCGGGCGCGGCGCTGGCGTTCGTGCGCCGGCATGGAGTCGTTCTGATGGCGGCGCGCGGGCCCGTGCCCAGCCTGGCGGAGGCGATCGCCGGCGGTCCGTTCCGCGGCTCCTGGTGGGGACACCCGCTCGGCGGGCGCATGTTCCGGCTGTTCGAAGCCGTCGCCGACTCGCGTGACGTGATCGTCTGCCGGCTGGTCCAGGGCAAGATCACCTTCGTCCACCGCCGCGTCTGGCCGGCCCTCGTCCGCCTGGCGCCGCGGTTCCCGAAGCGGGCCCTCGCTGCGGTGCGCCAGGAGCACACGTCCTCGGGACGGCACCGGAACGTCGTCACGCCTTTCCCGAAGTGGGTGCCGCGCGCCATCCTCGCGCAGGGGCGACGGCTCGATGCCGCAGCCGCCGGCGTCACGCTCGCCGGAGTCCTTCCAGCACCCCGCCGTCGCGCCGCGCACGCCGCGGGACTGCTGGTCGCCGGGCTGATCCTCGCCGCGCTGCCGGGATGCGGGCCCGCCACGCCGCCGGCGCCGCCGGTGCCGGCGACCCCGGTGGACGCGCCCGGCGTCCCCTACGCCACGACCTATGCCGGCGAGATCCCGTGCGCCGACTGCCCCTCACAGCGGCTCACCCTCACGCTCTTTCCCGACGGCTCGTGGCGCCTGCGGCGGACCTACAAGAGCGTGGAGAAGGGCCAGGACCGCAGCGTCTACGAAATCGGCAGGCGCGAGGCGTCGGACTCCGATCGCAGCCGCCTCATCCTGCAGGGCCTCGGCGACGCTCTGCAGCTGCGCTTCGTGGCCGGCGATCGCCTGCAGCTCCTCGATCGCAACGGACAACCGATCGCGTCGAAGGCGAACGACCTGCTGGCGCTGCAGTCGACGGTGGACACGATCGCCGGGCCGCTGCCGCTGCGGGGTCTTTACACCTACAAGGCCGATGCCGCTTCGTTTGAGGAGTGCCTCACCGGGAAAACGCTGCCGATCCTCCCCGTGGGCGCAGGCACCGCCCTGCAGTCGGCCTACCTCGCGGCGCGGCACAAGCCCGGGGCGCCGGTCTTCGCCTCGCTGACCGGCGCGTTCGTCGACCGCTCTCCCGAGCCGGGAGCGCCCGTGCGCGAGCACCTGATCGTCACGCAGGTCGAGCGGCTCGCCCCCGGCGAGGCGTGCAACCCGCCGGCGCAGATGCCGTGAGCGCCTGCCCCGGGCTCCCGGGCCGCCCCGGCTGTGACCGGGGCCGGGAACAGGCAGCGCCCGGTTCCCGGGGAACCGATCCATAATCCCTGCAACCGATTCCCGCAGGAGAACGCCATGAAGAAAAAATACGAAGCGCCCCGGATTCTCACCACCGAAACGCTGACCGCGCGCGCGGTGGCTTGCGCCTCAGGGGACGACACCTGCCGTCAGCAGGGCGGCCCCCTCAATTCCTAGGTCCATGGGCAAGCGTGACCCGCGCGTCGATGCGTACATCGGCAAGGCGGCCCCGTTCGCGCAGCCGATCCTGAAGCACCTGCGCAAGGTGGTGCACGCCGGCTGCCCCAAGGTCGAAGAGACCATCAAGTGGGGCATGCCGAGCTTCGATTACAAAGGCATGCTCGCCGGCATGGGAGCGTTCAAGCAGCACGCCGTCTTCGGCTTCTGGAAGGAGAAGGTGCTGGCGCAGCGCCTCCCCCTCGACGTGCGCACGCAGAAGGACGGCATGGGCACGTACGGCTGCCTCAAGTCGGTGGACGATCTGCCGCCTGTGGCCCACCTGAAACGCCTCGTCGCCGAGGCGGCGAAGATCAACGACGCCGGCATCAAGGCCGTCACGACGCGCAGGCGGACGCCGCGGCCTCCCCTGGCGGTGCCCGACGCGTTCATGGCGGCCCTCCGGAAGAACAAGAAGGCGCTCGCCGCCTTCGAGGCGTTCTCCCCCAGCCATCGGCGCGAGTACGTCGAGTGGGTCGTCGAGGCGAAGCGGGAGGAGACCCGCGCGCAGCGCATCGCCACCTCGATCGCCTGGATGGCCGAGGGGAAGCCGCGCATGTGGAAGTACCAGCGGAAGTAGGTCCGTCGTCGCGATGACCGACACCGCCCTGCTCCTTCTCCAGCTCGTGGTGGTGCTCGCGGTGGCGCGCCTGGCCGGCCGCGCCGCAGGCCTCGTCGGTCAGCCGCGTGTCATCGGCGAGATGGTGGCGGGGCTGGCGCTCGGCCCGTCCCTGTTCGGGTGGGTCGCGCCGGGGGCGATGCACGCCCTGTTCCCCGCCGACCGGATGGGCGCCCTTTCCACCCTCAGCAACGTCGGCGTCATCCTCTTCATGTTCGTCGTCGGCCTGCACCTCGACGGCGCGCTCCTGAAGCGCCGGGCGGGCGCGGCCGTCGCCGTCAGCCAGGCGAGCATCATCGCGCCGTTCGCGCTCGGTGCCGTGATGGCGCCGTGGCTGCATCCCCGCTTCGCGGGTCAGGGTGTCGCCCTGCTGCCGTTCACGCTGTTCTTCGGCGCGGCGATGAGCATCACCGCGTTCCCGGTCCTCGCCCGCATCCTCAACGAGCGGCGCCTGATGAACACGCCGGCGGGTTCGGTCGCCATCGCCAGCGCCGCCGTGGACGACGTCACCGCCTGGTGTCTCCTGGCCTTCGTCGTCGCGGTGGCGCGCGGCGCCGCGGCGGGGGGCGGGTTCGCCCTCCTGTTCGCCGGTTCGGCCGCCTACGTGCTGTTCATGCTGTTCGTTCTGCGTCCGGCGCTGCGGCGCTGGCAGGCCCGGAGGCTTCGGGCCCGCGCCGCCCACTCGGAGGCGGGGCTGACCGCAGCGCAGGAGGAGCGGGCCGCCGCCTCGGCGGAGGCGATCGGCGCCGCGGTGCTGCTGGCGATCGGCTCCGGGCTCGTGACCGAGTGGCTGGGCATCCACGCGCTATTCGGGGCGTTTCTCGCCGGCGCCATCGTGCCGCGCGAGGGCGGGCTGGCGCGCGATCTCGCCTCGCGGCTCGAAGGCATGGTGACGACGGTGCTGCTGCCGCTGTTCTTCGCCTTCACCGGGCTCAAGACCGAGCTCGGCCTCGTGAGCGGTTCGCTGTGGGGCGTGGCGGCGGCGATCCTGGTCGCCGCGATGGCCGGCAAGCTCGGCGGCGCGGCCGCCGCGGCGCGGCTCGGCGGCATGGCTTGGCGCGACGCGCTCGCCGTCGGCGTCCTGATGAATACCCGCGGCCTGATGGAGCTGGTGATCCTCACCATCGGCCTCGACATCGGTGTCATCACCCCGACCCTGTTCACCATGATGGTGCTGATGGCGCTGGTCACGACGGTCATGACCGCGCCGCTCCTCGGCCTGCTCCAGCGCTCGGCGCGCGCGTCGGGCGGCTTCGGCCGCGCCAGCGCCTGACTCGGCGGGCCGCCGGGGCTATGATGCCTGCCTTCCCGGGGAGGCGCCGATGTCAATTCGACCGATCCGCAGGCTGATCCAGTCCAAGCCCACCATGGAAGGGGCCGGAGTCCGCCTGCGCCGCGCCTTCGGCTTCGGCAACACCTCGGACTTCGATCCCTTTCTGCTGCTCGACGATTTCAGAAACGAGCGGCCGGAGGATTACCTGGCCGGCTTCCCCTGGCACCCGCACCGCG
>DASYQE010000252.1:0-2454 GCA_036005805.1 Candidatus Polarisedimenticolia bacterium | reverse complement strand
ACCCCCGCCGCGTAAGCCTCGAGCAAGGCGCGGTCGCCCGGCGGCGTGTCCGCGAGTGCCCGCTCGGCGAAAGCGCGGAAGCGGTTGCGCCGCACGCCCTTGTCGGCGTCGAGCAGGGCGGGCCCGATCAGCTCCGCCAGGGTCCCCGCCGAGGAACGCCGCATCAGGTCCATCTGGAAGAAGCGGTCCTGCGCATGGACGAACCCGGTGGCCCGCGCCACGTCCAGCCGCGTCGCGCCGCGGATCGTCGGCACGCCCAGCGCGTCACGCTCGATGCGCACCTCGGCGGACAGCCCTGCGAGCTTGCGCTGCCCGTCGAGCGCCGGCAGGCTGCCGCGCAGCGCCCACCAGCCCCACGACCCCGTCCCCGCCGCAAGGACGACGACCACGATTCCCGCGACCAGCAGGAAACGCATCAGAGCCCTGAAGAACCGTCCTCCGCTCATTGGCCGGAAGCGTACCGGCGGCCACAACTTGATGCAAGCGCACACAGTGAGCTGGCGTGGCAGAATCCCATCCATGCGGAAGGCCTCGAGGGGCAACAAGGCCCAGGTGGTCATCCGGCCGATGACGCCGGGACGGTGGCCGGACCTCGTGGCGCTCTTCGGCAGGCACGGAGGGTGCGCCGGCTGCTGGTGCATGTACCCGCGCCTGCGACATCGGGACTACGTCGCCGGCAAGGGGGCGGTGAACCGCCGGCGCCTGCGGGCGCTCGTGATGCGCGGCAAGGTGCACGGGGTGCTGGCCTACGTGGACGGAGAGCCGGCCGCCTGGTGCTCGCTCGGGCCGCGTGCCTCCTTCATCAGCCTGGCGAAATCACGGGTGCTGGCGCCCGTGGACGACCGGCCGGTCTGGTCGATCGTCTGCTTCTACATCGGCCGGACCCACCGCCGGCGTGGTCTCTCGACGCAGCTCCTCGAGGCGGCGGCCGCCTACGCGAAGCGCCGGGGCGCGGTTCTTCTCGAAGGTTACCCGCACGATCGCGGGCGCGCCCCGCTGCCGGATGCCTTCGCCTGGCACGGACTGCTGACCTCGTTCCAGCGCGCCGGCTTCGCGGAGGTCGCGCGCCGCTCCGCCGGCCGTCCCATCGTCCGCCGCGCGCTCGTCAGCGCTCGATGATCTCCAGCTGATCGCGGCGCACGCCGCGCAGCCGCATGGCGTCGCGCCGGATGTTGCAGCCGATCGCCGGCAGCCTGGCGCCGCCGCTCTCGTCGTCCACGGTCAGGTGTCCGTCCTCGACGACGATCGACACGCGGGCGACCGAGGTCGCCGCAACGCGCAGGATGGTCGTGCCTTCGAGATCGGCGAACCAGCCGCGGGGCGCCAGCCGGTAGCGCGCCGTCTCCCCCTCCTGGCGGATCGATTCGTCGATGCGGCCCCAGGGCACGCCGAACCCGTCGTGGTGCGACTCGACCGTCAGCGTGGACTCGCCCGGCGGGACGAGGATGACCCGCGCGTGCCCGACCTCGACGCGCGCTTCGAGCGTCGCCGCCGGCCCGGCCGGAACCGCCAGGGCGTGCGGAGAGGCGTCGTGACGGAAGGGATAGCAGAGCAGCGCGCTTCCCATCGCCGCGACGCCGAGAAGGCTTCCGCCCACCAGCCACGCGACCCGCGTCGCGGGCACCGACGGCGCGGTCCGTCGCACGGGCCGGCGGGCCAGCGCGGCGTCGACGAGCATCACCGTGCCGCACGCCAGGATGCCGCTCCAGAACACGTCCGAGGCGAAGTGGGCGCCTGTCGCGATCCGGCCCAGTCCGAGCAGGGCCCCGAGCAGGAGCGACCCGGCCACGATCGCCGCGCGCGCCCCGCGACGCCGCGCTTCGACGACGCCGGCAAGCGCGATGCAGGCGAACCCGACGGCCGAGTGGCCGCACGGGAACGACTTCCCGACCGGGCCGATGTGCAGAGGCGCCACGTAAGTGAAGTCGCCGCCGAGCCCGAGGGTCTGCCGCGGCCTCGGCCGGTGACAGTGATCCTTGAGGATGACATTGACGAGCAGCCCCGGCCCCAGCGCCAGCCCCAGGAGGACAACCAGCGCCGCCCGCATGGACCGGTGCGACGCCTGCCACGCGCCGATCGCCAGCCCGATCCCGGTGAGCGCGAGCCCGAGGGCGATCCAGGTCGTCAGGCCGGCGAGGAAGCCCCACGGCCAGGGCGCCGCATCCTGCCACGGTCCCGACGGAGTCGCGGGGCGATAGAAGAACCGCGACACGGCCGGGTCGATCCGCCCCCACGGCAGCACCAGGGCGATCCCGGCGGCGGAAAAAAGCGCCGCCGCGGCCCGGCGCGGGTTCATGGCACCACGGCGTGGAGGTTGCGCACCAGCACGTAGACGCCGAGCAGGATGACGAAGATGCCGAAGGCGCGCCGCAGGCGGCGCGGCGAAGTCTTCCCCGCCATCCGCTCGCCGAGCACCCCGCCGGCGATGGCCATCAGGGTGAACAGGATCGTCGG
>DASYQE010000251.1:0-17907 GCA_036005805.1 Candidatus Polarisedimenticolia bacterium | reverse complement strand
GCGGCCTGTATCTCTGCGGCTCGGGGACGCATCCCGGCGGCGGCCTGACCGGAGCCAACGGCCGCAACGCGGCGCGCGCGCTGCTCGCCGACCGCCGCTAGCCGGCGGCGGGCTTCGACGCCAGAACCGACTGGCGCTCGGGGATCGGAGGCGCCACGGTCTCCGGGGTGATCCGGATCGGCATGCTGCCCAGGGTCACCGGACCATCCGCGCGCAGCTCCTCGAGGCGCAGCACGAACGAGCCGGGCTCCACGCCGCGCAGGGGCACCGGCACTCTGAGCACGACCGCGCCTCCCTGGTCTTTCGCCGTGTCCGCCCCGTCGAGCGGCAGGATCAGGGCCGTGCGCGCCTCGTCCGCGATGACCAGTCGCAGCCTCTTCCCGCCGTCCGGCCGAAGACCGTCGAGCCGCACCTCGCACACCGGGCGCTCGGTGGCCGAGAAGCCGACGCGGCGGGCGGGGCGCAGGACCGGCTGATCCGCAACCGTCTTCGCGTCCGGGTGACCGGAGCCGCCGAGAGGGAGATTCACCCAGAGGCTCGTCTCCTGCACATCGCCGAGCGCGAGCCCGCGCAGCCCGGCGACGTGAGTTTCGGACGCGGGGTCGATCTCCGCGGCCCCCACCTCCCCCGAGTTGAGATCCGTGACGACCGCGGTGACGCCGCGGGATTCGGCCGGCACGGCGCCGCGCAGCACGAGGTTCAGGGGCGCGTGCCGCTTCACGGAGTCGCCGGAGCCGAGCCTTATCTCCATGCGCCGCGAGACCCGGTCCATCTCCTTTCCGTTCGCGTCGACCGCCACGGCGCCGACCTCGATCTGCGCGGCCTCGACGGGCCCCTGCGGCAGGAACAGGAGCCGATCGGCCGGGACGTAGAGCACCAGGTCCCGGGATCCGGCGCGCAGCGGCGTCATCGCGTCGAGCCCGAAGCGGGCGTGCACGCCGGGCGCGACGAAGGCGGCCTGCAGCCGCCGCTGGCGCGCCTGCGACGGCGTCTCCCGGATGAAGACGCGACGGTAGCGGAGCTCCACCCCCTTGCGGCGGCAGGTGAGGCGGATGCCGTGGTTGCGCCCATCGGCCGCCCCCTCGGGGACGAAGGAGAGGACGTAAGCGCCCGCCTCCGCCGCCTCCATCTTGCGGAAGAGGCTCGACACGTCGTTCGACTGCACCCGCAATCCCCCGGTCTCGTCGGCGAAGGTCGCGAGGTTCGAGGCGGCGCGCGATGCCGCGGCCACCACGTCCGGACCGCCCGCAACCAGACCGGCCGTATTGCCGGTGTTGATGGTGATCTGCGCGGCGGAGGCGGCGCGGGTTGCGGCCTCGATGTCCTGGTTCAGCAGCCCGATAATGCCATCGCTGAAATAGACGATGGACTTGGGACCGCGGTAGGGCGCCAGCATGGCGATGAGCGTCTCGAGCCCGCGATTGGAAGAGCGCGCGCTCTGGGTGACCTGGGACGTCTCGCCGAACTCCGGCTCCATCGGTCGGGCCGCGATGCGGTGCGCTTCCCCTTCGTTGACGAGCGGCCGCTCGAGATCCAGCACGAGCCCCGAGACGCGATTGGGGTCCGCAAGGCTGCGGCGGAGCGCTGCCATGACCTCCGCGTGATCGTCCGTGAAGGGGAGGACCCGGAAGCGCCGCAGGTCCCCGGAGTTGGCCACGGCGAACTGATCGCCCGGCACCGACTTCGACACGAAGTCGATCGCCGCCTTCCGCGCCAGCGTCATCCCCAGGGACTTCGAGAGCGCATCATTGAAGTAGAGGACGAAACGGCGCGCCAGCGGGCTCGCGGGAGCGGCGCCGGGGGCCGGCGACGCGCCGGCCACCTCGGACGCCGTGGAGGCGGCGCCGCCCGGTCCCAGGACGTGCTCGAAGCTGGCGATCGGCCGTCGATACGAATCGACGACCAGGTTCATCTCCTCCGCCGTGAGATCGGGGACCGGCGCTCCCGTCGCGTCGACGGCCCAGAACTCGACGAGGACGATCTCGCTCGTGGCGCTCTCGAAGAGCGTCGAGACGTGCGGTGTCTCGGGGGGCGCTGCGGCGGGGGGAGCGGCAGCGAGGAGTGCGACGACCCACGGGACGACGAGCGCGGCGCGGCGCATCCTCCCGGGGCGGCGCATCAGCGGCGCGTGGCGATGCGGAAGGGCAGGCGGCCGAGCTCGACCGGGCCGGAGGCCCTGTCCTCCTCGACCGACAGGACGTACTCGCCGTTCTCGAGACCCTGGGTCGGCACGTCGAGACCGTGTGTCCCGCCGCCTTCGGCGGCCTGGGAACCGCCGCCGTCCGGCACCGGGATGCTCGTCACCACCTCGTCGCCGCGGCGCACCTCGAGGCGTTTCGGGGCGGCGGCCGCGTCGGCCGCACCCGTGCTCTTGAAGCCGCAGGAGACCTTCTCTCCCTTGAAGAAACGGCTGCGCAGCGTCGGGCCGAGGGTGAACTTCGCCGGCGCCGCCGGCGCCGCGCCGCCTTTCGAGCCCTCCTCGACCTGCACCCACAGGCTCTTCTCGGAGACGGCGTAGAGCGACAGCCCGTGCACGGCCGGGGGCGGCGAACCGGCGGCGTCGAGGCCGACACGCGCGGACCCCAGGTCCCCCGACTGCAGGTCGGAGATCACCGCGGTCAGTGTCTGCGCGCCGAGCGGCAGTTTCACGCGCGAATAGAAATCGTAGGAGACCGCCCCGCCGTGGAGCGCCCGCCACGAATCGACCCCGAGCTGCACGCGCCGCGACTGCCGCAGCGTCTCGCGGCCGTCCTTGTCGAGCGCCACGAACCCGACCTCGACGCTGGCGGTCGCCCCGCCGGGGCGCGGCAGGTAGAGGAGCCGGCCGGCCGGGACGTAGAGGACGACGTCCACGACCCGCTGCGAACCGGCGACAGGGCCTCCGATGATCGACAGCTCGGCCCCGAGCGCGTCGTGGATCTCCGGCACCTGGTAGGCCGCCTGCACCGACCGCGTCCGCGCCACCTCGGGCGTGAAGCGGGTGAAGAACTGCCGGTGGCGGAGGGTGACCCCGGCCCGCTTGCACTTGACGCTGATGGCGTGCTTCGCGCCGTCGGGAGGCCCTTCCGGCATGTACGAGAGAAGGTAGTAGCCGTGCGTCGAGTTCTCGATGTCGCTGAGCGCCCCCTTCAGATCGTTCGTGGCGCGCTGGATGCCGCCGGTGTCGAGCGCCAGCGTCGCCAGGGCGTTGCTGCGCCGGAAGCCCGAACCCACCTCTCTCGGCCCCTCGGCGACCACGCCCGTCGTCTGGATCGTGTGCAGCACGACGTTCGAACCTCCGGCCGAGAAGGCCAGCGTGCTGATCTCGTCGGTCAGGGCGCGCCGCGGGTCGTTCAGGTTGTAGTCGAGGCCCGGGTTCTCCGGGACGCCGTCGCTGAAGAAGATGATCGCCTTGTAACCGTCCCAGCCCGCGAGCGACTCGACGAGCACCCTCAGGTTGTTGATGAGGCGCCCCATCCGCATGGAGTCCTCCGCCGCGTACTGGCGCTTGAGGGCCTCCGGATCCTGTCCCGTGATCGACGCCGCGTCGCCGTTGGGGCTGCCGGTGACCGAGCCGTTGCCGCCGACCCGGAGCAGCTTCTCGATCTCCTCGCGTCGTGCCTGGCGCTCCAGGGCGTAGTCGGAGAAGCGGCCGACATCCGCGAGGCTCGCCTCGAGGGCGCGTGTCAGCTCTCCGCGATCGTCGGTGAACGGGCAGAGGATCTCGAGCTTGCGGCGCTGCTCGTAGACGGCGATGCCGAACTGATCGGTCGCCAGCCCCGACCCCTGCAGGTAGCGCAGCGCCGAGCGGCGCGCCTCGCTCATGTTGTTCGGGCTCGACGTGTCGTCGTCGAAGAAGAGGAGGAACCGGCGCGGCCTCTCCCGGCGCGCCTGCTGCGCCCCGAGGATCGGCGCCTGGTCCGTGGAGGCCTCTCCAGCCGCCTCCTCTTCCGCCGCTTCGGCGACCTTCCCTTCGCTCTCCGGATCGACGAACTCGAGGGTCTCGATTTTCTTCGGCGCCCGGTTCTGGTCCACCTTGAGGACCAGGTCCTCGGGCTTCAGATCGCGCACGACGTTCCCCTTGTAATCGCGTGCGTACACCTCGATGAGGACCAGCTCGCTGCGCGTCTGCTCGACGAGCGGGCTCGCCACGGGAGGCGCGGGGGGGGTGTCGGTCCGCGCCGGCCGCGCCAGGAACGCGGCCAGGAGGAGGGCTGTCACGATGCGGATCGGGCGCATGGAAGCGTTCCCCAGGATCGCCCGGATTATGCCACCCGGGTCTCCCGGCGAGCCAATTCAATGATGCGCGGGCCGAGCCGGGGCGGTATATTCCCCGCGCTCGCCGACATCAGAGTTCGTGAGGTGGAACAATGCCGAAAGACCTCCGGCGACGGCCCTTCTCTGTCCCGCACCTCCTGATTCTCGCGGCCTTCCTCGTCGGCAGCGACGCCGCTTCGCGCGGCGCCGAGGCGCGCCCGTTCCTGCCCGACCCCGTCTACGGCGTGGGTCACAATCCGCGCCGCCTCGCCGTGGCTGACTTCGACGGCGACGGACGGACCGACGTGGCCGTGGCGAATGCCGGCAACACCGGAGACCTGGTCACGGTCAGCCTGCTGCTCAACGACGGAGGCGGCCTGTTTCGCGCGGCCGGGGTCGTCTATTCCTCCGCCGCGGCCGCATCGTCCCTCGTGATCCTCCTCACCGGCGACGTCAACCTGGACGGCAAGGCCGATCTCGTCCTCGAGACCGGGGGCGGGACCTCCTGGCTGGCCCACGTGCTGCTCGGGCAGGGGAACGGAGCCTTCACGCCGGTCGTTCCGAATCTGGCGCTCCCGGGCCGTCTGGCTCTCGACGACTGCAACGCCGACGGCAGGCTCGATCTCCTGGTGCGCAGCGGCAGCGGCGGGACGAGCCAGCTCCGGGTCTGGACCGGCGCCGGCAACGGCACGTTCACCGGGCTCGCCCCGTTCGCCGCCCCCGCCGGAATCGACTTCGGCGCGTCACCTTTCGCCGTGGGCGATCTCAACGGGGATCACATCGCCGATGTCGTGGCCATGAACACGCTTTTGACCGCGAGCGTGGTCTTCAAGGGCAGCTCCACCGGCACTTTCACCCAGGGACAGTCGCTCGCCACCCCGACGCCCCAGTTCGTCTCCGCCGTGGCGGACGTCAGCGGCGATGGCATCGCCGACTTCATCGTGGAGGTGGAACCGGCCGGCTTCGAGCTGCGGGCCTGGCGCGGACACGGCGATGGCACGTTCGATGTCACCCCGTTCGCCACCCTGACCCTGCCGCAGTCCATCACCGGCCTCGCCGTGGGCGACTTGAACCGGGACGGCACGCCGGATCTCGCGACCACGACCGGAGACGCGTTCGGGGGCGGGACCAAAAGCCAGATCTGGATCGGAGGCGGCGGAAGCTTCGCTCCGCGGGCCCCGTTCACCACCGGCCTGGAGGCGGTCCAGCCGGTCATCGGCGATTTCGACGGCGCCCTTGGCTTCGACCTCGCCGTCGCGGGAGGCGCCGGCAACGACGTCCTCTTCGTGCTGGCTCGGCCGGGAGGGACCTGGGTTCCGGCGACCCTCCCCTCGCCGACCGGGTTGGCTTCCATCGTCGACGAGGTAGTCGCCGACTTCAACGGAGACGGTCGGTCGGACGTGGCCATCCTCCATTCCCAGCCGTCCTTCTGCGACGAGCCGCCGTGTCCGTGGGGGGAGGTCGAGGTGCGCCTGGCGCTGCCGGGCGGCGGGTTCAATCTCACATCGACGACCGCCACCGGAAACAACCCGGCGGGGTCGCTCATCGCGGCCGACCTGGATCTCGACGGCAAGCTGGACCTCGTCAACGTGGATACCGTGGACGTCACCGGTCCCACCATCGACCCGGGAACGCTTTCGCTGCTCCGTGGTCACGGCGACGGCACGTTCGACCCCGTCGTCACGCTTCCGACCGTCCAATGGCCCCAGGACGTGGCGGCGGGGGATCTGGATCACGACGGCGACATCGATCTGGCCGTGGTCAGCTCCCTCAACAGCAACGTCACCATCTCCCTGAGAGGCGCCGGAGGCGCGTACACGGCGCAGGCGCCCATCGCCGTCGGGCGAGCGCCGGTCCAGGTCGATCTCGCCGACGTGGACGGCGATCTGACATCCGACCTGGTGATCACGACCCGCGGAAACGGTGCCATCCTCGGGGAGCTCGCGTGGCTCAGGGGGCACGGCGATGCCACGTTCGACCCGCGCGTCGTTCTCTTCCAGGCCTTGAATCCCACCGGATCCACGATGGGCGACCTGGATGGCGACGGCGACGTGGACTTCGTCGTCTCGGTCTATGGTGAAAATTTCAATCCCGCGGCTCCCGGAGGAGAAGTCGTGCTCCTGCATCAGCCCGGCAACACGTTCACCACGTCCTCCCAATACCAGGCGGGCGTGCAGCCGAACAAGCCGCGGCTCGCGGATTTGAACGGAGACGGGGTCCTCGACGTCTACGTCACGATGGACGGGAACGAGCTGGATGTCTTCCCCGGGGTCGGTAACGGCACGTTCCTGCCGGCGGAGCGGTTCGCCGGGGTCGGCTGCGGCGGTTACTGGGCGGCCCGGCTCGTCGGAGACGGCGACCTGGACCTGTTCGGGGCCTGTCTCGACTTCGCGGTCTTCGAGAACGAGGCCGACCAGAATCCGGACCTCCGGCTGACCGACAACACGCACCTGTCCTGGGGCCCGATCTCCTTCATCGGCGCCTGGGACGTCATCCGCGGCAGCACCGCTTCGCTGCGCTCGACGGGGGGCAACTTCAGCACCGCGGTGCAGGCGTGCCTGCAGAACGACGGACCGCTGCACACGCTCGACGTCGCGCCGAACCCTCCGATCGGGGATGCCTTCTTCTACCTCGTGCGGGCGGTGCGGCCGAACGGGAGCGGCGGGTCGTACGACGGCGAGCAGCCGGGACAGGCGGCGCCGCGCGACGCCTCGATCGCCGCATCGCCCGTCGACTGCCCCTGAGGCGGCGGTCAGCTCCGGCCGGATCGGCCGCGCAGGGCGTCGAGCGAGAGCGGCCCCGGGCCCTCGGCCGCGAGATACAGCAGCATCACGATGTAGAGGTACTCGATGAAGCCGAAGAGCGCGTCGACCGACGTCAGCTCCTCGCGCCGCGCCGTCAGGATCGCCACGATCATGGTGACGACGAGCGGCACGATCGCCAGCCGTGTGACCAGGCCGAGGAGGATGAGCGCGCCGCAGACGAACTCGCATCCCGCCACGAACGGCGCCTGGATGTGCGCCGCCGGGATGTGCAGGCTCTCGAAGAACTCGGTGATGTCGTCGAGGTGATGGAGCTTGCCCCACCCCGACATCAGGAACACCCAGCCGAGCGTCAGGCGCGCCAGCGTCGGAGGCACCCAGCGCAACCGGGCCGAAATCGTCGCGGCGAGCGATTCAAGGCGGGACAGGAAGTTCATCGCACCTCCTCTTCCCGCGCGAGGCGGGGTGTCAAAGCCTAAACGGCGTCGCTTTTCGAGGCCATGTTGAAATCGCGGGCGCGAATCGCCGGCACGACCATGCGCCCGGTCCGCACCGAGGCGCTCATGGCCTCGACGTTACGCAGGAGCGCCGCCGGCCCGTCGTTGAACCGGAAGTTGTTCACCGGGGAGACGATCTTCCCCTTCTCGACGAGCCAGACCCCGTCGCGCGTCAGCCCGGTCTGCTGCAGCGTCTGCGGGTTGAGGGTCCGGATGTACCAGAAGCGGGTGACGAGGAGCCCGCGCTCGCAGCCGGCGACGAGATCGTCGAGCGAGCCCCTTCCGCCGTCGAGGACGAGGCTGCCGGGGTAGGGGATCGGCTGGGCCTTCGTCTTCTGCGCCCAGTAGCGATCGACGCTGAGGTTTTTGAGCGTGCCCCGCTCGACCCACGTCACCTTCGCGGCCGGCAGCCCGGTGTTCTGGCCCCCGCCACCGAGAAACCCGCCGCCCCCGCCGAACCCGGCGGCGGCGATCCACGGCCGGCCCGGGACACGCGGGTCGAACGGATCGGACCGCAGGGTTACCTGGTCGGCGAACACCTTTTCGCCGATGCGATTGCCGCCTCCCGGCTTCGAGAAGACGCTGCGCCCTTCGTCGGCGGCGCGCGCCTGAATCCCCCCGAGCATCGTCTGCAGCAGATCGGCGACCGCCTGCGGTTCCAGGATGACCGTGTAGCGTCCCGGATCGAGCGCGGCCGGCTTCGCGGAGGCGACCGCCTTTTTCGCGGCGGCCGCGGCGACGTCGGGCGGACGCAGGTCGGCGAAGCGCGTCGCGGTGCGGCCGGCCCAGCCCGAGCCGGTCCCGTCCGGCGTCCGCATCGTCGTCGAAAAGGAAGTCTCCGTCGACCGGTGGAATCCGAAGAGGCCCTTGCGGTTGGCGATCGCCGCGGTCGTCACGTCGGTCGACAGGAACCCCGACGCGTCGAGCTCGGCGGCGCGGGCCGCCGCCAGGGCCGCTCCCGCCGCCTCGCCGCGCGCCTCGGGCCCGGCGCCGGCGGTCGCGGCGTCGTACGCCTCGATCGCCGGATACCTCTGCGGCCCGAGACCGTCCACCCATTCCGGGCTCTCGGGGACCAGCGCCAGGATCTCTTCGCTCCGCCGCACGGCGCGCTCGAGGGACGCCGCGTCGGTGTCGCTCGCCTGCACCGTGCCGCTGCGGCGGCGGCCGCGGCTCGTGATGGTGATGGCGAGCGTCGTGGCGGTGCCGGCGGTCGTGACGTCGCCGGCGGCGAAGCGGGTGTGCCCCGACGTCCCCGCCTCGACCGTGACCTCGCACTCCTCGGCCTTCGAGAACGAAAGAACGCGACCCGTCAGTGCGCGCGCGTCCTTCTCGGCCAGGTTCACCCGATCCACGCGCCCCTCACTCGGTCCGCAGCACGTTGACGCGCCGGAAGCGGCCCGGCGGGCAGCCGTGGCTCATGGCATTCACCTGTTGGGGCTGCCCCTTGCCGTCGTTCTGCAGCCCGACGTTCTCCCAGGTCGCCTCGCCACCGAGCCCGTCGCACGCCTGCCAGAAGTCGGGCGTACGGCTCTGGTACGCCACGTCGGCGAGCATGCGCCCCACCTTGCCGCCCTTGATCTCCCAGAAGGCGTCGCCGCCGAACTGGAAGTTGTAGCGCTGCTGGTCGATCGACCACGAGCCGCGCCCGTCGATGAGGATGCCGTCATCCACCCCGGCGACGAGGTCATCGAGGGTCACGGCCTCCCTGGCCGGCTCGAGCCAGACGTTCGGCATGCGCTGGAACGGGACCGAGGCGTACGAGTCGGCGTAGCAGCAGCCGGTGGATTCCTCCGCGCCGATGAGGTGCGCCTGGTCGCGGATCGTCTGGTAGCCGACAAAGATCCCCTTGCTGAACAGCGGGAACTGCTTCGTCTTCACGCCGTCGTCGTCGTACCCGCACGTCGAGAGACTCTCGACCCGCACCCGGTCGCCGTTGACGTTGATCCGCTCCGAGCCGACCCGCGTCTTCCCGAGCTTGTCGGTCGTCAGGAACGTGGTGCCGGCGAGATCCGCCTCGTAGCCGAGCGCGCGGTCGAGCTCGGTCGAGTGCCCGAGGGATTCGTGGATGGTCAGGCCGAGATGGCTCGGCATCAGCACGACGTCTTTGATCCCCGGATCGACCGAGGGGGCCTTGAGGTGCGCGGCCGCCTCTTCGCCGATGCGCCGGGCGTGGTCGGCGTAGCGCGCGCGCTCGACCGCCTCCCAGCCCGAGGCGACGGCGTGCGGCCGGTAGGTGCGCGACTTCGTCTTGCGCCCCTTCTCCACGGCGGTCGCGGTCAGCTCCGAGGACGTGTGCACGACCTCCTGCTCGATGCGGCTCCCCTCGCTCGAGGCGAAGAAGCGGTTCTCGCGGCGGAGCGAGATCGTGCCGTTGGCGGAGAAGACGCCCTCGACCTTCTTCACTTCGCCGTTGAGGCCACGCAGGAACTCGAGCTTGTCCTGCACGGTGACCGCGAAGGGATCCTGCTTCACGGGCGTGCGATACGACTCGGTGTAGGCGGCGACCTTCGCGAGGCGCACCGGCTCGCGCCGCAGCGGCGCATCGGCGCGGGCGATGGAGACCGCCTCCTTCACGGCGGCGGCGATGGCGTCCTTCGTGACGACGTGGCGTCCCGCGAAGCCCCAGGCGCCCGAGGCGATCACCCGCACGCCGAAGCCGAACGACTCGGTCTCGTTGATCGACGGGACGTGGTTCAGCGCGCCTGTGGCGAAATCGGGCTGCGAGCGCATCCCGACCGCCTGGGTGCGGTAGCGATTGATGCGGATGTCGGAGTAGGTGGCGCCAGCCTTCTTCGCCCGGTCGAGCGCGAAGGCGGCCAGCTCGCGTCTCGCGTCCGGAGCGATCGCGTCGGCCTCGACGCGGCTGATGAAGATCTGTCCCGGGATGAGCTGCGCCCCGGCCCAGAGCGCGGCGCCCGCGCCACACGTGGCGAGGAACTCCCTGCGAGTCCGGCCCATCGTCCCTCCGTGCGACTCCCGGCGACAGGAGACTCGGAGCCTAGCACGGTCAGCGGCGCAAGGTCAGGGACAGGAACGTGCCGGCCGCGCGGCCCCGGTCGAGTCGCGCCAGGCGATGCCGAAGCCGCAGGGGTTCTCGGGGCGCACGACGTAGTAGTAGACCTGGCCGACCGGAGGGATCGCCGCGTCCGACGCGGCGGTGTCGCTCGCGTCGTTCGTCTCCAGGCAGACACCCGGACCGACGAAATCGTTCGCCGACGTCGAGCGGATGACGTCGTAGGCGACCGTTCCGGGCGCGCCGTAGCTTCCCGCGGGCGGGCTCCACGTGAGCGAGACGCCTCCGCCCGGCCCCGACGCCATCTGGAGGTTCAGGACCTCGCCGACCGTCCCCCAGGTGGTGACGTTCGACGGCGCGCAGTCGCACGCGCCTCCATGGCCGTCCCCGTCCGCGTCGTCCGCCTGCTGCGAGCCCTTGATGACGACGTTGTCGACCATCCAGCCCTGGCTGTTCGAGAAGAACGCGTTCGCCCTGTAGCGAAAGCCGATCTGGACCGTCATTCCCGAGTAGAAGCTGAGGTCGAACTCGTTGTGGGTCACGACACCGGTCCCCTGCGTCAGGCGCGCGCATCCGCTGATCGTCGTGTAGCTGGTGGGGAACTGCGGGTAAGGGATGACCACCACTTCCTTGGCGTCCTGCTCGCCGCTGTTCAGACACGCGCCTCCGGAGTCGTATCCGATGGCGTCGAACGCGATGGTCGAGTGTCCCAGCGGGATGGTGATGCTCGGGCTGACGAGGAGGTTGTCTTCCTGGTTGAAGCCGAAGGGATCGCAGTTGGGTCCGGCGGATCCGAGCGTCCTCCAGCCTTTGCTCGGATAGGTGCCGCCGCAGCGGCTGTTCGTCCAGGCCCAGGTCATCGTGGACCCGAAGGGGCCGCCCACGTTGACGGGCGTGAACCCGGCCGGGGACAGCTCGAAGGTCTCGTTGAGAGGACCGGTCCCGGGATTCGCATTGGCGGGGCAGTTGTCGCAGAGATCGCCGATGCCGTCCCCGTCGCTGTCGGTCGGGTCGAGGCCGGGGACCGTCGGGCAGGAATCGCAGAAATCGGATCTCCCGTCCCCGTCGAAATCGGGCATGCAGCGACCCTGGGAACAACCCGAGAACGGCGCACCCGGGCAGCAGTTCTGAGCCCCGTCCGCAAAGACCTGAAGATTGGTGTAGGTCGGAGCCGAACCGCAGGTGTCGCCCGCCACCATGATCCGGCCGTCGTAAAGGCCGCCCTGGTCGAGCGTCACGTTGGTCAGGATCGGATTCTGCTGGTCCGACACGCCCGTGGGAAGGGTGACGCCTCCCGACAACCACAAGTACGACTGCGCCCCTGGAGGCGTCCCCGGAGCGGGCTTCAGGAAAAGCTGGGCCGTTCCTCCCTGGCAGACCGGGCTGCTGTTGCTCAGGATCGGGTCGGGCACGAGCGCCAGGATGTTCAGGACGTTCGTTCCGGTCGTGGTCTGGCCGTCCGGATTGGTGACCGTGACGGAGTGCAGTCCGGGCGTGGCGGTCGCCGGGTCGATCTCGAGGGTGAAGCCGTCGGGAAACACCATCGGCGGCGCCAGGAGCTGGACGCCGCCGCTGATCGACACGCTGAAGCGATTCGGGAAGCCGGGCCCGCCGGAATCGTTCCCGGGGTCGAAAAAGCCCTTCGGTGCGGGGTTCGTCGCCTGGATGACCGTCGGGATCCCGAGCGGGTTCCAGGGACACCACCGCGTGACGAAATCGGGCGTGGGAGGCGGCGGCGCCGCCAGCTTCACAGCCTGGAGCCCGACCGAACTCGGGCCGTCGCACCAGGGCTGAAACGTCCACATCGTCATGTCATCGCGCGGGTCGACGACCGTCGAGGACGCGTGCGTCCACGGATGCCGGGTCGGGTCCACCTGGACGGGCGTGTAGGCGTTCGCGCTCGCGGTCGCGGCGGTCCAGGTGGTCGAGTTGGAAGCGAAGCCCGCGTAGCGCCCCGCGGTGACGGCATTGAGATGTTCGTCCGGGGCCGAGGTCGTCGCTCCGACCGCGATGTGCCCCTGGCCCGACATCGCCACGGTCGGGTTCAGGAAGGAATTGGGGGAACCGGGAGAGGGATCCGCGAGCACCCCCTCCTCCGCCACGCTGGCAGGGGGGCCGGGCAAGAAATCGGTGATGCGGTACCAGTGCGCGCTGGTCCGCACCCCGTTTCCCTCGACGAGCGCCGCCACGATGGAGGCTTCCCCCGTGATCTTGTCCCTGGCCATGGTCGCGGAGGTCAGGGCGGGCGCCGCGAAATCGGCGAGCGGCTGGTCACCTCCGAGGTGCGGGACGGCCCAGGGGAACCCGAGAGGCGAGATGGCGAGGGATCTCGGAGCCCACAGGCTAGGAAAGTTGCTCCCGGGGTCTTGGATCCGGTAGACGAGGAGCGCGTTCGAATCGTGGTAGGACGTCCCGATGAAAAAACCGTCCTGGGACAGGGGATCGTCGTTGTTGACGCCCACGACGGCCCAGGCGCCGTGGCAGGTCTGGTAAGGGGGAACGTCGCAGACCGTGAAGCCACGCAGCGCCGTCACCTTCGGGCCCGACGCGTTGAACACCTGCGACTTCGGCAGGACGAAGCCGGTACTCAACGCCCGCGAGAGGTTCAGGGGATCCTGCAGCACGGCGCCGATGTAGAGGGCCTGCCGGTCCACTCCGAGGCTGAGAGAGTGGACCACTTTCCCGCCGATGTCGTGAAGGGTCAGATCACCCTGATCCTGGGTGAAATGCGTCAGGGAGAAACCGCTCAGCGGCTCGCTCGCGACGGCGATGAAGATCTCTGAGGGATAAGTATCGGTCGCCGCGATCAGCCAGAAGAGGCGCGCGACACGGTCGTACTGCACCCGCGGGTAGCGGATGGAACCGGACCCGGCCGGATAGCCGAAGAAGGCGTCGAGGTCCTGGTCGAGTCCAACCGGATTGCCCGCCTTGTCGAACCTCTTGATGCGCCGCTCGGAGACGACCAGGATCGAGTCCAGCCCCACCGCCCCGGACACGATCGGCTGCTGGCCGTTGGACGGCGTCGAGAGCGCCTTGAAGCTCAGAACCTGAGGTTGCGGGGTCTTCCCATCGGCCGGTCTGGTGGAAGCGAGCGAAGAAGCGGCTCGCGCGGGGACGAGCAGAGCGAAGAGCAGCAAGGTCGTTGCGGCCGGACGCATGGACATGGATTCCCCTGATCCGAAGCTTCCCGAAGTTTGAGGGCTGGGCCGAAGGCTGTGGGGGCGGTTGCGGCGGGACCCACCCCGGAATGGGCTCCCTAGTACCTCCATTCAGGAGGGCTGTCAACGGCGGAGTGAATCGACGGCTCCGGGACGCAGGCGTCCCGCGTCCGGACACTATCGGGTTGCCGCGCCCACCGGCGAGCTCCGCGGCACAGGGAATCGCACCCCGGCCGGGCACGGCACGCATCTTGCCATTCCGGGGCCGCGGCCCGCGCGCGTCCGTCGCCGGCTGGCCGCCCGACGTAAGGAGACCCGCGTGGAACAGTTCTTCCAGGACCTGAAGTACGGCGCCCGGATGCTGCGCAAGCGGCCGGGCTTCACGGTGGTCGCCGTCCTGACGCTGGCGCTGGGGATCGGCGCCAACACGGCGATCTTCTCCTCGGTCAACGCCATCCTGCTGCAGCCGCTGCCGCTGCCGGATCGCGATCGGCTGGTCCTGTTCAGCGACACCACGGGCGAAGGCACGAGCCAGGGCAGCCCTCGCGACGGCGTCTGGGAGCGCTTCTCGATGGGCTCCTACCGCCACTTCGCCACGAGCCTGCCGGCCCTCGAAGACCTGGCCGCGTTCCGCAGCGGCGAGTCGCGCCTGAACGTCATCGGCGAGAAGGACGGCGCCCCCGAGTCGCTCCTCGCCTCGGGTCATCTGGTCACCGGGAACTACTTCCGGCTGCTCGGCGTCCAACCGGAGATCGGGCGGGCGCTCACTCCCGACGACGACCGCGACGAGGCCCCCCCTGCCGCCGTGGTCTCGCACGGCTGGTGGACGGCCCACTGGGCGGCCGACCGCTCGGCGATCGGCCGGACCGTCACGGTGAACGGCGTGCCGCTGACGATCGTCGGCGTGATGCCGGAGCGCTTCTTCGGCCTGCGCGTGCGCCGCGCTCCCGACTTCTGGCTCCCGCTCTCGCTCCAGCCGCGCATCGAGCGGAGCGACTCGTTCCTGACCAACCGCGACGTCTACTGGCTGAACCTCGTCGGCCGCCTCAAGCCGGGCGCCACGCTCCAGGAAGCCTCCGTGCAGGCGAACACGGCCCTCAAGCAGTACCTCCGGGCCGAAGGGGGGACGACCCCGGCGGACGACTGGAAGAACGCCATCGAGCGCGGCGCGGTGCGCCTCGCGCCCGGCGGTTCGGGCATCTCCGGCCTGCGCGTCTACTACGGCCAGCCGCTCAAGGTGCTCATGGTCGTGTCCGGGTTCGTGCTTCTCATCGCCTGCGCCAACCTGACGAACCTGCTCTTGTCGCGCGCCACCGAGCGGCGCGGCGAGATCGCCATGCGGCTCGCCCTCGGAGCCGGGCGCGGACGGCTGATCCGCCAGGTCATGACCGAGAGCCTGATGCTGGCCGTGCTCGGCGGCGCCGCCGGACTGCTCCTGGCGCTCTGGGGCGTCGAGGCGCTTCGCACCCTGGTCTCGAAGAGCGCACCGATCGACGTCGGGCTGAACCTGCCGGTCCTGGGCTTCACGGCCGCGGTCTCGATCCTCGCCGGGGTGCTCTTCGGCCTCGCTCCGGCGCTGCGGGCGGGGCGGGCCGATCTGATCACCGCCATGCGGGCGCGCGGCGAAGGCGCCGGGGCGGGACGGCTGCGCAGCGGCCTCGCGCCCGTGCTCGTCGTGACGCAGGTGGCGCTGTCGCTCGTCCTCCTGGCGGGCTCGGGGCTCCTCGTCCGCAGCCTGATGAACCTGGCGGGGGTCGACGTCGGCTTCCAGCGCGACGGGGTCGTCGTCGTGGACATCGACACGCGCGTCGCCGGTCTCGCGCCGACGGAGCTGGGCGATTACTACCGGCGCCTGCTCGAGCGCGTCCAGGCGATCCCGGCGGTGACGTCGGCGACCGTGGCGACCTACAGCCCGATGGCGGGGTCGACCCGGAACAACAGTCTGACGATCGAGGGACGCACCGCCGGGCCGGACGAGGACGTCTCCTCCGACACGATCCTGGTCACGCCCGGATTCGCCTCGACGCTGCGCATCCCGGTCGTCCGCGGGCGGGTCATCGACGAGCGGGATGGTCCGGCGGCCCCGAAGGTGGCGCTCGTCAACGAGGCTTTCGCGCGCGCCTATTTCCCCGGCGGCGATCCGATCGGCCGGCGCGTCGCCATCGGCGATGCGCCCGAGAACCCGCGCTACGAGATCGTCGGCGTCGTCGGCGACGCGCGCTACAACAGCCCGCGCGAGCCGGCCTCGCGGACGATGTTCCTCGCCATGATGCAGGCGCAGGACCCGTCGGCGTACGCCAGCGACCTCGAGGTGCGGACGTCCGGCGACCCGATGACGGCCGTCCCGGAGATCCGCCGCGCCGTGACCGAGGTGGATGCGCGCGTGCCGATCGCCACGGTGACGTCGCTGCGGCAGCAGGTGACGAGCTCGGTCGGCCCCGAGATGCTCCTGGCGCAGCTCGTCAGCACCTTCAGCCTGCTGGCGCTGGTGCTCGCGTCGGTCGGCCTGTACGGGGTCGTGTCGCAGGCGGTGGCGCGCCGGACCAACGAGATGGGCATCCGCATGGCCCTCGGCGCCGATCGCGGGCGCATCCTCGGAATGGTTCTGCGCGAGGCGGGAGGGCTCATCCTGGTCGGCCTGGCCCTCGGACTTCCCGGCGCGGCGCTCGCGGCCCGGGTGCTGACGACCCAGCTCTACGGCGTGACGCCGGCGGATCCGGCGACGCTCGCGCTCAGCGCCGGCGTCCTTCTGGCCGTGGCGCTCGTGGCCGGCTACATTCCCGCCCGCCGCGCTTCGCGCGTCGACCCGCTCGTCGCGCTCAGGGCCGAGTAACGTCCGGCGGCGCATCGCGGCAGAGAAGCGCGCCGACGGCGACGAACCACAGCGACTGCGCCACCGTCATCGCGCCGAAGCCGTGCACGTCCATGGTCAGGTGGCCGACCCCGAAGAGGCCGAGCAGCATCGCGGCGATCACGATCCCCGCGGCGCCGGCCGCGGCGGCGAGTCGCCGGGTGCTCAGGATGGCGGCCGAGAAGAGCAGCAGCGCGACACACGAGGCCACGAAGAAGACCCTGGCGTAGCCCTGGTTCATCTGGAACGACAGGTCGGCCAGAGCGTGAAAGAGCGTCTTCGCGGCGTCATCGTCGGCCCGCATCGACCGCCCGATCAGCGTGGTCGAGACGAAGCCGCTCATGACCGCCGCCGACAGCACCGCCACCCCGGCCCAGGCGTAGGCCACCAGACCGGCGGTCGCGAGCCGCGTCGCGCCGAGCCGCCGCCACAGGCCGAGAAGCCCCAGGAACACGACCGGGATGCTGGCGATGGCCACGCCGTGCACGATCGCCCCGAGAGCCGCCTGTCTCTGGAAGTCCTCCGCCAGGCCGTGGCCGGTGGGATGCAGCGCCATGACGACGACACCCAGGAGCGCCCCGGCGATGAGCGCCGCTCCGGCGGCAGGATCCTTCGACATGTTGCGTCCTCCCTGTGCGGATGAGAGCATGGCGCGCCATCCTGGGCCCGGAGCGCGACGCGTGCAACGACCAATCGCAGGGGAACGTGCGTTAGCGGACAGACGCGGCGGTTCTGTCCGGAAACGGGCGCCGCAGGCGCACGACCGGCGTGTGAAGCGCACGACCCGGGCGCTCATCCAGGCCCTCGTCGAGCTGTCGATCGACCGGGGCTACTCCGCCATCACCGTGCAGGATTTGCTCGATCGCGCCGACGTCGGGCGCTCGACCTTCTACGCGCACTATCGGGGCAAGGATGACCTGGTCCTGCAGAGCTTCGAGCGGATGCTCGAAGGTCTCGATCGCCAGATGGGCGAGGCGCCGGGACGACTCGCTCCCGTGCGCGAGCTGTTCGAGCACGTCGGCGGATTCAGCCCCTTCCACCGGGCGATGGCGCGCGGCGGGATGCTCGATCGCCTGTACCGCGCCGGGACGGCGACCCTGGCGCGGACCATCGCCGCGCGCCTCGCAGATGCTTCCATGCCGTCCGGGATTCCACCCGCACCGACGGATGTCGTGGGGCAGGCTCTCGCCGGAGCCATCTTCTCGATGCTGCGTCACTGGATCGACCAGGGTGAGCCGCAGGGCCCGGCCGAGATGGACGAGATCTTTCACCGTCTCGCGCGGTGAAGGCGCGTCAGGCGGTCCTCGTCAGGCGTTCGTGATGCCGGCGAACAGATCCTCGTAGGAGGCGGCGGCCCGGTCCCAGGAGAAATCCTCGGCCATGGCGCGGT
>DASYQE010000250.1:0-15194 GCA_036005805.1 Candidatus Polarisedimenticolia bacterium | reverse complement strand
GCGCGAGCCGTTCGGGACGGTGATCTTCCCGATCCTGACCTTCATGATGTCGGGCTGGATGATGGGCTGGGCGTCCACGCCGTACGACCCGCGCTGGGGCGCCGCCTACCCGCGCCGGCAGGCGGCGATGGCCGCGGCCGGCCCGGCGGCGAACCTGTTCCTCGCCCTGCTGTCCTTCGGGACCATCCGGGCGCTTTTGGCCACCGGGTATTTCGTCGCGCCGCCGCGCATCGATTTCAGCCACATGGTCGAGCCGGGCGCCGCCGGGGCGGAGTCGTTCGGCTTCGCGCTGGCGCTGCTCCTTTCGGTGGCGCTCAACCTCAACGTCCTGCTCGGGCTGTTCAATCTGCTGCCGATCCCGCCCCTCGATGGGGCCGGCATCCTGACGGGGCTCGCCCCGGCGACTTTCGGTCAGGCGGTGGCGCGTCTGGCCTTCAACCCCGCCTTCCGCATCCTCGGCCTGCTGCTGGCGTGGCGGGTGTTCTCGCCCATCGCCCGGTGGGCTTTCGGTGTGGTGCTGGGGCTCCTGCACCCGGAGTTCTCGTACCGCTGAGCGCCGGGGATCAGCCGAGACGCGCTTCCTCGGCCTGCATCTCGGTCGTGGCGTGGTCCCAGTCGTCGTAGAGGTGGGCCAGCTCGATCTCGATCGACTTCTTCTCTTCGCCCAGGCTCTTTCCTTTGCCCGGGTCGTGCCAGGTGTCGGGCTCGGCCATGGCCTGGTCGATCTCCTTGAGCCGGGTCTCGAGCGGCAGGATGGACGACTCGATCTTCGCGATGCGCTCCTTGAAGACGCGCAGCTCGCGGTTGCGGCGGTTGCGTGTTTCCGCCTCGTCGCGCCGCTGCGTCCGGCGATCCTCGGCCGGAGGTTCCTTCCGCGGGGTCTCCTGCTTCAAGGAGGTTTTCGCGGGCTGCGACCCCGATCCTGTGGACGGGGCCGGTCGCGGCCCCGGCGAGGCGCCGGCCCGGGCGACCGCCGCCGCCTTCGCGGTGGGGGCGGCGCCGCGGGAGGCGGCCAGGTAGTCGTCGTAGCCGCCGTCGTAGAGGCGCACCCGGCCGTCCTCGAACGCCGCCACCTTCGTGGCCACGCGGTTGATGAAGTAGCGGTCGTGCGACACGAAGAGGAGCGTGCCGCCGTAGCCGGCGAGGGCGTCCTCGAGCGCCTCGCGCGTCGGCAGGTCGAGATGGTTCGTCGGCTCGTCGAGCAGCAGGAAGTTGCCGGGGTCGAGGCAGAGGCGCGCCAGCGCCAGGCGGTTCTTCTCGCCGCCGCTCAGGACCTCGACCTTCTTGAACACCTCGTCGCCAGAGAACTGGAAGATGCCGAGGAGCGATCGGAGCTGCCCTTCGCTGCGCCCCGGCGACCAGGCCTGCAGCTCCTCGAGCACGCTGCTCCCGGCCTGGAGGGTCTCGAGGACGTGCTGGGCGAAGTAGTGCGTCACCACCTTCTCGCCCATCTCGATCCGCCCCGAGTCGGCCGGCTCACGCCCGGAGACCAGGCGCAGGAGCGTGCTCTTGCCGCAGCCGTTCGGCCCGACGAGCGCGATCCGGTCGCCGCGCCAGATCTCGAGGTCGAGCCCCTTGAGCACCGCGCGCCCGTCGTACGCCTTGCGCACGCCGGCCAGAAGCGCCACGCGCTGCGCCGAGCGGTTGACCGGAGGGAAGGAGAAGCGCCACGTGTGCTCCTCCGCCAAAAGCTCGGTCCGCTCCATCTTTTCGAGCATCTTGATGCGGCTCTGCACCTGGCGCGCCTTGGTCGCCTTGTAGCGGAAGCGCTCGATGAAGCGCTCGACCTCGGCGACGCGGTGCGCCTCGCTCGCCGCATGCTTCGCGGCCAGCACCCGCGCCTGGTCCTTCTGCGCGCGGTAGGCGTCCCAGTTGCCCGACCACTCCTCCACCTGGCCGTTGTCGATCTCCGCGATCGACGTCACCAGCCGGTTCAGGAAGGTCCGGTCGTGCGAAACAATGACCAGCGCCGACCGCGAATCGAGCAGGAACTGCTCGAGCCACTGCACCGCCTCGAGGTCGAGGTGGTTGGTCGGCTCGTCGAGCAGCAGATAGTCCGGCTGCTGCATCAGGAGAGCCCCGAGCGCCGCGCGCATCCGGAACCCTCCGGAGAACTCCCGGAGCGGGCGGGCGTGGTCCTCGGGGGCGAAGCCGAGGCCGCCGAGGATGGTCTTCGCTTGGATCTCCAGGGTGAACCCGCCGAAAGCCTCGAAGCGGCTCTGCACGTCGCCGGCCCGGCGGATGAGCGTGTCCATGCGCTCCCCCTGCGCCGTGGCCATCTCGTGGTGCAGCGCCTCGAGCTCCCGCTCGAGCTCCGCCACCCTCTCGAACGGGGCGAGGAGCGCGTCGAGGACCGTCCCCTCCGCGAGGCGCGCCCCCTCCTGGGCCAGGTAGCCGACCGTCATGCCGGGGGTGAGCTGGACCGTCCCCCGGTCCGGCTCCTCGCGCCCGGCGATGAGGCGCAGGAGGGTCGTCTTGCCGGCGCCGTTCGGCCCGATGAGGCCCACCCGGGCGCGCGGTCCGACCCCCCAGTCCACGCCCTTGAGGACCTCGTGCACGCCGTAGGCGCGCGTCACGCCGGAAAGCCTGAGCATCCGGCGATTCTACAGTGTCACCTCACCACGTCGAAGTGCGCCATCATCCCCGCGGCGTGATGCTCGAGGATGTGGCAGTGGTACATCCAGCTGCCGGGACGGTCGTCGGGCATCCATGCGATCCGGGTCGTGCTGCGGGGCGGGAGGTTGACGACGTCCTCGAACGACACGCTCGCGCGGGCCACGCCGTCCACCGCGAGCACTTGGAACGAGAAGCCGTGCAGGTGGAACGGGTGGTCCATCAGCGTGGAGTTGACGATGTCCCATACCTGCAGGTCACCCACCTTCACCACTGCGTCCTGGTCGTGCCTGCGACCGTTGACCACGAAATCCATGCCGCGCCGCAGGCTGTAGCGCACCCCGAATTCCACCCGGCGCGTCGGGACGGCGTCGGCCGGGGCGAGGCGCGCGACAGGGCGGCGGAACGCCGGGAGCATGGCCGCCGAAGGCCGGGAGGGACCGACGCGCAACGAACCGAAACTCTCGGTCTTCCGGCGCTTGATCGTCGTGCGCCAGTAGGGCTGCGATTCGATGGGAAGCGTCCGGCCCTCCTCGAAGGGCCCGACCGCCACGTCCGCGCGCTCGCCGGGCGCCAGCAGCACTTCGCTTTCCGTCCGCGGTTCCTGGAGGAGGCCGCCGTCGGTGCCGAGAATGCGGAACGGCGCCTGGCCGAGCGAAAAACGCAGGTAACGCGCGCTCGACGCGTTGATCAGCCGCCAGCGCTCGACCTGTCCCGCCGCGATGGCGAGCCGCGGCTCGACCCGGCCGTTGATCAGCCGCACGTTCCCTTCGCGGCCGTCGTGCCACTGGACCAATCCGCCGAACCGCGCCAGCCGGCCCTTCCGGTCGAGCTTGACGTCGTCGAACACCAGCACCTGCTCCCCGTCGAGGACCGGCTCCTCCGCGCCGCGCACGATGAGCGCGCCGTAGAGCCCGCGCTCCATCTGGACCGTCTCGTTCGTGTGCGAGTGGTACCAGTAGGTGCCGGCGTCGGCAAGCCGGAACCGGTAGGTGAACGACGCGCCGGGGGCCACCGCGGTCTGCACCATGTCGGTGCCGTCCATCGGAGCCGGCAGGCGCAGCCCGTGCCAGTGAATCGAAGTCGGTTCGGGGAGCCGGTTGGTGAGACGCACCTCGAGCACGTCGCCGACGCGCCCCTCGAGCACGGGACCGGGAACCTGGCCGTTGAAGGTCCAGGCGGTGAATCCGGGTGTCACCAGCCCTTCCACCTCCCGGGCCTCGAACTCGACGGCGATGACCCGCCGGCCGGAATCGGGAACGGCCTGCTCGAGCGCCTCACGGTAGTCGCCGGGCGTCCCGGACGCCGGGGCATGGGTGACGACGCCCTGGTGGGCGTGGTGATGATCGTGGGAGGCGGAACGCGTGGCGGTCGTCAGCATGGGGCGTCTCCTTGGGGTCGTGCGCCTCTCGCTCCACCCTTCCGGCGGTCTCGATGCGGCGCTTCCAACCCTGCTGACGGACCGGGCCCGAGGTTCTTACACCGACCGGGAGGGACGGCCGCAACGGCAGTCGAGACACCCGTGATCGGCGCACGTCCCGCAGGCGCGCCGCACCTGCTGGCGCAGCGCTTCGCGGCCGCGGAAGAGGCGCACCGAGGCATTGTTGGCGGAGATCCCGGCTCCCTCGGCGAATTCCTTGACGCTCTTGTCGTCGAGATCGACGCGACGGAGCGCCTCCGCATACTCCGGCTTCAAGGTCTGCAGCAGATCCCCCACGCAGGCGCAGACCGTGTCCATCAATTCCTGGTCGGCCGCGGGGACGGTTTCCTCCTCCTGCTCGGCGAGACGTTCGGCGGCCCGCTGCTCGGCCGATCGCCTGCGCCAGTGATCGATGAGAGCGTTGCGCAGCATGCGGTAAAACCAGGCCACCGCCGAGTCCTCGTCGCGCAGCCGGGAGTTTCCCTCCAGGCCGCGGACGAACGCGTTCTGCACGATGTCCTCGGCCACCTCGCGCGAGCCGACCCGGCGCTCGACGAAGGCGAGGAATCGCCGGTGGTTCGCCACCAGGGTCTTGACGATCTCGTCGGAGATCGGCCGGGTCGCAGCGGAATCGGTCACATGGCTCACTCGGAGACTCCTGAAAAGGGGAAGGACCCCGGATCGCACCGCGATCCGGGGTCCGGAGGGACTAGGCGCAGCACCGGCACGATTCGCCGCAGGGGCAGGCCGGTCCGCAGCCACAGGTGGTCATGCCGCAGGCACAGGACGCTCTGTCGATCTTCATGACGTTCTCCTCGGTGAGGGCGCCGCGTCGTCCGCGTTCGTCGAACTCCGCCAGCGCGTTCACCCCTGCAGACGCAGCCGGTGCAGGAATCTTACACAGGTCCTCTGTGACATCATGCCCGGCCCATGACACGCGGAACCGGGACGAAAACGCGCCGCCGGAGGCTCGATCGGGCCGACGACATCTCGGCCCGGCTGGAGAAGACCATCCGCGGGCTTCTTGTCGGGTGGCGCTCGCGGCGCGGACGGGACCGGATCGTGCCGACGGCGCAGGAGGTGCGAGCGCTGGCGCCCCGGTTCCGCCGGCCGCTGCCGTGGGCGGCCGAGCCGCACGGGCGCATCGCCTCGGACCTGCAGGCGCTGCTGCGCCTGTCGCGGCACAACGACGACCCGCGCTTCTGGGGCTACGTCAATCCGCCGGGGCTGGCCGCCGCGGCGCTCGGCGACTGGCTCGCTTCGGGCCTCAACCAGAACCTCACGGCGTTCCGCTCGGCCCCCGGCGCGGCGCTGGTCGAGATGCAGGTCGTCGAGTGGATCCGCGAGATGGTCGGCCTGCCGCGCTCCGCCGGAGGCCTGCTGACGAGCGGCGGGTCGATCGCGAACCTGGCCGGCCTGGGGGCTGCGCGCGACGCGGCCATGTCGTACGACCTCGCCCGCCGCGGGCTGCGCGGTGAGAAGGGGAGCCCGCTCGTCGCCTATGCCTCGGAGGAGGTCCACCACGCGGTGCTGAAGGCGGCGTCGATCCTCGGCATCGGGCGCGACTTCGTGCGGCTCGTGCCGGTCGATCGCAGGCTCCGTCTCGACGTCGCGGCGCTGCGCGAGGCCGTGCGGCGCGATCGCCGGGCGCGGCTGCATCCCTTCGCCGTCGTGGCGAGCGCCGGGACGGTCACGACCGGCGCCGTGGACCCGCTGCGCGAGATCTGGCGCCTCTGCCGTCGCGAGCGGCTGTGGATGCACGTGGACGCCTGCTACGGCGGCTTCGCGATCCTCGCCCCTTCCGGCCGCGCCATCCTGCGCGCCCTGAGCCTGGCGGATTCGATCGCCCTCGACCCGCACAAGTGGCTCTACCTGCCGGTGGACGCCGGCTGCGTGCTCTACCGGCGTCCCGAGGCGGCCCGCCGTGCCTTCCGTCAGGAGGCCGACTACACCCGCATGTTCGGCTCGGGCCGTCTCGAGCAGACGGCGTTCTGGGATTACGGGCCGGAGCTGTCGCGCCGCTTCCGGGCGCTGAAGATCTGGATCGCGCTCAAGCACCACGGCGCCGAGGCGTTCTCGAACAGCATCGAGGAAGACCTGCAGCTGGCGCGCCTGCTCGCCGACAAGGTTCGCGCCACGCGCGGGCTCGAGCTCCTGAGCCGCGGCGACCTCGGCATCGTCTGCTTTCGCCATGTGCCGCCGGGCCCGCGGCTGCCGGAAGCCGATCTCACCCGGCTGAACGAGGCGATTCTCGTGGCGGTCCAGCGCCGCGGCCGCGCCTTCGTCAGCAACGCCCTGGTCCGCGGCCGCTTCGCCCTGCGCGCCTGCCTCGTCAACTACCGCACGACCGAAGCCGACCTCGACATGCTGCTGCGCGAAGTCGCGACGGCGGGCGCATCGGTCTTCCGCAAGCCCTCTTCGTCGCTGCGCTGAGACGGCGCTACTCCGCCGTCCAGACCGGGACGCGGCCCGGGGTCCACGGTGCGCCGGCGGTCTCGGCGGCCGACTCCAGCTTCCTGAGATCGACGTCGATGATGGTCCGGAGCGAATCGAGGACCGGGGTGAACTGCGCCGCGGCGATCTCGTAGTTGCGCTTGTGGGTCGCCGTGGGCGCCGAGGTCGTGGACCAGAAGCCGGTGACGACCTGCGTGACGCGCCCCTCGATCGACGGTGCGGTCGGCTCGTTGCGGCGCGCGCGCGTCGCGTCGCCGGTCAGGGCGATCATCAGGTCCTTGAGACGTCCTTCGACCTGCAGCGCCTCGTCCAGGAGCTTCGGGTCGGCCCCGGGCGTGTCCACGATGGCCTTCTTGAACAACGCGATGCGGTTCTGCGCCTCGCCCGCGGCCTGCTCGGCGCCGAGGACGGCGCGCTGCAGGCGCGCCACCTTGCGCGAGTACTCGGCGACGGCGCGCCGATCGGCCGCCGGCAGAGAGGAAGCGCCGATGCCTTCCGCCTCGGCGACCATCGGGCCGGCGAGCGGCGTGGTCACTCCGTTCACCCGCTTCGACAGTCGCACGGTGTATTCCCCCGGAGGGGCGAACGGCCCCTGGCGCGGCGGATCGAACTCTTCCGGCTCGGGCAGCTTGAGCGCGGCGGGTTCCGACGGCGGGTAGCGCAGGTCCCACGCGACGCGGTGGAAGCCGGCGGTCGCGGGCCCGGTGATCTGCCGGATCACCTGGCCGGAGGTGTCGGAGACCGTCAGGATGACCGCCGGGTCCTCCTCGCGGTCCTCGGCCTTGAGCGTCTCCCAGGTCGGGTAGAAGACGTCGCCGGCGTTCTTGATGGTGTCCTTCTCCGCCTTCTGCCGGATCTTCTTCTGCGTCAGGATGTCGTCCTTCAGGTAATACGTCAGGACGGAACCGAACGGCGGGTTCGCGGCGTTGTAGAACGACTCGCCCTGGAACGCCTTGTCCTTGAGGCCGAGCCAGTTGGTCGGCACGTAGAGGTCGGCCTTCTTGACGGGGAAGAGCACCGCATCCTTGTCGAGCGTCGCGGCGTTCAGCCCCCGCAGAGGCGTGTAGTCGTCGAGGACGTAGAAGCCGCGCCCGAACGTCGCCGCCACCAGGTCGTTCTCCCGCTTCTGCACGACGATGTCGCGCACCGCGATGGTCGGCAGCTTCCCCTTGAGCTGCACCCAGTGGCCGCCGCCGTCCACCGTGAAGAACAGGCCGAACTCGGTGCCGGCGAAGAGCAGGTTCGGATCGACGTGGTCCTCGGCGAACGCCCAGACCCCGCCGTTTTGCGGCAGGTCGGAGGCGATCGAGGTCCACGATTTCCCCTCGTCGGTGCTCTTGAGCAGGTACGGCTTGAAGTCGGCCTGCTTGTGGTTGTTGAACCCGGCGTAGATGGTTCCGGCGGCGTGCTGCGAGGCGTACAGGCGCGACACGTAGGTGCGGTCGGGCACGCCGGGGAACGACTCGATCTTCCGCCAGGTCCTGCCGGCGTCGTCGCTCACTTGGATCAACCCGTCGTCGGTGCCGACGTAGAGGAGCCCTTCCTTTTTCGGCGATTCGGAGAGGGACACGATGTTGCCGTAGAACGACGTCGAAGAATTCTTGGCGACCGCATCCACGCTCCAGACGCGCCCCATCACCTTGAGCTTGTTGCGGTCGATCTGCCGGGTCAGGTCGGGGCTGACCGCCTTCCACGAATCGCCCCGGTCGTCGCTGCGGTACAGGCGCTGCGAGGCGAAGTAGAGGCGCGAGTGCGAATGCGGGCTGATGATGAGGGGGGAGTCCCAGTTCCAGCGCGCGCCGTCCTCGTTGCCTTCGGGCTGCGGCTGGATGTCGATGCGCTCGCCGGTCTTGCGATCGAGCCGGATGATGGCGCCATGCTGGGCCTCGGCGTAGACGATGTTCGGGTCCTCGGGATCGGCCTGGGGCTGGAAGCCGTCGCCGTCCTGCGCCACGAACCAGTCGGCGTTGGTGATGCCGTGCGCCGACAGGGTGCGTGAGGGGCCGCCGAGCGTGTAGTTGTCCTGCGTGCCGCCGTAGACGTTGTAGAAGGGCTCGGCATCGTCGAGCGCCATCTTGTAGAACTGGGTCACCGGCAGGTTGGCCTTGAAGGCCCAGGTCTGCGCCCGGTCCCACGACTCGTACAGGCCGCCGTCGTTGCCGTTGATCAGGTGATCGGTGTCGTCGGGGTCGATCCAGAGCACGTGGTTGTCCACGTGCTTGCTCTTCTCGCCCGCGCGCTTCCAGGTGGCACCGCCGTCCTCGCTCACCTGCATGAAGGTGTCCATCGAGTAGATGCGGTTGGGGTCCTTCGGGTCGGGGAAGAGCTCCATGTAGTACTGCGGACCGTTCGGGACGTATTCGGCCACCCGCTCCCAGTTGCCGCCCGAGTCCCTGGAGCGGTAGACGCCCCCCGCCTTGTTCGCCGCTTCGATGACCGCGAAGACCGTGTCGGTCTGGGTCGGCGGGATGGCGAGGCCGATGCGCCCCATCTCTTCCTTGGGAAGGCCCCCCTCGAGCTTCTTCCAGGTCGCGCCGCCGTCCACCGACTTGTGAATCCCCGACTCGGGGCCGCCGTCGATGAGGGTCCACTCGTGCCGGCGGCGCTGGTACGCCGAGGCGAACAGGACGTCGGGATGCGCCGGGTCGAGCACCACGTCGCTGACGCCGGTGTCATCGGAGATCTTCAAGACCTGCTTCCAGGTCTTGCCGCCGTCGGTTGTCTTGTAGAGGCCCCGGTCGCCCCCCGAGCGCCACAGCGGTCCCTGCGCCGCGACGTACACGATGCTCGAATCGCGCGGGTCCACGACGATCTTGCCGATGTGCTCGCTCGCCTTGAGGCCGACGTTCTCCCAGGAGGCGCCGCCGTCGTTCGACTTGTAGACGCCGTCGCCGTAGGCGACGCTGCGCTGACTGTTGTTCTCGCCCGAGCCGACCCAGACGACGAGCGGGTTCTTCGGGTCGAGGGTCACGCAGCCGATCGAGTACGACCCCTGGCCGTCGAAGATCGGGCTCCACGTGGTCCCGGCGTTGGTCGTCTTCCACATCCCTCCCGAGGCGACCGCCACGTACCAGGTGGCCTTGTCGTGCGGCACCACGGCGATGTCCACGACGCGGCCGGAGGTGACGGCCGGGCCGATGCTGCGCAGCTCCAGCCCGGTGAAGGTCTCGGGCTTGAACTTCGTCGCGGTCTCCTTGCCCTTCTTGTCCTTCTCTTTCGCCTTCGGCGCCGCCGCCGAGGACGGGGCCAGCGTGAGGAGGGCCGCGCCGAGGGCGGCGATGACGAACGGGGCCAAGCGGTTCCTGGGGGAGTGGATTCGACCTGCCATGGCTCTCTCCTGTGTCGCGTCTTTGAACGCTCGTCCCCGGCGACGGTTTCGTGTGCCGGCCGGTTCCGTAAGCGGCTCGCGGGCGTTGTAACCGCGGGCGTTCCGGGGGCTTCTGCTGCTCCGGGGACCTGCGCGTTGTAACAGGAAAAACCGCTCGCGCGCAACTCCGTAACCGCTCCGGCGATCCGGAAAACGAGCGTTGACGATCACGCGCCCCCTCCCTAGGTTCAAACGGAGAGTTCGAGGAAAGGCGCGACGGACGCGGGGTTCGAGCCGGCGGGAGCCGGGACGGAGACGGGGTCATGAGGACGGGGCGCAGGACTCGGAGGGTTCGGAGGGTGACGGTGCGGAGGGTGCTGTCGCTTCTGCTCACGGCAGGGGGCGGGATCGCCGCGGTGCTCGCGGCCTCGAACGCACCCCGCGTCCCGGCCGCGCCGCCGCGGACCACCGGCCCCGTCGAGGCGGTCAATGCCCTGCAGGACCGCTGGACCGGCGCCTGGATCGTCACCTCGACGGAGACGTTCTCCGACTGCGCCGGGTTCTACACCGACAATGAAATGTACGGCGACGCCACGGTCGGCAGCCGCGGCCGCCTGCGCATCGACCCGGGGACGCCGGCGCGCGTGGACAGTGTCGACGTCCGGAGCGATCGCCTGAGCCTGCGCGTCACCCTGTCGGTGAACGAGATGGTCGAGCGCGAGCACCGCGAGTTCACCTTGCGCGCGCTGGCGAAGTGCCAGGCCGAGCTGCGGGTGATGGTGCTGCCCGGCATGACCGCCTCGGGTGACGCGGCCGGCCTCGAGGCGCTGCTCGACCACGTCGTCGAACGGCACTCCGACGAGCGTTCGGCGCTGCTGGCCTCGAACTTCCTGCCGGTCGAAAGCCCGGCCTACCAGGCGGAGCGCCAGGAGGCGATCGCCGAGCACCAGGAATGGCGCCGGGAGCAGAACACCGCCGCGATGCAGGCCCGCCTGGACGAGTGGACGGCGCAGACCACCCGGCTCTCCTCGCAGATCAGCCAGGACCCCGACTACCTCGCCGGCTTCGGCCGTGGGGTCGAGGCGGGCCGCGGCACCGTCCCGGCTGCGTGCGAGGACGTGACGCGCTTCGAGCCGGCGATGCAGACGGCGCGCACCAACTCCAACGCCGCCTTCGCCGCGAAGGGCGGCCGCCAGAAGACCTGGACGCGTGGCTATGAGGACGGGGTGCGCCTGGCGCAGGGACTGGAGATCCTCCGCATCCTGCCGGGCTGCATGCCTCCGGCCGGGGCGCCGCGCCCGGCCCACCTCGACCCGGCGGTCGCTGCGGCGAAGCCATGACCCCGCGCCCGAACCATCCGTCGGCGGGGGGTCTCGCGCCGCGCGTGGCGTTCGGGCTGGTGGCGGCGCTCGCCGCGGCCGCGGCCGTGGCGGGCGCCGCGCGTGCGGGCGAGTTCCAGGACACGCTCGCGTCGCGCTGGCGCGGCGCGTGGGTGGTGACCAACGCCGAGACCTACTCCGACTGCGCCGGCTCGTACACCGGCAACCGCATCAACGGCCGGCTGGTGAGCGGCCACGGCATGCTGCGCTTCAAGGCGGGGGAGCTGGCCAAGGTGGACAGCGTCGATCTCAAGCGGTCGCGCCTCGACCTGCGCCTGTCGTTCCCGGAGCCGGTGCTGCGCTCCTACACCGACGGCCCCTTCACGCTCTATGACGAGACGCAGTGCCGGGTGGAGATGGAAGTCGAGCTGCCGCGCGAGATGGTGAAGGGCCAGGACGTCATGGGCGTGGAGAACCTCCTGCGCCCCGTGATCGAGCGTCACGCGAGCGAGGACTCGGCGCGGGCGTCGAAGGGCTACAACGACCGGCACCGCGAGTCCTACCCGGCCGACTACAAGCAGACCCTCGCCCAGCACGGTGCCTGGCGCGCCGAGCAGACCAACATCACCGTGAAGGGAAGCATCGACCGCCTCGTGGACGAGACGTCGCGCATCACCGAGCGCATCGGCGGCGAGCCCGACTACCTGTCGGGCTTCGTGCAGGGCGTCGAGGCCGGGCGGGCGCCGCACCCGGTGACCTGCGCCGATCTCATCGCGCTTTCTTCGGCGACGCCGCCCGGCTACGCGATGCCCGGCTCGGGGAACGTCGCCGCGGCCTCACGGCACGGCCAGAAGCCCGGAACCGTGAGCCCGATCTCGACCGAGGAGCAGGCGCGCCGCCAGCGCGGCTACCAGGACGGGCTGCGCCTCGCCCTCGGGCTCGACGCGCTGCGCCGCCTCAACGGCTGCTTCGTCACCGTTCCGGACCCGGTCGCCGCCCCGTCGCGCTGATTGCGTGTCGGGACTTGGCAGCCGCGCCGCCTCCGGCGTCAGTGGCGGGCGGGCCAGGACCAGCCGAGGAGCGGGCCGAACTCGAAGTAATCGGCGTCGCCGCTCACCCCGAACAGGTTGATGTCGGTGCCGAGGAGCGTGCGGCCGGCGAAGCCGAGGCTGAAGTGGGAGCCGAGGCGCCACGCCATGCCGGCCTCGATCCAGCCGCCGATGCTGTCGTCGCTGTCGTGGACGTCGCCGGCGATGGTGTCCACGTCCATCCGCGCCCCCACGAACGAGACGCCGCCGCCCACGTAGCCGCGCAGCCGTCCCTTCGACTGCATGGCCCAGGTGGCTCCGAAGGACAGCTCGGTCATGGTGCTGGCGAAGTCGTTGTTCGCCGCATCGGCGTTGTCCTCGGCCCCGACACCGCCGTGCAGGCCGAGCGCGAAGTGCAGCGGCAGCCCTTTCTCCCCGAAGTCGACGGTGCCGCCGAAGCCCCACTGGTCCTCGACCGGCGACCACAGGTCCTTATCGAGCGAGCGTCCCGAGAGCGGAGTCCAGTTGAGGTTCACGTCGCCGGCATGAGCGGGCGTCGCGAGTGCGCCGGCGGCCGCGAACAGCACCGCGGCAAGCGCGAGACGGGCGGAGCGTCGGTCCATCAGGGTCACCTCCGGGCGGCGTTGTATCATGCCCGCCGATGCAAGCGCTCCAGCAGAGTCTCTACGATCTGATCGTCCGCACCTCGACCGACCTGCCGCCGGACGTGCGGCGCGCCATGGCGCGCGCCCTCGGCACCGAGGACCCCGCCAACCGCAGCGGTCAGGCGCTGTCGATCATCGCCACCAACATCGACGCCGCGGCCGGGCACGAAGGGCCGATCTGCCAGGACACCGGCTGGCCGACGTTCGAGGTGACGACCCCCGTCGGCGTCAGCCAGCTCCGCATCGAGAAGGCGATCCGCGCGGCCATCGTCGAGGCCACGAAGAAGGGGAAGCTGCGTCCGAACTCGGTCGACTCGCTCACCGGGAAGAACAGCGGCGACAACCTCGGCGAAGGCACCCCCGCCATCCACCTGCACCAGTGGGAGAACGATGGCGAGATCGAGGTGAAGCTCCTGCTCAAGGGCGGCGGGTGCGAGAACAAGAACATCCAGTACTCGCTGCCCACCGAGCTGCCGCACCTCGGGCGGGCCGACCGCGACCTCGACGGCGTGCGCAAGTGCCTGCTGCACGCCGTCTGGCAGGCGCAGGGACAGGGCTGCAGCGCCGGCGCCATCGGCGCCGCCATCGGCGGCGACCGGGCCACCGGCTACGCGCACGCCAAGGAGCAGCTCTTCCGCACCCTCGACGACGTCAACCCGAATCCGGATCTGAGAGCCCTCGAGGAGTACGTCCTCGAAAAATCGAACCTGCTCGGCATCGGCACCATGGGGTTCGGCGGAGGGGTGACCCTCATCGGCTGCAAGGTCGGCGCGATCCATCGTCTGCCGGCGTCGTTCTTCGTGTCGGTCGCCTATGACTGCTGGGCCTTCCGCCGGCTCGGCGTCGTCCTCGACGCGCAGACGGGAGCGATCCGGCGCTGGCTCTATCGCGACGACCGGCCCTCCGAGCCGCTCGCTGCTGGCGCGGGCGGTGGTCTTTTCGGCTCGGGAGCCGTGGCGCTGCAGCCGCCGATCACCGAAGCGGCGGTCCGCAGCCTCAAAGTTGGTGACGTGGTGACGGTCAGCGGCGTCATCTACACCGGCCGCGACATCGTGCACCACCATCTGATGAGCCACGCGCCGCCGATGAGCCTGAAGGACCAGGTGCTGTACCACTGCGGCCCGGTGGTCCTGAAGGACAACGGCTCGTGGCGGGTCACCGCCGCGGGGCCGACCACCAGCATCCGCGAGGAACCGTACGAGGCCGACGTCATCGGCCGCTACGGCGTGCGCGTGGTGATGGGGAAGGGCGGCATGGGGCCGAAGACCCTCGCCGCCCTGAAGGAGCACGGCGCCGTCTACCTCAACGCCATCGGCGGCGCGGCGCAGTACTACGCCCGCTGCATCCAGAAGGTCGAAGGGGTGGACCTCCTCGAGTTCGGCACCCCCGAGGCGATGTGGCACCTGCGCGTGCAGGATTTCCCCGCGGTCGTGACCATGGACGCCTCCGGCCGGTCGCTGCACGCCGACGTCGAGGGCGCCTCCGCCGCCATCCTCAAGACCTTCGCTCCGCCTGTCTTCCAGCCGCACCCCTGATATGCGGCGCGTCGCGGACGGTCGCGCGCGGTCCGGACGGAGGCAGTCCGAGTCGCCCCGTTCCGCTCCGGCGCCGCGCATCGATCTCTCCGGGCAGGTGGCGATCGTCACCGGCGGGTCGCGCGGAATCGGCCGGGCGACGGTCGAGGCGCTGGCGGGGGCGGGCGCGTCGGTCGTCTTCTCTTACAACCGGCATCGCGCCGCCGCGCTGGAGGTCGTCGCGCGCGCCGGCGCCGATCGCGTCACCGCGGTCAAGTCCGACGTGTCGCGCGCGCCGGACGCCGCTCGCCTGGTGGCGGCGGCGCGCTCGCGCCACCGCCGGGTGGACATCCTCGTCAACAACGCGGGAATCTGGGACCCTCGCGACATTCCATTCGAGCGCCTCAGCCAGCGGGCGTGGCGCCGAACGATGGCTGTCAACCTCGACGGCGCGCACCTGGTCACACGCCGGGTCATCCCGCTCATGAAGCGCCGGCGGGCCGGACGCATTGTCTTTGTGTCGTCCACGTCGGGGCAGCGGGGCGAAGAGCGGCATGCCGATTACTCCGCCACCAAGGGCGCCCTCATCTCCCTCACGAAATCGCTCGCCGTCGAGCTGGGGCCGCACGGCATCCTGGTGAACGCCGTGGCGCCGTGGTGGGTGGAGACCGACATGAGCCGCGCCACCCTTGCCCGCCTGCGGGGCGAGGGGACGCTCAAGAAAGGGGAGTGGTCGCCGCTCGACCGGGTGGCGGAGCCGGAGGAGATCGCCGGCCCGATTCTTTTCCTCTGCTCCCACCTCGCGAGTTACATTACCGGGGAAATCCTCAACGTCAACGGCGGCACCATCCTCTGCGGCTGAGAGGGAAGGAGA
>DASYQE010000249.1:0-14439 GCA_036005805.1 Candidatus Polarisedimenticolia bacterium | reverse complement strand
AGCTCGCAGCCAGAGGACACGACGAGCTCGCCCGGGCCGTCCGCGCCCTGGCCGGGTCCATCACGGCGGGCAGGCTCTCCTTCGAAGAAACGGTTCCCTGGTTCTAGGGAGCGGCCCCGAGGACGAGCGCCATGCTCCCCTACGTGCGGGCCCAGGTGGCTGACGCGGTCGTCGCGCACGCGGAGCCCGCCATCCACGCCGATCTCGTCCGCCTGCTGTCGCGACCCGGCTACGCGCTGCACCCCGAAGGCCCCTGCCGGGCGGGAGTGTTCTCGCTGGAGGTGTACAGGTCCGCCCGCGGCCTCTGCGATCGGACGGCCCTTCTGGCCGCGGCCGCGGTCGAGCTGCAGATGCAGGCGGCTTACGTCTTCGACGAGGTGTCCGACGGCGAAGCGAAAAAGACGCGGGCGGAAGACCTGGCCCTGGCGATCGCCCTGCTGCTGGCGGGCACGGCGACGGCGGCCGAGGCCTCCTCCGGCTCTCCCGGCGGAGCGGCGGCGATGCGTCACTTCTGCGCCAAAACCAGCGGCGCCTGCGCCGGACAGTTCCTCGACGCCAGGCTCGAACGACGCGGGGGAGCGACGCTTCAGGAGGCGCACCGGATGACGCGCCTCAAGTCGGGCAACCTGGGGGCCTTCGCCGCCGGGTTCGCAGCCCGGCTCGCCGGCGTGGAGGCGGACTCCTTCCCCCTGTTCGAGGGGTTCGGGTTCAACCTGTTCACGTGCGCGCAGCTCGTCGACGACCACCGGGATGGCTGCGCCCCCGGCGGCCGTTCCGATCTGGCGCGGTCCAAGGCGACGTTGCCGGTCGTCTTCTTCTCCCGGAACGGCCTGAGATCCGTTGACTCGGACGCCCGCGGCGATGGTACGCTTTCGCCCGCGGTCCCCAATGCCTACGAGTCTTCCGGCGCCCTCCTGTACGTGGCAGTCCTCGCCCTCGCCTACCTCGGCCGTTCGCGCGCGGATCTGGAGCGCCTGGCGGAGGGTGGCTACTCGGTCGGGCCTCTCGGCCGTTTCGTCGAAAGAGTGGAATCGGAGGCTGCGCGAACGCTGGGCGCCGTCGGGGCCGGCGTGGTCGAGTAACGGCCCGCGAGGCGGCGGAGCGGCCATCCTCATGGCTTTCCTGCTCGCGGCCGGCGCCTCGCATCGGGCGGTCCGTCAGCCGGCGGACCTGGGGCTCCGCCTCGAGCCCTGTGCTGTGGGCACCTGCGTGGACTGGGTCATGCCGGCGGGGTACGGCTGGCACCGCGGCGTCCGGCCCGGGATGCGCGTCCTGTCGGTGGACGGCGGCCCGCCCCCGCGCCTCACCGAGGGACGTTTCGCGACCGCCGGCGGGACGGTGCTTTCCGCCACGGTCGCCCCGGCCGTCTCTCCTTCGATCCAGGCCGAGATGGCGATGACGCTGGTCGGCCTGGCGTTCGCGCTGCTCGCGGCCGCCGTGCTGGTGCGGCGCCCGGCCGCGCCGGTGGCGCGGCTGTTCGCGCTGTTCGGTGGGCTCGCGGCCGTGACGCTCGCGGTGGCGCCGGCGGCCGGCGGTCCGCATCCCCCCTGGGCGCTGGTGGTGCAATTCGTCTCGCTCCTGGCGCTCGCCGCGGCCTTGCCGTCGTTCGCCGTGGCCTTCGTCGGCCGGGGCCCGAGGCGCGGCGCCGCGCTCACGGCGTTGAGGCTGCACCGGCTCGCGGCGGGGGTCATCCTGGCCGGCTATCTCATCGCGCTGGTTTACCGGCCGGCCACTTATGGCGCGGTGCGCGTGGCGTTCGGGCTCTTTCTGGCGCTCTCGATCCTCGCCGCCATTGCCCTTTTCGCCGTGCGCGCGGCCGGCTCGCACGACCTGCCCGGTGTTGCCGACGCCCGGCTGGCGCTGGGCGGCATCGCCTGCGGAGCCCTGCCCTTCGTCGTCCTCACGCTCGTCCCCTCGACCCTCGGGTACCGCGAGCTGGTCCCCTGGTCCGTCTCGGCGTGTCTTTCCGGGATCATCCCCGCGGCCTTCGCGTACGCCATCCTGCGCCATCACCTGCTCGGCATCCGCCGGCTGGTGCACCGCGGCATGGTGAACGGCATCGCCACCTGCGCGCTTCTGGTTCTCGTCGCTTTCGGGGCGAACGCCGCCCGGCTGCTCCTCGGCGCCACGGACGCTTCGGCGGCCACCGTGGTGCTGGTGGTTCTGGGGGCGCTGCTGTTCGACGTGATGCGGCGGGGGGTGCGCAACCTGCTCGACCGGCTGGTGTACCGCGACCCGGTCGACTCCCAGGCGCTGCTCGCCGACGTGAAGCAGGATCTGCTTGGAAACAGCGACGCCGGCAAGCTCGCCGAAACCATCCTCGGGCGCCTGCAACGCGACCTGGGACTGGAGGCGGCGGCGCTGTTCCTCGGCGCCGAGCCCGAGGCGGTGCGCGTGGCGGCCTGCACGGGCACGCGGGCGCAGGAGAGCATCGCCTTCATCGAGCCGCGCCTCGGCGCGCTGACCTTCAACGCCGACGGGTTCACCGAGGTGCGCTGGGACTCGGACGTCCTGGTCGTGGCCGGCCTTTTGGCCTCCAGCCAGCCGCTCGGGTATCTCGTGCTCGGACCGAAAGAGGGAGGCGAGGTGTTCCTCGAGGAGGAGCGGCTCCTCATCTCCAGCGTCGCGCCGATCCTGTCCCTGGCGATCCGTGAGGCCACGCTGCTCACCGAGCTGCGCGAGGCGAGCGGACGGCTCATCCACGCGGAGGAGACGGAAAGGACGCGGATCGCGCGCGATCTGCACGACGGGCCGCTCCAGAAGGCGATCCTGCTCGGCGGGATCCGCGGTCACGATATGCGCGACACGGAGGGGGTGGCCCGGGAACTGGTCGTCGAGCTGCGCGAGCTGTGCGCGCGCCTGCGGCCGGCGATCCTGGACGACCTCGGGCTGGTGTCGTCCATCGACTGGCTGCTCGAGCAGGCCTCGCGCCAGTTCGCCGTGGAGCCGAGCCTGACGCTTTCCGGCATGAGCGAGGACGACCGGCTGGCGCCGGAGGAGGAAGTCGCCCTGTTCCGGGTGACGCAGGAGGCGGTCACCAACGCCGTCAAGCACGGCCGGGCCTCGAGCATCCACGTCTCGCTCGCGAGGCGGGATGACAGCCTCGAGCTGCGCATCCGCGACGACGGCGCCGGCTTCTCTCCCGAAGACAAGGTGCAGCCCGGTCTCGGGATTCCCGGGATGCGGGAGCGTCTGCGCCAGATCGGCGGCGGCGTCACGGTCACTTCCGGCACCGGGCGCGGGACGGTCGTGACCGCCTTCATCCCGCGCCTGGGCCAGGCGGGGGCATGAAGCCGACCGCGCCGATCCGCATCCTGATCGTCGACGACCATCGCATGTTCCGCGAGGGCATCCGCACCCGGCTGGCGCAGCACCCGCGGTTCTCCGTGGTCGGGGAGGCGGCGAACGCCGACGAGGCGCTCGCCGTCATGCGCGACGCGAGCCCCGCCATCGTGGTCCTGGACATCCGCATGCCGAGTATTTCCGGCATCGAGCTGGCGCGGCGCCTGCGCGCCGACTGGCCGGAGGTGAAGATCCTCGTGCTCAGCGGCTACGACTTCGACCAGTACGTGCGCGCCCTGGCCCGGATCGGCATCCACGGCTACCTGCTCAAGGACTCGCCGCAGGAAGCGCTGGTCGAGGCGCTCGACCAGATCGCCGCGGGCGGGGTGGTGCTGCCTCCGGGCATCGCGTCCAAGGTGATGCGCACCTGCGCCACCCCGGCCGGGCGCGGCGAGGGCCTGTGCGACCTGACGGTGCGCGAGATCGAGATCCTCGAGTGTCTCCACGAGGGGATGCGCAATGCCGACATCGCCACGAGTTTCGACCTCTCCACCCGCACCATCGAGACCCACGTCAGCAGCATCATGTCGAAGCTCGCCGCGCGCTCCCGGACCGAGGCGGTCCGCAAGGCCCTCGACGCCGGCTTCATCCGCTGAAATCCGCGCCGGTCCGTGTTTTCACGGATGCGCCGCGGGCGCCGGGGCCGTAACTTCGACCGCGAAACACGGGAGGTCCGGTGGCCCGCATGCTCGTCGTGGACGACGAACGGGAGATCGTTCGGGTGCTCGGAGAGTTCCTCCGGAGCAGGGGGCACCGGGTTGCGGGAGCCCACAGCGGGGCGGAGGCGGTGGCTTATTTCCGGCGGAGGCCGTTCGACGTGGTCCTCCTCGACATCCTGATGCCGGGGATGGACGGCAACGACACGCTGCGGCGACTGAAGGCCCTCGATCCCGGCGCGATCGTGATCATGATCAGCGGCACGGCGGACGAGAAGGCCGCGGAGGAGTCGCTTCTGCTCGGCGCCTACGACTACATCAGGAAACCGTTCGACTTCGGCAACCTGGAAGCGGTGCTCGCGACGGGCCTGGCGATGCGCGCATGAGCGACCCCGGGCCCGTGGAGGCGGCGCCGGTGGCGGCCCGCGAGCTGTACGTCGCCTTCCAGCCGATCGTCAACTTCCAGCGCCGGGAGATCTTCGGCTACGAGGCGCTCTTGCGCTGCAGGTCCGAGACGAACACGCACGCGGTCCAGGTCATCCAGGAGGCCATCGCCGCCGGCACCTGGGGACAGATGGGACGCGAGCTGCGGGACATGGCGGTGCGCGGCTGTCCCAGGACGGCGCTGTTCCTGAACCTGCACCCCTCCGAGTTCAACGAAGGCTGGCTCGTCCGCCCCGACGATGCGATGTTCTACCACGACGAGCCGGTCTACCTCGAGATCACCGAATCGGTCCCCCTCAGCCACTTCAAGCACTGCCACGGCGTGCTCCGGGAGATCCGCGGGCGCGGCATCTCGCTGGCCATCGACGACCTCGGCGCCGGCTATTCCAACCTCAAGTACATCGCCGATCTCAACCCCGAGGTCGTCAAGGTGGACCGCCAGCTCATCGCCAATCTCAGGAGCGAGAGCCGCACGCAGAAGCTGGTCACGGCCCTCGTGAAACTGTGCGACAGCATGAACGCCAAGGTGGTGGCCGAAGGCATCGAAACGCCCGAGGAGCTGAGCGCCGTCATCGACACCGGCGCTCACTACGGCCAGGGTTTCCTCTTCGCGCGGCCCGCGTTTCCCGCCCCGGCGGTGGACTGGGGAATCCAGGGCCTGCGGCCGCGGCGGGGGTGAGCGGGCGGTCAGGCTGCCTCGCCGTCACGCGAGTCGCCGGCATCGCGCGCCTCGGCGAGGGCTTGCCGCAGGCGATCGACCTCGCGCTCGATCCCGGCGAGCCTTTCGCTCGCCCCGCGCACCGACCCCGAGTGTCCCAGGGCGACGGCCTCGGCGCAGGCGGCGGCGACCAGCCGCCCCCCGAGCGCCGCGGCGCTTCCCTTGAGCGCGTGAGCCGCCTGCGACAGGTCCGCGGGGCTGAGCTTCTCGATGGCGAGGCGCATGGCCTCGATCCGGGCCGGCGCTTCCTTCTCGAAGGCGGCGATGAGCGTGCCGATGAACCGGCCCCCCGTGCGGTCGCATTCCTCGAGTTGATGGAAGGCGGCACGGTCCAGAGGGTCGTCGGCGGACCCGGAGGAGGCCGGCACGGCGACGGGCGACTCGTCCGGCGCCGGATCGTCCTCCGCGCTGCCGCTCTCCTGCGGCGTCCACCGCGCCAGCGCCTTGCCGAGATCGTCGATCTTGACCGGCTTGGGCAGGTAGTCGTCCATGCCCGCTTCGAGGCACTTCTCGCGATCGCCGCGCAGGGCGTTCGCCGTCATGGCGATGATCGGGACGTGCCCCCCGGCCAGAGCCTCGATCTTGCGAATCGACCGGGTCGCGGCGTAGCCGTCCATCTCGGGCATCTGGCAGTCCATCAGGATGGCGTCGAAGCGGATGTTCTTCACGGCCTCGACCGCCTCGGCGCCGTTCGCCGCCACCTCGGACCGCCAGCCGAGGCGGCGCAGCATCTGCACCGCCACCATCCGGTTGGTGTCGTTGTCGTCCACGACGAGGATGCGCAGCCGGCTGCGGGCGCGGGCCTCGTTGAGCGAGTGGCGGGTGACGAGCGATGGCGGCGACACGCCCGCCGGGTGGGGCGAGCCCGCCATGACGGTGGCGAGACATTCGAAGAGCTGGGAGGCGCCGGTGGGCTTGGTGAGAAAGGCCGCGAACCCGGCCCGGCGCGATTCTTCCGCGGCGCCGCGCATGCCGATCGAAGTCAGCATGACCAGGCGGGTGTGGGCGAAGCGGGGATCGCGCCGCACCCGGCGCGCCAGCTCGAGCCCATCCATGCCCGGCATCTGCATGTCGAAAATTCCCAGGTCGAACGGCACGCCGCCCGCCGCCGCGGTCTCCAGCCGCTGCAGGCCCTCGGCGCCGTTCGGGGCTTCGACGGCCTGCATCTTCCATGACCTGGCCAGCTCGGCGAGGATGGTCCTGTTGGTCGCGTTGTCGTCGACCACCAGCAGGTGCAGCCCCTGCAGGCTCTGGCGCGGCCGGGGCCGCGACTCCGGCGGCTCGAGGGGCCTGGCGAAACGGGCGGTGAACCAGAAGGTGCTGCCCTGCCCGGGCTGGCTCTCGACCCCCATCCGGCCGTGCATCATTTCGGCGAGCTGGCGCGAAATGGCGAGTCCGAGACCTGTTCCCCCGAAGCGCCGCGCGGTGGAGCCGTCGGCCTGCGTGAATGGATGGAACAGCCGCTGCCGGGATTCCGGATCGATGCCGATGCCGGTGTCGGTCACCTCGAAGCGCACGACGAGCGTCTCGCCTGGTCCCGCTTCGAGATTCACCCGCAGGACGACCTCTCCCTGCCTGGTGAACTTGATGGCGTTGCCGATCAGGTTCATCAGGATCTGGCGCAGGCGTCCCGGGTCGCCGCGCAGGCAGAAGGGGAGCGCGTGGTGCACTGCGAAGGCCAGCTCGAGGCGCTTCTCGGCGGCCTTCTCCGCCAAAAGCCCCACCACCTCCTCGACCACGGTGTGCAGGTCGAAGTCGATCGCCTCGAGCTCCAGCTTCCCGGACTCGATCTTCGAGAAGTCGAGCAGGTCGTTGATGATGGTCAAGAGCGCCTCGCCCGAGGAGCGCAGGGTGCGGACGAACTGCCGCTGCTCGGCGGTCAGCTCGGTGTCGAGCAGCAGCCCGGTCATGCCGATCACCCCGTTCATCGGCGTGCGGATCTCATGGCTCATGTTGGCCAGGAACTCCGACTTGGTGCGGGCCGTCAGCTCGGCCTCGTCCTTGGCCTGGCGCAGCGTGGTCTCGGTCTGCCGGCGCCGGGTGACGTCCTCGGCCGTCCCGATGCGCTCGTGGACCGTCCCGTCCCGGCCGCGCACGATCGTGGAGCGGACGCGGACCCAGCGCGGCTCCGCGAAAGACGTCTCGAAGCGCAGCTCCTCGTCGAAGTCCTCGCCGCTGCGCCCGGTGCGCCGCCAGGCGGCTTCGACGCGATCGCGATCGGCGGCGTGGACCGTGCGGGTCCATTCCGTCCCGAGGCATTGCTCGCGCGACAGGCCGGTCAGGGCGTGCCATTGCCCGTTCGTGTACTGGCAGCGGCCGGCCGGATCCGTCTGAAAGATCCCGATCGGCGAAGCGTCGGAGAGAGTGCGGAAGCGCTCCTCGCTCTGCGCCAGCTCCGCAGTCCGCGCCTGGACCGTGCGCTCGACCGCGGTGTTGGCCGCCTCGAGCTCGGCGCGGCGCTCGGCGATGCGGCGCATCTCGGTCATCCCCTGGCGGCAGACGGCGATCAGGAAGATGTCCTCGAACACCACCCAGAAGACATGCTCCAGCGTCCGCCAGAGGCTGGCGGCGAGGACCCCGTACACCGACTGCGGCCAGAACATCCCGCGCACGAGATGGTCGGCCGCCACCACGGCGCTGGCGGTGACCAGGACCGGCCAGTCGAGGTAGCAGGCGAGGAACGCCAGCGAGCCGAAGACGATGAAGTGCGTCTCGATCCGTCCCCCGGTCAGATGGATGAGCAGGCCGGCGTAGAGCATCTGGGCCGCGCCGATGAGGTGCCGGGTGACGGCGGCGCCGGGCCGGGCCAGGGCCAGCACGATGGGCGGGACGACGATCAGGCCGCCGAGGAGAGCCGCCGCGTAGACGTGCACGTGGATGCGGCTCACCTGCCCGATCCACGAGCGCGGCGTGACGATGAGCGCGATCAGGATCCCCCCGAGCCATTCCAGCGCCAGAAGCGCCGCGAACAGACGGTCGATGCGCCGCAGGATGGCCGAGCGGTGCTCCCGGAAGAGCGCTTCGGCGCGCTCCGTCATGGATTCGTCCCCGCCGGACTCGTCACCGCGTCGAGCGCGCAGCCGTAGACCGGCGCCTCGCGCCGGTCCGGTGTCCGGCCCCGGAGGATCGACGCCAGCGCCTCGAGACCGGCGTTGTCGCCGGCGTGGGCGCGCGCCACGGTCATGCCGCCGCTGTAGAGCAGGCGGCCGGCGGCGTCGTACAGCAGCACGTGTCCCGAGGTGGCGGTCCGGAAGCGCCGCGCCTCGATTCCGTCGCGGTCGGCCACCACCCGGACCCCGGGGATGGCCGCGGCGTCGTTCCACAGGGTCCCGGTCGTCCACTCGCCGCCGGCAGCGGAGGGGACGTCGAAGGCCACGATCGCGTCGACTTTCCCGGCGGCGCCGGCCATCATGCGCGACAGCTCCTCGAGGCTGGCGGCCGTGCAGGAGCAGCGCGGGTGGGCCATCATCACGAGGAGCGGGCGCCGGGTGGGGCGGGGGAGGGCGCTGTCCGCGGGCCAGGCGGCCGGCGGGCTGCCGGCATCGCCCGGTGTGGCCGCGGAGCGCATCAGGCCGAGAAGGCCGGCCGCGCTCGCTGCGAACCAGGCCGCGACCAGGGCCGCGATCAGACCGGAGCGGGCGAGCCGGGGGCGGCGCGGGGGCGGCGGAACGTCTTCATTCATGCGGCCAGGCGGCGCGACCGGGCGCGCGCCAGGAGCACCTTGACGCGCGCGGCCAGGCGTTTGGGCTCCACCGGCTTGACGATGTAGTCGTCGGCGCCGACTTCGAGACCGGCGGCCTCCGCATCGGGGCTGGCTTCCGAGGTCAGCATCAGGATGGCCATGTGCGCCGTGCGCGGATCGCCGCGCAGCTCGCGGGTCAACGTCATGCCGTCCATTCCGGGCATGTTGATGTCGCTCACCACGATGTCGGGCATCTCGCGGCGCGCGGTCTCGAGACCCACGACACCGTCCTCGGCGACCAGGACGACGAACCCTTCCAGCTCGAGGAAGTAGCGGACCACGGTCACGACCGTCGGGCTGTCCTCGACCACCAGGACGCGCGGCGGGTCCCCCTCGCCGGCCCGGCGGGGCGCGGCCGGCGCGACCGGCGCGACCGCGGTCCGATCCGGGCGGGCCGGGGCGACGCGCGCCCCCCCTTCGTCCGGCGGCGCCACGCGCAGCACTTCCTCGAGGGTCGTCAGCCCCTGCGCCGCCTTGTCGAGTCCGTCTTCCCAGAGGAAGCGCATGCCCCCCTCGTGAGCCCCTTCGCGCAGCCGGTGGTCCGCCGAGCGGCGCGAGACGAGATCGCGCAGCGTGTCGGTCATCACCAGAAGCTCGTGCACCGCCAGGCGGCCGTGGTACCCGGACTGCGCGCACTCGGCGCAGCCGGCTCCCGCCATGAAGCGGGCGTTGGCGGGGAGGCGGCCCGCTCCGCCGAAGGGCTCGAGCAGCTCCGGGGCGGGCTCGCGCTCGGTGGCGCAGGCGACGCAGACGCGCCGCACCAGCCGCTGCGCCAGAAGGCCGATCACCGCCGACGACACCATGAACGGCTCGACCCCGAGGTCGATGAGGCGGGTGATCGACGACGGGGCGTCGTTGGTGTGCATGGTGCTGAGGATCAGGTGCCCCGTCTGTCCGGCCTCGAGCGCGATGCCGGCGGTCTCCTGGTCGCGAATCTCGCCCACCAGCACGACGTTCGGGTCCTGGCGCAGGATGGAGCGCAGGCCCGCCGCGAAGGTCACGCCGGCGCGCGAGTTGATCTGCACCTGGTTGATGCCGGCGAGCTGGTACTCGATCGGATCCTCGACGGTGATGATGTTCTTCACCGGACTCTTGATGCCGTTGAGCGAGGCATAGAGGGTCGAGGTCTTGCCGCTGCCCGTGGGCCCGGTGACCAGGATCATCCCCTGCGGCCGGGACAGCAGCGCCAGGTAGCGCTGCAGCAGATCGTCGGCGAAGCCGAGCTGCCGCAGCTCGGTCCGGCCGCCGACGCTGTCGAGCAGCCGCACCACCACCTTCTCGCCGTGCTGCGTCGGCAGGGTCGAGACTCTCAGGTCGATGCGCCGCTGCTGGACGCGCAGTCGGCTGCGCCCGTCCTGCGGCCGCCGCCGCTCCGCGATGTCCATCCCCGAGATGATCTTCAGGCGCGAGACCACCGACGGCTGCAGGTGCTTGGGGATGGTGCGGACGTCGTGGAGCAGCCCGTCGACGCGCTGGCGCACCAGCAGGCTGCTCTCCTGCGGTTCCATGTGGATGTCGCTGGCCCCGGCCTTGGCGGCGTCGGTCAGGATGGCGTTCACCAGCCGCACGATCGGCGGCAGCGCGCCGCCGCGCGTCAGCTCGGCCGGATCGACCACCTCCCACGTGTCGTCCCCTTCCAGCTCTCCTTCGGGGGGCGTCTCGGGGATGAGGTCGGCCGTCGTGTCGGCCTGATCCAGCTCGGGATGGAGCCGCCGCACCAGCTTCTGGATCGCCGATTCGGAAGCGACCACCGCTTCGACGTTGCGATTGGCGCGGAACTGGACGTCCTGGATCGTCCCGAGGTCGAGCGGGTCGGACATCGCCAGCCGCAGGCTGCGGCCGGCGAGACCGAGCGGCACGACCGACCGCTGGCGGCAGAAGAGAGGAGGCAGGAGTCGCGTCGCTTCGTCCGCCGGGGTGGCTTCTCCCAGGTCCGCATGCTCGAGGCCGAGCCCGGCGGCCACGGCGCGCGCCACCGCTTCTTCGTCGATCGAACCGAGTCCCGCGAGAATCCGCCCCAGCGACCCGCCGTCGCGGGCCTGGGTCTCGATGGCGCGAGCGAGGACCTCCGCTGCGACCAAGCCGGAGCGCGCCAGGATGTCCTGGATGATCGGTTGTTTCATTTCCCCACCCTGCCGCGCTCCCGGGATGCGGCCGTCGGGGAATATAGGCGGGGGGATCGAGCCGGCCTCAGCAGACCTACAGAGGGCCGGCCCGCGGCCCGTCTTGCCCCCTGTCCACCCCGACCCTATCTTTCCCCGGTCGGACCGGGCTCCGGCGCGGGAGGTCAGATGGCGCGCATCCTGATCGTCGACGACGAGGATTCGGTCCGCAGAATGTTGTCCCAGCTGGTCGAATCGATGGGACACGAGGTCGTCCAGGCGCGCGACGGGATCGCGGCGCTCGAGCTGGCACGGCACCAATCGCCCGACCTGATCCTCCTCGACATCGACATGCAGGGCTTGAACGGGCTCGAGACGCTGAAGCGCCTGCGGGCCAGGGATCCGCGCACCATCGTCATCATGGTCAGCGGCATCCAGGAGGAGCCGCGCGCCCTCAAGGCTCTCGAAGAGGGGGCGAGCGATTTCGTGCGCAAGCCGTTCGAGCTGTCGCGGCTCCGGGAAATCCTCCAGCAGCACCTCGCCTGCGCCGCCTGAGGTCCTCCGTGGCGCAACCCGCGGCGGCCGCGTTCCACCGGAAAAGCGTCGCCATCGCGCTCATCGCCCCCTGCAGCGCCGGGCTCGCGGCGGTCGTCGTTCTCGCGGGGTGGGCCTTCGATCGACCGGCCTGGCGCGGGCAGATCGGCGGCGGCCTGCCGATGATGCCCTCGACGGCCTGCACCGTCCTTCTCGCGTCGGGCGCGCTTCTCCTGCTGCGGCGCGAACAGAAGGACTCTCGAAGGCACGTCGGACGCCTGCTCGCGGTCCTGGTCCTGATCGCCGGCGCGTGGGGCCTGTGCCAGCCCGCCGGCGCTCCGGGGAATCTCGATCATCTTGTCTTCGGCCGCCTGCTGCACGCCTCCGGCGCTCCGGCCCACTGGGCGATGGCAATGGGGAGTGCTTTCTCGTTCGTGCTCCTCGGGACGGCGCTCTTGGGCCTGGACGACGAGCGCCTGCGCCGGGCGATGCCGCCGCTCGCCTTGTCGGTCGCGGGGATCGCGCTCATGGTTCTGATCGCCGCGGCTTACGGGGTGCACCGGGACGCGGCGGCGGGGCCCATCCCGATGTCGGTCCTGAGCGCCGCCGCGCTTCTGGCGCTGTCGGCGGGAGTCGTCGCCGCCCGTCCGGAACGCCAGCCGCTGGCGATCCTCGCCTGTCCGGGGCCGGGGGGCGTCCTGGCGCGCCGGCTCGTGCCGCTGAGCCTCCTGGGGCTGCCGATCCTGGGCTGGCTGCGCATCGCGGGCGAGCGCCTGGGTCTCTACGATCACACCTTCGGGATAGCCCTCCTGATCGTCGCCGCCGCTGCTGTCGTCTGCGCCGTCGTGACCGGCACGGCGGTCAGGCTGGAGACCTCCGAAGACGCGCGCCGCGCCGCCGAAGCGACGCTTCGGGCCCAGAGAAGCCAGCTGCAGGCGATCTTCGACAACACCTCGTACGTCATGTTCCTCAAGGACCTCGAAGGCCGCTACCTCGTCGTCAACCGGGAATTCGAGCGCGTCACCGGCTGGTCGCGCCAGACCGCCGTCGGCCGGACCGTCTTCGACCTTCTGCCGCGCGAGGCCGCAGCCCCCATCTGGGACAAGGAGCGCTCCGCTTTCGAGGCCGGGACGTCCCTGACGTTCGAGGCGGTCTCGTCGCCTCTGGGGGACGGCCCGCACACCTGGCTCATCACCGTCTGCCCGCTGCGCGACGCGGACGGCGCGCCGACGGCTTTGTGCGGCATCGTCCACGACATCAGCGAGCGCAAGCGCCACGAGGAAGACCTGCGCCGGGCGCGCGACGAGGCCCAGGCGGCCAACCGCGAGCTGGAGGCGTTCGCCTACTCGGTGTCGCACGATCTGCGCGCCCCGCTGCGGCACATCGGGGGCTTCGTCGATCTGCTCGAGCGTCACGCCCGCGCCGCCCTGGACGACACCGGCCGCAGGCACCTGGGGCGCATCGCCGATGCGGCGCGCCGCATGGGGAATCTCATCGACGACCTGCTCTCCTTTTCGCGCATGGGGCGGACGGAGCTGCGGCGCGCCGAGGTCGATCTCGCCGCGCTGGTGGAAGAGGTCCGGCGCGAGGTGACGACCGGGATCCCGGACCGGCGCATCACCTTCGACATCGGTCCGCTGCCGGCGGTGCACGGGGACCCCGCCATGCTGCGGGTGGTGCTGACGAACCTGCTGTCGAACGCCGTCAAGTACACGGCGCCGCGCGCCGAGGCGCGCATCGAGATCCGCGCGCTGCAGGCGGCAGGCGAGACGACCATCCTGGTGCGCGACAACGGGGTCGGCTTCGACCCGCGCTATGCCTCGCGCCTGTTCGGGGTTTTCCAGCGGCTGCACCGCCAGGAGGAGTTCGAGGGGACCGGCATCGGCCTCGCCAACGTGCAGCGCATCGTCGCCCGGCACGGCGGCCGCACCTGGGCCGAGGCCGCGCCCGACCGTGGCGCGACGTTCCATTTCACCCTGCCGGAGAGCAAGGAGCAGGCGGCATGAGCGACGTGAAGCGGATCCTGTACGTCGAGGACAGCGTCGAGGACGTGGAGCTGACCCTCTCGGCGCTCGAGGAGCGCGGGCTGGTCAACGAGGTCGTGGTGGCGCGCGACGGGGTCGAGGCGGTGGAATATCTCGAACGCCGCGGGCGCTTTGCCGCCGAGCCGGCCGGGGATCCTGCGGTGGTCCTGCTCGACATCAAGATGCCGCGCATGGACGGTCTCGACGTCCTGCGCTGGATCCGTGCACAGCCGCGCCTGCGCGCGCTTCCGGTCGTGATGCTGACGTCGTCGCGCGAGGAGCGCGACATCGTCGAGAGCTACCAGCTCGGCGTGAACGCCTACGTCGTGAAGCCGGTCGCGTTCGACGAGTTCATGCAGGCGGTGCGGGCCTTGGGACTGTTCTGGGCGATCCTCAACGAGCCGCCGCCGGGGATCGCCAGCCGGCGCGAGCGGAGTCGCGGGGCGGCATGAGCAACGCCCGGCGCATCCGCATCCTCCACCTCGAGGATGACCCGGCCGATCGCGAGCTGACGCTGCTCGCGCTCGCCGAGGGGGGGCTGGACGCCGACATCCGGCCCGCCTCCGACGGCGTGGAGTTCGAGGCGGCGCTGCACGACGGGGAGTACGACCTGGTCCTGTCCGACTATTCCGTGCCGGGGCTCGACGGGGTCGGGGCGCTGGCGCTGACGCGGGAGCGCTTCCCCGACGTGCCGTTCGTCCTCATCTCGGGGACGCTCGACGAGGACTCCCTCATTCGTCTGGTGCGCGGCGGGGTCACCGACTACGTCGTCAAGCATCGCCTGGCCCGGGTCGTCCCTGCGGTCCACCGGGCGCTCCTCGAGGCGACCGAGAGGCGCCACCGGCTGGAGGTGCAGCGCTCTCTGGACGAGGAGCGG
>DASYQE010000248.1:0-16453 GCA_036005805.1 Candidatus Polarisedimenticolia bacterium | reverse complement strand
GCAGCCGCTCGAGCCCTTTGAGAATCGCGGCGCCCGATTTCCCGGATGTCCGCAGCGCGCACACCAGTCCGGCGGGGAAGGCCTCCGACCGCGCCACGATCGCGAGGTCGGCCCCGAACGGCAGGGACGCGAGGGCACCGGCCGCGGCGGCGTCGAGAACCACGGCGAGCTTGTCCCCGGTCGCCGCACGACGCAGCGCCTGCAGAGGAGCCGCGTTGAAGGTCACGCGGGCGCCGTCGGGGAGGACCCCGAACTCCTTGGTGAACGCCCGCCGGACGAACCCGTCCGCATACCCCGTGGTGCCGGTGATTTCCCAGCCCGCGAGATCCGCCGGCTTCGCGATGCTGCCCTTTTTGGCCACCAGGGAGAAGCGCTCCGGCTCGCCCGAGGCCGCAACGATGCTCAGGCGCGGATCGAGCCCGAGTTCCTTCTCGTGCGCGACGAAGAACGGGATCGGAACGGCCGCGAGCAGGGTCCCGGCCGCGCGCAGCGCCGCGAGCCCGGGCGCCTCGCTCTCGTAGTAGGCGGCGCTGACCGAGCCCGCCGGGAGGCCGCCGGTTTTCTCGAGGGTGCGGGCGAGCTGCTCCATGGTCGGTCCCGCCTGCGCCGTGTCGCCGGGGGATCCAGGTGAACAGAAGACGAGCGACTCCGCCTGGAGAGACGTGGCCGCCGCCGTCGGCAGAAGACACGCGACGAACAGCAGGCCTACTCGACGCGGGAGGGCCGGCATCACGCCGCAAGCATATCGCGGAGAACGACCGGCCCGCGTCCGCGCGGGCAGCGTGGTATCTTCCTGCGTCGCACCCCGCACAACGCGCCCGTAGCTCAGCTGGATAGAGCACCGGACTTCGAATCCGGTGGTCGGGGGTTCGAACCCCTCCGGGCGCGCCAGCTAGCGGCCGGCGACGCCGTCCGGGAGCACCGGCGTCGACAGCGACCAGTCGCCGAAGATGGGCTTCCCGCCGAACAGCGTCAGGAGCACCTTCGTCTCGGAGATCTGCGCCGGCGGGATGGCGAACAGGTTCCGATCGACCACGATGAGATCGGCGAGCTTGCCGGTCTCGATCGAGCCGGTTGTGTCGTCCTGGAAGTTGACGTAGGCGGCGTCGAGCGTGAAGGCCGCGAGGGCGTCGCGCAGGTCGATGCGCTCGTCGGGGAGATAGGGCGTCTTCGTCTCGCCGTTCGGTCCCATGCGGGTGATCGCCACCTCCAGCTCCTCGAGAGGATTGGCGCTCGACACCGACCAGTCGCTGCCGAACGCGATCACCGCGCCGCTCCTCAGGAGCGAGCCGATCGGATAGATCCAGCGCTGCCGCTCGGCGTCGAGGAACGGCAGCGTCAGCTCGGTGATGTAGTCGTCGGCGAACGCCCACAGCGGCTGGAAGTTCGCCACCACCCCGAGCGTGCGGAAGCGCGGGATGTCGGCGGGGTCGAAGAGCTGGATGTGCGCCACGTGATGCCGCGCGTCGCGCGCCCCGTTGGTGCGGCGCGCCGCCTCGACCGCGTCGAGGCACTGCCGGATGGCGGCATCGCCGATCGCATGGAAGTGGACCTGGAAGCCGTCATGGTCGAGCTCGGTGACCGCCTTTTTCAGCAGCTCGGGCTCGACCATCGACAGGCCTCTCTGATCCCCTTTGCCGACGTACGGCTTGAGCAGGGCGGCGGTCTGTGCCTCGAAGACGCCGTCCTGCATGATCTTGACCGTCGTGGCGCGCACGTTGCCGCGGGTGAAGGTGCGCCGCTCGTTCAGGAAGGCCGGGATCTGCTCGAGGCCTTTTGATCGCTCCCACCAGAGCGACGCGACGACGCGGGCGGTCAGTTCACCGGCGGCGTCGAGGGCGCGGTAGGTCTCGAGATCCTCCGGGAAGACGGAGGCGTCCTGGAAGGATGTCACGCCGTATCGGGCCAGCATCCTGAGGGCGTAGCGCAGGCCGGTCTTGCGTTCTTCCTGGGTATACGGCGGGATCTTGTCCGCCACCAGCGACATCGCGGAATCCTGGAGGCTGCCGACCGCTTCTCCGGTCTTCGGATCGCGATCGATGCGGCCGCCGGCCGGATCCGGCGTGGTCTTCGTGATGCCGGCGATCTCGAGCGCCTTGCTGTTGACCCAGGCCGTGTGGCCGTCTTTCGACTCGAGGTAGGCTGGACGGCCGGGAAGGACCGCGTCGAGCAGACGCTTGTCCGGGATCCCGCCCGGGAAGGCCGGAAGCAGCCAGCCGTCGCCGCGGATCCAGGACGCAGACGGGTGCGCAGCCGCGTACTCCGCCACCTTCTTCGTGTACGCCTCCTTCGTCGTCTGATCGTGGAGGCTGCAGGAGACGGACATCGACGTCCCGCTGGAGATCGGGTGGATATGGGCGTCCTGGAAGGCGGGCAGGACCATGCGTCCGCCGAGGTCGACCACCCTGGTCTTCGGGCCGATGTAGGCCGCGGCTTCTTTCGAGCCGCCGACGTAGATGATCTTGTCTCCCTTGATCGCCACCGCCTCGGCCCAGGAGCGCACCGCGTCCACGGTGTAGACCGGGCCGCCGTGCAGGACGACGTCGGCCCGCGTCTTCGCCCCCTGGCCCGCTCCTGCCGCGGAGCCGGCGCCGCCGGCCTGCGAACCCGCTTCTCCGGCCCGGGCCGGGCCCGGAGGCGCCGCGAAGAGGGCCGGGGCCGCAGCGGCCCACGCCGTCGCCGTCGCCAGGAGCAGGATCAAAGGAAGGGGGGAGCGGGTGCGCATCGTCGGAGGCCTCCGGCGCCGGAGGTTACAAGACTGCAATCGCTTGCGCAATCGTGAGCCGAACACAATCTTCTGAGGCGAGAGCCGAGGAGGTCCGCCGTGTCGCTGGTCATCCGTTCGGTCGGTGCATTCGCGATCCTGCAGGGAGTTCTCCTCGCCGCGCCCGCGGTGCTGTCGTCCCCGGACAAGGGGCCCTCGGCGGCGAAGGCCGTGCATGCGGTGGCGACCCCACAATCATGTCTTGCCCAGGAACCCTCCGGCGCCGACCCCGCCGACGTGGCAGCCTGCCACCACGTGGCGCTCGAGCTCGCGGGGCAGCGCGATTTCGACCGGGCCATCGCCATCGAATCGACTCTCTTCGAACGCCAGCCTGCGAATGCCGAGGTGGCGACCGCGCTCGCCCAGATGCAGGAGACCGGACGCAAGGACGTCGTGCAGGCGCTGAAGATGTACCACGAGGCGCTGTACGCCTCGCCCGGCTATCCGGCGGCCCTGCTCGGTTTGGGGATCCACTGGAAGGCGCGCGGCGAGAGCCGGATCGCGGAGCGCTACTTCGCCCGCGGCGCCAAGGAGAACCCTCAGCAGCCGATCTTCCAGGTGCGCCTGGCCGAGGTGCTGATCGACGCCGGCCGCGCCGAGGAGGCCACCCCGATCCTCCAGGCCGTGGCGGAGCGTTTCCCGGGCACCGGTGAAGCCGACGATGCCCGTCGCCTGATGTCCCGCACCAGCCTGGCCCGACCGTAGCCGCGACCCACCGTACCCCGAATCACGGAACCCGACCGGCCGGCGGCGCGTTGTTGACGCTGCCGGCGGGGGTGCCCTATCCTCCCGCCTTTCCCGACTCGAGGAGGAGCGTTCTCCCATGTCATTCGTCCCGGTCCGCCGTGCGGCCCTGCTTCTGTCCCTGGCGTTGCTTCCTTGCCTGGCCACGTCCGCTCTGGCGCTCGAGGAGTGCCGGCTGCTGCGCCAGCCCGACATCCAGGGGGATCGGATCGTCTTCGTCTACGCCGGCGATCTCTGGACCGTATCGCGTTCGGGGGGTGTTGCGGCCCGCCTGACGACGCACGAAGGCCTCGAGCGCTTCCCGAAGCTGTCGCCCGACGGCAAGTCGGTCGCCTTCACGGCGGAGTACGACGGCAACTTCGACGCCTTCGTCGTGCCGGTGGAGGGTGGAGAGCCGGTCCGGCTGACGTTCCACCCGGACGTGGACCAGGTGGCCGACTGGTACCCGGACGGCAAGTCGGTCCTGCTGCGATCGCAGCGGGCCTCGGCCATGCGGCGCTACGACCGTTTCTTCACGGTGGCGGCGACCGGCGGCTTCGAGGACCTGCTGCCGCTGCCGACCGGCGGCTACGCGACCTTCTCGGCCGACGCGAAGAAGATCGCGTTCGTGTCGCCGTCGTACGACAACCGCACGTGGAAGCGCTACAAGGGCGGCAACGCCCCGGAGATCTGGACCTACGATTTCGCCGCCAACACGTCGGAGAAGATCACCGACTGGCCGGGCGCCGACGAGTGGCCGATGTGGTGGAAGGACACCATCTACTACGCCTCCGATCGGGGCGGCCGCACTGCCAACATCTGGGCCTACGACCTCAAGGCCAAGCAGCACCGCCAGGTCACCCACTTCGACGAGTATGACGTCAAGTGGCCGAGCATCGGCGGCGACAGCATCGTCTTCGAGAACGGCGGGCAGCTCTACATCCTCGACCTCCCGTCCGACAAGCCGGTGGCGGTCAAGGTGCTCGTGCCCGACGACCGGCCGGCGACCCGCCCGGAGCTGCGCAACGTCTCGCACTTCATCAACGGCTACGACCTGTCGCCCTCGGCGAAGCGGGCGGTCTTCGAGGCGCGCGGCGACCTCTTCACCGTTCCGGCGGAGAAGGGCGACGTCCGCAACCTGACCCACTCGCCCGGCTCGCGCGAGCGCGATCCCGCCTGGTCCCCCGACGGGAAGTGGATCGCCTACCTGTCGGACGCGAGCGGCGAGTATCAGATCCACGTCGTCGGCAGCGACGGGAAGACGCCGGACCGCCAGGTGACCAAGGAAGGCGCGACCTTCCGCTACCCGCCGCGCTGGTCCCCCGATTCGAAGAAGGTGGCCTTCTCCGACAAGACGATGACCGTCTGGTACGCCGACGTGGAGACCGGGAAGATCACGAAGATCGACAAGAGCGATTTCGGCGAGATGTTCGACTACACCTGGTCGCCCGATTCCCGTTACGTCGCCTTTTCCCGCCCGGAACGCAACGGCATGAACCGCGTGATGATCTTCGCCCTCGAGAGCGGCAAGCTGTACCCCGTTTCGAGCGGCCTGTACGACGACTTCTCGCCGGCCTGGGAGCCGGGCGGCGATTACCTCTACTTCATCTCCCGGCGGACGCTGAACCCGCGCTTCGGCGCCTTCGAGCTGGACTTCCAGTTCTCCGCCACCGACCGCATCTACGCGGCGGCCCTGCGCACCGGCGTCGCGTCGCCGGTGGCGCCGCAGAGCGACGAGGAGAAGGGCGACGAGGACAAAGACAAGGACAAAGACAAGGACAAGGACAAGGACAAGAAGGACGCCGACAAGGCCGACAAGAAGGACGACGCGAACGGAAAAGGCGACAAGGGCGCGGCCGACAAGAAAGCGGGCGACAAGGGAGACAAGGACGCGAAGGGGGAGAAGAAGGACGCTCCCAAGCCGATCACCATCGACTTCGACGGGATCGGCTCCCGCATCGCCGAGATCCCCGTCCCGCCGAGCCGGTACCGCAGCCTCTACGCGATCAAAGGCAAGCTCCTCTACGCGCGACTCGAGGAGCCGGACAACTTCGACGGGCCCAACGCCCCGGGAGCGCAGGCCACGATCCTGCAATACGACTTGGAGAAACGGAAGGAGGCCACCGTCCTCGCCAAGGTCGATCCCGGCTTCGCCGTGAGCAAGGACGGCTCGAAGCTCCTCTACCAGTTCGGAGAGTCCTACGGCATCGTCGACGCCTCCGAGGGCAAGAAGCCGGGTGACGGCAAGATCGACACCGGCAACCTCACCACGGTCGTCGATCCGCGCCAGGAATGGACGCAGATGTTCAACGAGGCCTGGCGGCTCGAGCGCGACTTCTACTACGACCCGAAGATGGGCGGCCTCGACTGGAAAGCGGTGGGGGAGCGTTACCGGAAGCTGGTTCCGTACGTCGCGCACCGCTCGGACCTGAACTACATCCTCGGCGAGCTGATCGGCGAGCTGTCCACCTCGCACACCTACGTGAGCGGCGGCGACCAGCCGCAGATGCCGCGCGTGGACGTGGGGCTGCTCGGGGCCGACTACACGCTCGACGCGAAGAGCGGGCGCTACCGGTTCCAGACCATCTACCGGGACCGCGACTGGAACGGCCCGACGGCGGCGCCGCTCGGCGAGCCCGGCATCGAGGTCAAGCCCGGCGATTACCTGCTCGAGGTGAACGGCGTCCCGCTGAAAGCGCCGACGAACATCTATGCCGCGTTCCAGGGAACGACCGGCAAGCAGACGACGATCGTGGTCGGCTCTTCACCGGACGATGCGAAGCCGCGCACCTTCACGGTCACGCCGGCGCGCGAGGAGACCTCGCTGCGCTACATGGCGTGGGTGGCGGCGAACCGGGCCCGGGTGGATGAGGCGACCGGCGGGCGCGTCGCCTACGTGCACGTGCCGAACACCGCCATCCAGGGCATCCAGGAGTTCACCAAGCAGTTCTACCCGCAGATCGGCAAGGACGGGATCATCGTGGACGACCGCTTCAACGGCGGAGGTTTCATCCCCGACTTCTTCGTCAACCGCCTGCGCCAGACCACCTGGGCGGCCTGGAACAACCGGGACGGGTTCGGGTTCGTCACCCCGAACGCGTCGATCGACGGCCCGAAGTGCATCCTTATTAACCAGTACGCCGGTTCGGGGGGCGACGCCTTCCCGTACTTCTTCCGCCAGCAGGGGGTCGGCCCGGTCATCGGGATGCGGACCTGGGGCGGGCTCGTCGGCATCAGCCACGGGCTGCCGCTGGTGGACGGTGGCGCCGTCACCATGCCCGACTTCGGGTTCTGGGATCCCAAGACGCGGCAGTGGATGGTCGAGAACCACGGTGTCGATCCCGACATCGAGGTGGAGAACGCCCCGGACAAGATGGTCTCCGGCCACGATCCGCAGCTCGAGCGCGCCATCCAGTACGTGCTGGACGAGCTGAAGAAGAACCCGGTGAAGCGGCCGGCCCCGCCGGACTTCAAAGTCCAGTCGAAGTAATCAGGCCGGGCCGAGCGTCATCGTCATCGGCCCCTTGACGAGCACCTTGATGCGCGTCGGGGCCGGCGCGCCGCCGGGCGTACCGCCCTGCGTCCCGGTCCCCGAGCTGCCGTCGGAGTTCATCGTCAGGCCGGGTGGCAGCGGGATGTCCGCGGTCATCGTCAGATCGAGGTCGACCTGGATGGTGCGGAAGGTGCCGTTGGAGAGATCGAAGATCGCCGAGCCGGTGCCGCCGCCGGCCATTTCCAGCTTCTGCCCCTGCCCGACCGTCATCGAGGTAGCCTCCGGAAGCGTTTGCTTCACGTCGAAGGTCGCCTCCTTGCGGGTCAGCGTCTTGAGCGTATAGAGCCAGACCGCCTGCACCTGGCGCTCCCCCTTGCCGGAGGGACCGGGCAGGGTCATGGTCGTCTTCGTCTCGAAGGTGTCCCCGGGGTGCAGGTCCTTGTCGGGGAGGACCGGGAGCGAATCGGCGACCCGCTCGCGCACCCGCTTGGGGATTCCTTCGGTCGCGGTGTCGGCCGCGTCGAGTATCGCCTGGCGGCCGTCGGCGGTGACGTGACCCTGCGAGGGCGGCTTCTCCGCCGCCTTGTCGAGCGACGGGATGGCGCGCGTCTGGCCGCCCTGGGTCAGGGTCCCCTTCGCTTCCAGGATCTTGTATTCGAAGGGAAGGCTGCCGTCGGCGTTGCGCGTCTTCGTCTGCAGCCGGGCTTTCGAGGAGACGTCCTGCTTGATCTCGCCGGTCATCGACTGCAGCAGCGACAGAAGCGGCGCCGGCACCGAAGCCGGGTCGAAGGTCATGGTCAGGTTGAGTCCGAGCGTCTGTTCATAGCTCGCCTGCGGCTTGAAGCCGTAGCGCAGCCGGACGGAGTCCGCCGCGGAGGCTTCGGAGAGGAGCGCGCACGCGCCGAGAACCGCGATCGCCAACACCGAACGCACCGGACGGGCGCTCCGGGTTTTGTCTGGCGTCATGGCTGTGGGCATCGGGCGCGGAGACTACCCCACGGTCCCGGGGAGGTCAAGGAGACGCACGAGGCGAAACGCCTCGGGTCATGAGACCAGGGGGGGTGAAATGCCACGCGCGCGTGGCGAAACGCCCCCTCGCGCACGCTCTCGAGGCCGGACCTGGGGCGGGGCGTGTGGTGTAGAGTGCCCGGCGGCGTCGCGAAAGTGGCGGAACCGGCAGACGCGCTGGACTTAGGATCCAGTGGGGCAACCCATGAGGGTTCGAATCCCTCCTTTCGCACGCCTCGCGACTCTTGCGGCGGGGCTGGCCCTCTGCTACAGTCCGACGCGTGTCGAAAGGAAGACCGTAGCGCCGTCGAAGACGGACCCCTCCTGTAGCGCATTCCCAAGAGACCGGCGACGACGATGCCCGCGAACGAGAGCGACGCGATGAATGTGATCGTGAACGAACTGGAGCGCTGCAAGCGCGGCCTCGAGGTGACCATCCCCGGCAGCCGCGTCGCCGACGAGATGGCCCGCGCCTTCCAGGAGTACGCGCACCATGCGCGCGTCCCCGGTTTCCGCAAGGGGAAGATTCCGATCGACGTGGTGCGCCGCCGCTTCGCCAAGGAAGTGCGGGAGGAAGTGATCAGCCGTCTCGTGCGCAGCGAGGCGCTGCGCGTCCTCGAGGAGAAGCACCTCGACCCGGTCGAGGCGCCGGTGCTCGAGGAGGTGACCTGGGAGGACGGCCAGCCCCTCAAGTTCCGCGCCACCTTCGAGGTGCGCCCCGAGATCGAGGTGAAGGACTACCGCGGCCTCAAAGTCACCGTCCCGAAGCACGCGGTGACGGACGACATGGTGGAGACCTCGATGCGTGGGCTCGCCGAGCGCGCCGCACGGCTCGAGGCCATCTCCGGGCGCCCGGTCCAGAAGGGCGACTACATCGTCGGGACACTGTCCTGTCGCTTCCTGAAGGGCAAGGGCAAGAACCTCAAGGACGAGCCGCTCCTGCTGGAGGCGGGCTCGGAGGAGAATCACCCCGACTTCAACGCCGCCATCCTCGGGATGAACGCCGGCGAGACCAAAACGTTCGAGGTGGATTACCCCGCCGATTACAATGCCGTCAGCCTGAGGAACTCCACGGTCGAGTACACGCTCGTCCTCACGGAGATCAAGCAGAAGATCGTGCCCGGTCTCGACGACGCGCTGGCGAAGGAGATCGGCTCGTTCGCCTCGCTGGAGGAGATGCGCACCCGCGTGCGGAGCGAGATCGAGCGCCGGGCGGCGGCCGCGGAGCGCGACGAGGCGCGGCAGCGCCTCCTGTCCGACCTCGTCAAGCGCCACCCGGTGGACGTCCCCGAGTCGATGGTCGAAGCGCAGCTCGACGCGCGCATCGAGGCGATGGCGCGGGACCTGATCTCCCGGGGGATCGACCCGGCGAAGGCCGAGGTGGACTGGCCCGGCGAGCGCGAGCGCGCCCGCGCGGCGGCCTCCGACGCGGTCCGGGCCATGCTCCTGCTCGACGCGATCGCGGTCCGCGAGAAGATCGAGGCGACCGAGGAGGATCTCAACGACGTGCTCAAGGAGGAGGCGCGGCGTCACAACGCGAGCGTCGCGTCTGTCAAGGAGAAACTCGGCCAAAGTGCGCGTCTGTCAAGCCTTCGGAGGCAGATCGTCAGGGAAAAGTCGCTTGACTTAGTGCTGCGTGATGCTACTATTACGCCCGAGGTGAGATAGCCCCCTATGCCCCTCATCCCCATGGTCGTTGAACAAACCAATCGTGGGGAACGCGCCTACGACATCTACTCGCGACTCCTCAAAGACAACATCGTGTTCATCGGCAGCGCCATCGACGAGCACCTCAGCAACGTGGTGATCGCGCAGCTGCTGTTCCTCGAAGCCGAGGATCCGGAGAAGGACATCTCGATCTACATCAACAGCCCGGGTGGATCGGTCACCGCCGGGCTGGCGATCTACGACACGATGCAGTTCATCCGTCCGGACATCTCGACGATCTGCATCGGCGAGGCGGCCAGCATGGCGGCGGTGCTCCTCGCGGCGGGGACGAAGAAGAAGCGCTTCGCGCTTCCGAACTCGCGCGTGCTGCTGCACCAGCCGATGGGTGGATTCTCCGGTCAGGCGACCGATGTCGATATCCATGCGAGGGAGATTCTGAGGGTGCGGCAGCGGCTGAACGAGATCCTCTCGCACCACACCGGACAGCCGCTCGAGCGCATCCACAAGGACACCGACCGCGATTTCATCCTCACCGGGAGCGCCGCCATGGAATACGGCGTCCTCGATCAGGTCATTTCGAAGCGCGAGTAGGCGAGGGCCGGGACGACTTCAGTCTGGGCCCATCAGGAGAGAGAGGCGATGGCCGGCAAGCGTGGTGACGGAGAGTCCCTCCGCTGCAGCTTCTGCAACAAGGATCAGCGCGACGTCAAGAAGCTGATCGCAGGTCCCACCGTCTACATCTGTGACGAGTGCGTCGACATCTGCCTCGACATCATCGCCGAGGAGCGCGAGCCGGACGAACCCAAGGCCAAGGTCAAGCTGCCGAAGCCGATGGAGATCCGCGAGTTCCTGGACGAGTACGTCGTCGGCCAGGAGAAGGCGAAGAAGAAGCTCGCCGTCGCCGTCTACAACCATTACAAGCGCAATGAGCTCGCCAAGCGGCGCGGCGAGGTCGAGGTGCAGAAGAGCAACATCCTGCTCATCGGCCCGACCGGCACCGGCAAGACGCTCCTGGCGCAGACGCTCGCCAAGCTGCTCTCGGTCCCGTTCGCGATCGTCGACGCCACGACGCTGACCGAGGCTGGCTACGTCGGCGAGGATGTCGAGAACATCCTGCTCCGGCTGCTGCAGGCGGCGGGCAACGACATCGAGAAGGCCAAGCGGGGCATCATCTACATCGACGAGGTCGACAAGATCAGCCGCAAGAGCGACTCCCCATCGATCACGCGCGACGTCTCGGGCGAGGGGGTGCAGCAGGCGCTCCTGAAGATCCTCGAGGGGACGGTCGCGAACGTGCCGCCGCAGGGCGGGCGCAAGCACCCCCACCAGGACTTCATCCCGATGGACACGACGAACATCCTGTTCATCTGCGGCGGGGCGTTCGTCGGGCTCGACTCCATCATCGATCAGCGCATCGGCAGGAAGGCGATGGGCTTCAAGGCCGACATCAAGCGCAAGACCGACCGCACGGTGCTCGAGGTGCTCGAGCAGGTGCAGCCGGCGGACCTGATCAAGTACGGCCTCATCCCCGAGTTCGTCGGCCGCCTGCCGGTCGTGGGCGTGCTCGGAGAGCTCGACCGCGAGGCGCTGGTGAAGATCCTGACCGAGCCGCGGAACGCGCTGGTCAAGCAGTACCAGCGCTCCTTCGAGTTCGAGAACGTCACGCTCACCTTCACGCGCGACGCGCTCGACGCGATCGCCGACCAGGCGCTCCTGCGCAAGATCGGCGCCCGCGGCCTGCGCCTGATCATGGAAGACCTGATGCTCGACCTGATGTACCAGCTCCCGTCCCGCACCGACATTCACGAGTGCGTCATCACCAAGGAAGTCGTGGAGAACAAGATGGCGCCGATCATGCTGATGGAGAAGGCCGGCTAGTCCGCCGGACACACCCGATGCTCGTTCGACTCGACGATACGACTGAAACTCTGCCCCTCGTCCCCCTGCGGGACGTGGTCGTCTTTCCGTACACCATGATCCCCTTCGTGGTCGGCCGCCGCTCGTCGCTCCTGGCGGTCGAGCGCGCGCTGCTGGGGGACAAGCGCATCTTCCTGGCGACCCAGCGCGACGCGAAGATCGACGATCCGAAGCCGGACGAGATCAACGTCATCGGCACCGTCGCGAACATCGTCCAGAGCCTGAAGCTGCCGAACGGCAACATCAAGCTGCTGGTCGAGGGGACGTCGCGCGGCCGCTGCCAGCAGCTGGAGAGCCTGGACGGCTGCCTCATCGCCACCCTGACGCTCATCGATCTGAAGGCGGAGCTGACGCCGGACGTCGAGACCCAGATGGGCAAGGTGGTCTCGCTGTTCGAAAAGTACGTGAAGCTGTCTCCGAACATGCCGTACGAGACCATGATCTCGACGATCCGGGTCTCCGAGCCGGGGCGCCTCACCGACACCATCGCCGCCCATCTTCAAGTCGAAGTCGAGGCGAAGCAGAGCCTGCTCGAGGTCTTCAACCCGGTCGAGCGGCTGAACCTGCTCTCCGGCATCCTCGACGCGGAGATCGAGAAGCTGCGCGTCGACCGCCGCATCCATCAGCGCGTCAAGAAGCAGATGGAGAAGGCGCAGAAGGAGTACTACCTCAACGAGAAGATGAAGGCGATCCAGCAGGAGCTGGGCCGCAAGGACGACAAGCTCAACGAGGTGGAGGAGCTCAAGCAGCGCATCCAGGCCGCCAAGATGCCGAAGGAGGCCCTGGAGAAGGCGATGCAGGAGCTGAAGCGCCTCGAGGTCATGCCGCCGGTCAGCGCCGAGGCGACGGTGTCACGCAACTACCTCGACTGGCTGCTGTCGGTGCCGTGGGCCAAGCGCTCCAAGGAGATCCGCGACCTCGACTTCGCCGAGAAGGTCCTCAACGAGGACCACCACGGTCTCGAGAAGGTCAAGGAGCGCATCCTCGAGTTCCTGGCGGTGCGCCGCCTGGTGGGCAACAAGCACATGCGCGGATCGATCCTCTGCCTCGTCGGTCCGCCGGGCGTCGGCAAGACCTCGCTGGCCCAGTCGATCGCCAAGGCCACCGGCCGCAAGTTCGTGCGCGTGTCGCTCGGCGGCGTGCGCGACGAGGCGGAGATCCGCGGGCACCGCCGCACCTACATCGGCGCGTTCCCCGGGCAGATCCTGCAGATGATGAAGAAGGCCGGCACCAAGAACCCGGTCTTCCTGCTCGATGAGGTCGACAAGATGAGCATGGACTTCCGGGGCGACCCGTCGTCCGCGCTCCTCGAGGTCCTCGACCCGGAGCAGAACGGCACCTTCCTGGATCACTACCTCGACACCGAGTTCGATCTCAGCCAGGTGATGTTCATCTGCACGGCGAACGTGCTGCATCCGATCCCGCCGGCCCTGAAGGACCGGATGGAGGTGCTGCGGCTGGCCGGCTACACCCTCCTCGAGAAGGAGGCGATCGCCCGCCGGTTCCTCATCCCGAAGCAGCTCAAGTCGCACGGGCTCGATCCGGCGAAGTTCCAGGTCGAGGACGCCGCCCTCAAGGACGGCATCGAGAAGTACACCCGCGAAGCGGGAGTGCGCAACCTCGAGCGCGAGCTCGCCTCGGTCTGTCGCAAGCTGGCGCGTCGCGTGGTGCGCGAGGGTCCGGAGTTCAGCTTCACCGTGAAGTCCGAACACCTCAGCGAGTTCCTCGGCATCCCGCGGTACCGCGCGACGACGAGCGACAAGCAGGCGGAGATCGGCGTCGCCACCGGGCTGGCCTGGACCGAGGTGGGCGGGGAGATCCTCCTCACCGAGGCGAGCCTCATGAAGGGCCGCGGCAAGCTGACGCTGACCGGGAAGCTGGGCGACGTCATGCAGGAGTCGGCGCAGGCGGCGATGTCCTTCATCCGCTCCCGGGCCCAGGCGCTCGGGATCGACGAGGACTTCAACCGCAAGTACGACATCCACGTGCACGTGCCGGAGGGGGCGATCCCCAAGGACGGCCCCTCGGCGGGCATCACCATGGCCACCGCGCTCGCATCGCTCCTCACCAAGACGCCGGTGCGCGGCGACGTGGCGATGACCGGGGAGATCACCCTGCGCGGGAAGGTTCTGCCGATCGGCGGAGTGAAGGAGAAGGTCCTCGCGGCCCACCGGCTCGGCGTGCGCACCGTCATCCTGCCGCGCGACAACGAGAAAGACCTGGCCGACGTCCCGGACGACGTGCAGAAGTCGCTGGAGTTCCGCCTGGTGGACACGATGGATGACGTGCTCCAGATCGCCCTGGAGCGCGAGTCCCCCACCAAGGTGGACAAGGACTACAATAAGGACCTCGACAAGGGCCTTCCCGGCTCGGTCACACACTGATTTCCAGTTGACGCGGGCGCGGCCGTCGCGCCCGCCTTCCCAGGGATGACGAAGCCGTTCGCGGGCGCCGGATCCGGCGCCCGCCGGCCCGTCCGCATTTCCGGACCATGCTGATCCGAGAGACCGAACACTTCGCCGCCGCTTCGTCGCCGGAGCACTTCCCGCGCGACCAGGCGCCCCAGGTCGCCTTCATGGGGCGCTCCAACGTCGGCAAGTCGAGCCTGATCAACCGGCTGCTCGGCACGCGCGGACTGGCGCGGACCAGCAAGACGCCCGGGCGGACGCGCGCCATCCACTTCTTCCGGGTCAATCGGAAGGTGCACTTCGTCGATCTCCCGGGCTATGGCTACGCCCGGGTTCCCCGGCCGATGCGCGAGGAGTGGAAGGGGCTCGTCGAGTCCTACCTGGAGGGGCGTCCGGGGCCCGACCTGTCCGTGCTCCTGGTGGACGCCCGCCATCCGCCCACCGCGCTCGACCACGAGCTGTGGGAGTGGCTCGCGGCCGCCGGCCGGCGCGCCCAGATCGTCCTGACGAAGATCGACAAGCTGCCGCGCGGCCGATGGAGCGCCGTGGGGAGCGCCGCCGCGGCGGCCTTCCGCCCCGCGCCGCCGTCCGTGCCGATCCCGGTCTCGGCGGTGACCGGGGATGGAATTCCGGCCCTGTGGCGTATACTCGACGACGCCTGCGACCAAGCGCGCGTCATTTCCCCTCGTTCGGAGCCCCGACAGTCCCCACACCCCCCACAAGGAGAAGGACACCACCGTGAACGGCAAAGACATCGAGCGTGACAATCGAGGTCCCCGCGAGCCTCGCCCGCCCCGCGGGGCCGGCCGCGACGCCGGGGGACGGCCCCCGCGCCGCCCGCCGATGGACGCCCCCGCCGGAAACCCGCCCCCGCAGCCCGACGTCGCCGTCGGGGCGATGATCGACGACGAGGTGGAGCGCGACGACGTTCCCCGGGCCGAGCTCTCCGGGGAGAAGCTCGACATCCGGGTCCTCAAGGAGAAGTCGGTCTCCGAGCTGACCGGCATCGCCAAGGCGCTCGACGTCGCCAACGCGACGGCACTCCGGAAGCAGGAGCTGATCTTCGAGATCCTGCGCGCCCAGACCGAGAAGAGCGGGCTCATCTTCGCCGAAGGGGTGCTGGAGACGCTTCCCGACGGCTTCGGGTTCCTGCGCGCGCCCGAGTACAACTACCTCCCCGGCCCGGACGACATCTACGTCTCACCGTCGCAGATCCGCAAGTTTGACCTGCACACCGGGGACACCATCTCGGGCCAGGTGCGCCCCCCGAAGGAGGGGGAGCGCTACTTCGCCCTGATCAAGGTCGAGGCGGTCAACTTCGAGCACCCGGAGCAGGCGCGCAACAAGATCTTCTTCGACAACCTGACGCCGCTCTATCCGAACACCCGCATCAAGCTCGAGACGAACCGCGAGAACGTCTCGTCGCGCGTGCTCGACATCCTGTGCCCCATCGGCAAGGGGCAGCGCGGCCTCATCGTGGCGGCGCCGCGCACCGGCAAGACGATGCTGCTGCAGGCGATCGCCAACAGCATCACGCAGAACCACCCCGAGGTCGTCCTCATCGTGCTGCTCATCGACGAGCGGCCCGAGGAGGTCACCGACATGCAGCGCTCGGTCAACGGCGAGGTGATCTCCTCGACCTTCGACGAGCCGGCGACCCGTCACGTCCAGGTGGCCGAGATGGTCATCGAGAAGGCCAAGCGCCTGGTCGAGCACCGCAAGGACGTGGTCATCCTGCTCGACTCGATCACCCGCCTCGCCCGCGCCTACAACACCATCGTCCCGCCGTCCGGGAAGGTGCTGTCGGGCGGCGTCGACGCCAACGCGCTGCAGCGCCCGAAACGCTTCTTCGGCGCGGCCCGCAACATCGAGGAAGGGGGCTCGCTCACCATCATGGCGACCGCCCTCATCGAGACGGGCAGCCGCATGGATGACGTCATCTTCGAGGAGTTCAAGGGGACCGGCAACATGGAGATCCACCTCGACCGGAAGCTCGCCGACCGGCGCATCTATCCGTCGATCGAGATCACCCGCTCCGGAACCCGCAAGGAGGAGCTGCTGCTCTCCAAGAAGGAGCTCGATCGCTCCTGGGTGCTGCGCAAGGTCCTGAACTCCCTGTCGCCGGTCGAGGCGATGGAGCTGCTCATCGAGCGCATGCAGAAGAGCAAGAGCAACGAGGAGTTCCTCGACTCCATGTCGAGCATGGGGTAGGGGACCCCGGGGGACCGCCCGGGCGGCGTCGCCCCGGTCCCGCGGCCCCTCCCCTTGTGAGGCAGGGCCGCCCGCCCCTATAATGGCCGGTCCATTCAGCCGAAGGCCGTTCGAACGCGAGGGACCCCCGGTCCCCGGGAGCGATGTCGTCATGAAGAGCGGGATCCACCCCAAGTACCACATGGTCACGGTCACCTGCGCCTGCGGGGAGACCTTCACCACCCGATCGACCAATCCCGAGCTGCGGCTCGAGATCTGCTC
>DASYQE010000247.1:0-2901 GCA_036005805.1 Candidatus Polarisedimenticolia bacterium | reverse complement strand
CACCGCCTCGTTGCCCGACGAGATCACGTGGCTCCACCCGAAGCGCCGGCAGTCGGCGAGGAGCCCGATGCAGATGGAGCCGCTCTGCGAGATCAGCCCGACGTTGCCGGCCAGGAGCGCGGGATCGGCGAGCGTCTGGATATAGACGGAGCTGCGCGCGTGCGGGTTCACCACGCCCATGCAGTTGGGTCCGCAGAGCGCGATGCCGGCCCCGCGACAGATCCCGACCAGCTCGTCCTGGCGGCGCCGGCCCTCGTCCCCGCGCTCGGCGAAGCCGCCGTCGAAGATGATGGCGGCGCGCACACCGCGCCGGGCGGCGGGGCGCATGTGCTCGAGCACGCGCTCGTGGTTCACGCACACGGCGAGCAGGTCGACCGCCTCTGGCAGGTCGGCGATCGCGGGGTAGCACGGGCGCCCGAAGAGCGTCTCGTACTTCGGGTTCACGGGGTAGATGCGACCCGGGAAGCCGATGCGATCCAGGCTCTCGATGATCATGCGGCCCGGCGACGGGCGGTCGGAGGCCCCGAGCACGGCCACCGAGCGCGGGCGCAGGAGCGGCTCGAGGTCGATCGCCCGCCGCGCCGACGAGGACCGCGGCTCAGCGTGGATGGCCCGTCCTCCGCACGTCGCCCCACACGACGTAGCGGCGGCGCGTGCGGCGTTCCAGCCCTTCCGCAACCATCCGCTCCTCCTGGGCCGCCACGAGATCGAGCAGCGGGTCGCTGCTCACGTCCATGAGGCCATGGGCCGTCAGCAGGGCTTCGATTTCCTCCCGCGGCCGGCCGCCGAGAAATGGGAGCCGGTCGCCGATCGCCGCGTACTCGTTGCTCCCCCGGGCACCATCGGCGGACCCCGCCAGGGGGCCGGCGTCGAACTGCCCGTCGACGATGACCAGGCGCGCGCCCGGCCGGAGGACCCGGATCCACTCGTCGATCGCCGCCTCCGGGTGCGGGAGCGTCCAGAGCACGTGGCGGCTGATGACGAGGTCGAAGCTGGCAGGCGCAAATGGCAGCTGCTCGGCGTCGGCCTCCTCGAGCCGGATCGCCACGCCGCGCGCTGCCGCCTTGCGCCGCGCCTCCGCGACCATCGCGGGCGCGAAGTCCACGCCGGTGACGCGATGGCCCCGGGCCGCCAGCTCGAAGCTGAGAAAGCCGGTGCCGCAACCGGCATCGAGCGCATCGAGGTCGCCCCGCCCCGCGAGGACGAGATCGAGGATGCGGTCCCAGGCAGCGCGCTCCGAGGCCGTGCGGATGCTGTGGCCGAAGTCCTCGTCGAAGTGCGATGCCCGCCGATCCCAGTGGGCGGCGACCTGTTGCTTGACCGCGTCTGCTTGATCTGAAGTCACTTGATGACACCTCCTTTGGGCACGGGCAATCGTGAGCCCCCAGCCCGCCACAGTCAATGTCTTGACTCTGCCCGGGCGCAGGCCTAGGCTCGCCGCGATGAAGCCGCCCCGTTTCAGCTACCACGACCCCACCACGGTTGAGGAAACGCTCGGTCTCCTAACCCACCACGGCGACGCGGCGAAGATCCTGGCCGGCGGCCAGAGCCTGATGCCCATGCTCAACTTCCGTCTCGTCCGGCCGGACCACGTGATCGACATCAATCACCTGGCCGATCTCGCCACCGTTGTCCCCGGCCCCGACGGTGGATTGCAGATCGGCGCCCTCGTCCGCCAGCGCGCGCTGGAGCGGTCCGCGCTGATTCGCGAGCACTGCCCCCTGATGGCCCTGGCTCTGCCCTTCGTCGCCCATGCGCAGATCCGCGCGCGCGGCACGCTCGGCGGAAGCCTGGCGCATGCCGATCCGGCCGCCGAGCTGCCGGCGGTGATGGTGGCGCTGGGCGCCCGGCTCACGCTGCGGAGCGCCCGCGGCCCGCGCACCGTCGCGGCCGAAGAGTTCTTCCTCTCCTCCCTCGCCACCGCGCTGTCACCCGACGAGCTGCTGACGGAGATCGCGCTCCCGCCGTGGCCGGCCCGCACGGGATCCAGCCTGCACGAGGTGGCGATCCGGCGCGGCGACTTCGCGTTGGGCGGCGTCGCCGCCACACTGACCCTCGATGCGCTGGGGCGGGTGGGGGACGCACGCGTCGTCTGCTTCGGCGTGGGGTCGCGTCCCGTGCGCGTGCCCGCCGCCGAGGGCTCGCTCGTGGGCGGCGCGCCGTCGGCGCCGGCCCTCGCCGAGGCCGGCCGCCTCGCCAGCGCCTCGGTCTACCCATCCGACGACATCCACGCCAGTGGCGCGTACCGCAAGCGCCTGGCCGGCGTCTTGACCACGCGCGCCCTCGCCACCGCGCTCGAGTCGGCTGCCGCCCTCGCCGCATGACCGAGACGCGCGAAATTTCTCTCATCGTGAACGGTCAGCCCCGGCGGGCGACGGTGGACATGCGCACGACGCTGGTCGACCTCCTTCGCGAAGAGTTCCGATTGACGGGCACCCACGTCGGCTGCGAGCACGGTGTCTGCGGGGCGTGCACCGTGCTGGTGGACGGCGAGGCCATCCGGGGCTGCCTGCTGCTGGCCGTCCAGGCGGCCGGCGCTCGCATCGAGACCGTCGAGAGCCTGGCGCCGGACCCCGAGCACCTCAACCCTCTTCAAGCCGAGTTCGTTCGGCACCACGGGGTCCAGTGCGGCTTCTGCACCGGCGGGATCCTCATGTCGCTCACCGCCGCGCTCCGCGACAACCCGCGGCCCACCGAGGCCGAGATCCGCGATACCCTGGCCGGCCACCTCTGTCGCTGCACCGGCTACCAGGGCATGGTCGACGCCGTCCTGGCCCTGGTCGGATCGAGCTAAGAGCCTGTCGGAGAAACGCAGCTAGAGCGATGAGAAGGGTCCAGCTGCGCGGCGGCGCCCGAAGGCAGCCGGCGAGGCGTACGTTCTGTGGCTCGCTCGCGCTCGCC
>DASYQE010000246.1:0-17473 GCA_036005805.1 Candidatus Polarisedimenticolia bacterium | reverse complement strand
GTCCCCCATGCCGCCGATCGACTCGGTCACCCAGGTCGGATCCCCCGCGAACAGCTCGTCATACTCCGGCGTGCGCAGGAAGCGGACGATGCGCAGCTTGATGACGAAGTCGTCGAGGATCTCCTGCGCCTGCTCCTCGGTGAGAGTCTTCTCCGCCAGGTCGCGCTCGAAGTAGACGTCGAGGAAGGTGGAAGTCCGCCCGAGCGACATGGCGGCGCCGTTCTGCTCCTTCACCGCCGCGAGGTACGCGAAGTAGAGCCACTGCACCGCCTCCCGGGCGCTTGTCGCCGGGCCGGAGGTGTCGAAGCCGTAGGCCTTGGCCATCGCCTGCAACTCACCCAGGGCGCGGATCTGCTCGCTCAGCTCCTCGCGGTCGCGGATGATGTCCTCGGTGGACATGCGGGCGTCGAGCCGGTTCTTCTCGTTCTGCTTGCGCTCGACGAGCCGCGCCACGCCGTACAGCGGCACCCGCCGGTAGTCGCCGATGATGCGGCCGCGCCCGTAGGCGTCCGGCAGCCCGGTCAGGATGTGCGAGGAGCGGCAGCGGCGGATGTCGGCGGTGTAGGCGTCGAAGACGCCGTCGTTGTGCGTCTTGCGGTACTTGGTGAAGGTCTCGATGACGTGCGGGTCGGCTTCGTAGCCGTAGGTCTTCAGCGCCCCCTGCACCATCCGGAACCCGCCGTTCGGCATGATGGCGCGCTTGAGGGGTGCTTCGGTCTGCAGCCCGACGATGATCTCCCGCTCGCGGTCGATGTACCCGGGACCGTGCGCCACGATACCGCTCGGGATCTGCGAGATGTCGAGGACCCCCTTCTTGCGCTCCTCGACGAACAGGGCGTTCAGCTTCTCCCAGATCCCCTGCGTCCGCTGCGTCGCCCCGGCGAGGAACGCTTCATCCCCATCGTATGGCCGGTAGTTCGCCTGGATGAAGTCGCGGACGTCGATCTCCCGCTTCCACAGGCCGTCGGCGAACCCGCGCCACGCTTTCGTCGTGTCGATCGGCTTCTTGTCCTCTTTCACTTTCACCATCTTCATCGCCCTCACCTTCTTCACAATCCCAGAAGCGCGGCGGTGTGCCGCGCGATCATCAGCTCTTCGTTGGTCGGCACCACCCACGCCGACACCCGGCTCTTCGCGGTCGAGATCCTCGGACCGCCACGCTGGTTCGCCACAGGATCGATCTCGACCCCGAGCCACGCGCAGGCTTCGAGGATACGGCGGCGGATCTCCGCCGAGTTCTCGCCGATCCCGGCGGTGAAGACCAGGCCGTCCAGCCCCTGGAGCGTTGCCGCCATCGCCGCGACGTGCTGCGCGGCCGAGGAGACGAAGTAGTCCACCGCGAGGCGCGCCTCGGGCGCGTCGTTCCCCAGCAGGTCGCGCATGTCGTTGCTGATGCCGGAGATTCCGAGCAGTCCCGACTTCTTGTAGAGGAGTGTTTCGATCTCCTTCCCCGACATCCCCATCCCCTGCACCAGGTACAGGACCGCGCCGGGATCGAGGCTCCCGGGCCGCGTCCCCATGCAGAGCCCGTCGAGCGCCGTGAACCCGAGCGTGGTGTCCATGCTCTTCCCGTTCTTGAGCGCGCACAGGCTGGCGCCGCTGCCGAGGTGGGCGACGACGACGCGCTCGGCCGCGATCTCCGGCGCCACCTCGGGAAGGACCGCGGCGATGTACTCGTACGACAGTCCGTGGAACCCGTAGCGCTGCATCCCGGCGTCGCGGAACTCTTTCGGAAGCGGGACCAGCTCGGTCACCGCCGCGCGCCCGCGGTGGAACGAGGTGTCGAAGCAGGCGACCTGCGGCACCTCCGGGAGCTTTTCGAACACCGCTTCGATCGCCGCCAGGTTGTAGGGAACGTGCAGCGGCGCCAGGGGAATGAGCTTCTTGAGCTCCGACAGGCATCGCGCGTCGACCTTGACCGGCGCCGTGTAGGTCGGACCGCCGTGCACGACGCGGTGCCCGACGCCCAGGACGTTGCCTCCTCCGAACTTCGAACGCAGCCAGGTGGCGACGGCGTCGAGCACCGGCCCGCCGTGCTGCAGCGACGCGTCGAGCTCCTGCCCGGCCAGCGACTTTCCCTGCGCGTCCTTGACGGTGAGCTGCGGCTTCGTGCCGATCCCTTCGATCTGCCCGCGCGCCTCGAGATCGAGCGCGCCTTTCCGCGGCCGCCCGAAGACGCGGAACTTCAGGCTCGAGGAGCCGGCGTTGAGGACGAGGAGATGGTCGGCCACGGCGCCCCTCAGGCTTTCGGAGCGGGGGTGCCGCGCCGGGCGTGCGCCGCCAGCATGGCGACCGCGCACGAGGCGATGCGGGCCCGCACGCTGTCGGCCCGGCTGGTCAGGATGATCGGCACCTTCGCACCGAGCACCAGCCCGGCGCTGTCGGCGTTCGCCAGGAAGGTGAGCTGCTTGGCGAGGATGTTCCCCGCCTCGAGGTCGGGGGCCAGCAGGATGTCGGGATCCCCGGCGACCTCGGACGTGATCCCCTTGATCTTCGCTGCCTCGGCGCTGATGGCGTTGTCGAACGCCAGCGGCCCGTCGAGCATCGCGCCGGTGATCTGGCCGCGGTCGGCCATCTTGCACAGCGCCGCGGCGTCGAGGGTGGCCGGCATCTTCGACGTCACCGTCTCGACCGCGGCCAGGATGGCGACCTTGGGCTTGTCCCGTCCCAGCGACACCACGAGGTCGATGGCGTTGCGCAGGATGTCCGCCTTGTCCTCGAGCGTCGGCGCGATGTTGATGGCGCCGTCGGTGACCACCAGGACCTTGTGGTAGGTCGGCACGTCCATCACGAAGACGTGGCTGATGCGGCGCGCCGTGCGCAGCCCTCCCTCGCGCGACACCACCGCCCCCATCAGCTCGTCGGTGTGCAGGCTCCCCTTCATCAGGAGCTCCGCCTTCCCTTCGACCACGAGCCGCACCGCCTTCGCCGCCGACTCGTGGCTGTGCGCCGCGTCGACGATCTCGTACGGCTTCAGGTCGAGCTTCGCCGCGGCGCCCACCGCGGCGATCTTCGCCGCCGGCCCGACCAGGATCGGCTTGATGAGCCCGAGCCGCGCCGCTTCGACGGCGCCGGACAGGGACGACTCGTCGCACGGGTGCGCCACCGCCGTGGGGATCGGCTCGAGCTTCGCGCAGCGCGCGAGGAGGGCTTCGTATTTTCCGGTTCCGGTCGCCTGGCTCATGTCGTGCTCCTCACGTCGTGCTTCTCAGCGCCGCGGGCCCCGTCTCCCGCAGCAGGAAGGTCAGCAGGATCGCCCCCGCGACGCCGAACAGCATCGGCGCGAAGGCGGACTGGTAGTGCCCGAGCGACAGGGTCGCCTCGCCGCCGGACGCCCGCCGCAGCGCCCCCGCGAAGACCGGTCCTAAAAGGGCGCTGAAGGTGAAGTTGATGAAGTTGATCACCCCGGTCGCCGTGCCGCCGTACTGCGGCGGGTTCGCCTCCTTGATGACCGAGTATGGGAGCATCGCCGCCCCCGAGGCGATCCCCGCCACGAGCCCCACGAGGTACGACGGCAGGACCCCCGGTGTTCCATAGAGCGCCCAGGCCATCGACGCCAGGAGGACGACGGCGCCCGCGAGGATCACCGGCTTGCGCCGGCCGAGCCGATCGGAGACGAACCCGAGCAGCGGGCACCCGAGGATCCAGCCGAACGGCACGGTCGCGGAGCGCAGCACCGCCTCGGCGTACTCGAGGCCGTGCCCCTCCTGCAGATAGCGCACCCCCCAGACCATGTCGAAGATCGTCGTGGGGATGAAGAGCAGCCCCGCGATGAGTCCGCACAGGATCGACTGCGGGTTGCGGAAGACCACACCCAGGGCCGCGAACGTGTTTCCCCGGTTTCCCGACGGGACGCGCTCTTCTTTCGGCAGCAGCAGGAAGAGAAGAACCGCGATCGCCAGCCCGGCCCCGCCCATCCCGGCCCAGAAGGCGCTCCAGGCGAGTCCTCCCGCGATGAGCGGACCGACCACGAACTGACCCGCCGAGCCCCCGGCCATGCCGAACATCTGTGTTGCGCCGATGAGTGTTGCGGCCCGCGCCGGAGGGAAAGCGCGGGTGGCGATGTCGATCGCCCCCACCAGGGCGAACACGCCCCCCGCCCCCTGGATGAAGCGGCCGGCCGCGGCGGCCGTCGCGCTTCCGGAGGCGAAGAGCAGGGCCCCGACGCCGACCGCCGCGGCCGCCACCGGCAGGAGCCGGCGCGCGCCGAAGCGATCGATGGCCGTCCCCGCGACGAGGCTGAACGGCGAATAGCCATAGTAGAAGAGGCCGACGAGCGACGCGACCGCGACCGCGCTCAACCCCAGGCCATTGCCGAGCTGCGGCAGCATGACCGCCGGGGCCGATCGCAGGGCGTACTGGTAGAAGTAGAAGAACGCGGTCACGAGCCAGGCGAGAGCCGCCACCCGGACGCCGCTCTTGTCCGCCCCCGCCCGCACCACCAGCCCGCTAGCAGAGCGTGACGGAGACCGCCAGGCCGCCTTCGGAGGTTTCCTTGTACTTCGAGTTCATCTCCTTGGCGGTGAGCGCCATGGCCGTGACCGTCGTGTCGAAGTCGAGGCGCCGGTTCACGGGGATCTCGTTGCTCGCGATCATGAACCCGGTCCAGGACTTGATCGCGCCGAAGGCGCAGCGCTCGATGCACGGCACCTGCACGTAGCCCGCGACCGGGTCGCAGGTCATGCCGAGATGGTGCTCGATCGCCGCCTCCGCCGCGTTGGAGACGACCTGGGGCTCGAAGTCGTGCGCCTGCGCGATGAGGGCGGCCCCCATGCCGGAGGCAACACCAATCTCCGCCTGGCAGCCCCCTTCCGCGCCCGAGAGGGTCGCATTGTGCTTGCACAGGTACCCGACCGCCGCGGCGGCCAGCATCCCGTTGCGCAGCTTTTCCTGAGGCATGTTGCGCCCTCCTTCGCCGAGGCCGTACAGCACCGCGGGGATGACGCCGGCGGAGCCGCCGGTCGGGGCGGTGACAACGAGGTGGCCGCGGGCGTTCTCCTCCGAGCCGGCCAGCGCATACGCGGCGACAACACCGAGCCCGCGCTGCTTTTCGTACTCGTCGTCCATGGCGCGCTTGTACACGGTGCCCGCCTTGGTCTTGAGCTTGATCGGCCCGGGGAGCGTCGCTTCGGGCATGGCCAGCCCCGATTTCACGATGTTGGTCATCGCCAGCATGATCTTGTCCACGAAGGCGTTGATCTCCGCCTCGCTCTTCCCGGAGACGGCGACTTCGTTCGCCAGCACCACCTGCGCCACCGACAGCTTGTTCTTCGTCGCGTGGTCCACCAGCTCCTTCATGGTCGCGTAGGGGTACTTCGGCTGTCCCTTCTTGGGCGGCTGGTATCCCTTCCACTCGATGAAGCCGCCGCCGACCGAGTAGTACTCCTGCTCCAGGAGGACCTTGTTGGCCGGCCCCAGGAGCTTGCAGGTCATGGTGTTCGGGTGCGGGAAGGTGCCGTCCTTCTTGTCGTAGATGATGTCCTTGAGCGACATGTTCAGCGTCTTGTCGCCGAACTTCACCGGGAAGGTCTGATCCGGCTTGTCGCGCAGGCCGTCGAGGAACTCGGGCTCGACCGTGGCCGGCTCCTTGCCGATGATCCCGGCGAGGCAGGCCCGCTCGGTGCCGTGCCCCAGCCCCGTGGCGCTGAGGCTGCCGAACAGGTGCACCTTCAGGCCGGCCACCTGCGCGAGCGTCGCGGCCGGGAGCTTGGTGCAGCGCTGGTAGAAGTCGTAAGTGATGCGCATCGGTCCGATGGTGTGGCTGCTCGAGGGGCCGGGGCCGACCTTGTAGAACTCCTCGATGGTCGTCATCACCGGGCCCTTCGACTTCTTCACCACGTCGAGCGTCGGTGACAGGGTGGTCGCGGTCTTCGCCGTCGCCGGCTTGGCGGCGGGTTTCGCCGCGGCCGCGGCCGTGGCCGCCTCGACCTCGTCGGTGGTCCGGCCGGTCAGAACCGCGGCGGCCCCGACGACGGCGGTGCGCAGGATGAACGCGCGCCGATCCACCCCGGGCGGCAGATCCTCGGCGTCGGGCTCGGTCGGAACAGGGTTGTTCTTGAGGTCCTTCGGATCGTCCTTCATGATGCCCTCCTCGTCTCGTCCGTTCGCGCCGCGGCTCATTCGACGGCGATGAGCAGCGCCGTCGTGTAGGTCACTTCGATCTTGTCCCCGGGGTGGACGTCTTTCACCAGCCCCTTGTCGTCCACCCGGACGCTGACGCTGCGGCCATCCTCGCCCATGAAGGTGATCGACTTGTTCGCCGGGTCCACCGCCTTGACCACGACGCTCGCGGTGACCTGCTGCGTCATCGTGCCGCTGGGCTTTTCGGTCGCGCCGCGGACGATCGCCGGCTCGCCGTTCGACGACGCCGTCACCGGGTCCCCCGGCTTGCGGATGCGCACCGCCACCGACTCGGTGTACTTGAACGTGACCTTGTCGCCGACCTTCAGCTCGTCGAAGCGCTTGATCTCCGGCCCCGCCGACAGGGTCTCGTAGTTGCCGTCCTTGCCCTTCAGCGTAACCGTGCGCGCCGCGTGGTCGATCGCCTCGATCGTCGTCTTGACGGTGACCGATGCACTCTCCGTCTTCGGCTTCGCGTCGCCGGCGAAAAGCGGCGCGGCGAACAGGACGGCGGCGAGGGAGACACTGACGTAAGACGTCTTGCTCATGAGATCAATCCTCCCGGGAAGGTGGACAGGTGCCGGAACGCCGGGAGCATAGCCCTTCGGTCCCCGCCGGGCCTACTTCCCCTTCGGGAAGGATCCCCGCGGCGCCATCGCCTGCCGCAGCGCGTCGAGCAGGACCGACGCCGGGTCGGTCTTGCGGACGAAGGGACAGCCGGCCGCCGCGGCCCGGGCGATGGTCTCCGGCTCGGCGTGCGCGGTCAGGAACACCACCGGGGGAGCGGGCCCGGCGAGGGCGAGGCGCCTCTGCAGCTCGAACCCCGTCATCCCGCCGAGCTGGAGGTCGAGGATGAGGGCGTCGAGGACCTCGGGGGCGGATCGCGCCAGGAACGCCTCGGCCGAAGCGAAGATCTCGGTCTCGATCCCGGAGGCGTGGAGCAATCGCGCCAGCGCCCGGCTGTGCGCGCTGTCGTCATCCACGATCGCCACTCGACTCATTCGGGGGCACCGGCGCGTCCGCGGCTTCGGCCGGGATCCACAACGACCCGGTGCGCGGGACGTCGTCACGCTAGCGGACACACAGGGAGGTTGCTACTGCCCTTTGGGGAATGCGCGCGCGGCCGCGTCGAGCTCGGGGACGAGACCGGCTTCCTCGACGAGGCGGGTCAAGGCGACTGCGGAGCCGACGCCGAGCTTGCGGAACAGGCTGGTGCGGTGCAGCTTGACGGTCCGTTCGTGGATCCCGAGCGTCCAGGCAATCTCCTTGTTGAGACGTCCCTGGACGATCTGGGCGAGCACCTGGTGTTCGCGCGGCGTCAGCCGGTCGAAGCGCTCGCGGCGACCGCGCGACACCCCGCGCTCGCCGCGCTCCCGCGCCGAACGCGCCAGCGCCCGGGTCACCGCGGCGAGGAGGTCGGGCTTCGGGGCGGTCTTGATGAGGAAATCCTCCGCCCCCGCCTTCATCGCCCGGACGGTGGTGGAGATGTCGCCGTGCCCCGTGAGGAACACCACCGGCAGCGGGTTCTCCGAACCCGCCAGGCACTGCTGCAGCGACAGCCCGTCCATGCCGGGCATGCGCAGGTCGGCGAGGACGCAGCCGGTGGCGTCATCGCGCTCGAGCCGGGCCAGCAGGTCGGCCCCCTTCGAGAAGGTTTCGACGTCGTGCCCCGAGGCCCTGAGCAGCCGCGCCACCGCGTTCAGGAAGGAGCGATCGTCGTCCACGACGAACACCTTCGGCCGCGCCGGGGCGCCGCCGCGCTCGCCGCCGGAGCCTGCTGCCACGCTCACGCCTGCGCTCCCTGCGCGGGAAGCGTCACCCGCAGCGTCGCCCCGCCGCCGCGCTCGTTCCCCGCCTCGATGCGGCCGCCGTGGGATTCGACGATCCGCCGGCAGATGGCCAGCCCCATCCCCATGCCGGTGGTCTTGGTGGTGTAGAAGTTCTCGAACAGGCGCGCTTTCTCCCGCTCGGGGATCCCCGGCCCCGCATCGGTCACCGACAACTCGACGTGGGCGGCGTCCACCGGCCGGACGCGCACGCGCAGGCGGCGGCGATCGAGCGGCGTCTGCTCCATCGCCTCCATGCCGTTGAGGACGAGGTTCAGCAGGACCTGCTGCAATTGCACGGAGTTCCCCGCGATCACCGGCAGCCCGGGCTCGACCTCGACTGCCATCTCCACGCCGCGCGACTGGGCGTCGGGACGGGTCAGGCTCGCCACGGCGTCGACGACCCCACGCAGATCGAGGGGCGCGAGATCGGGGCTGTGCCGGCGCAGGAGCGCGCGCACCTCGTCGATGACGCCACCCGCCCGGAGATCGTCCTGCCGGATGTCCGCGAGGATCGCCTTGACCTCCTCGAGATCGGGCGGGTCGGCGTTCAGGTAGATCTCGGCCGCCTCGGCATTCCGCAGGATCGCCCCGAGCGGCTGGTTCAGCTCGTGGGCGAGCGATGAAGCGAGCTGCCCGACCGCCGAGACCCGCCCGGCATGCGCCAGGTCACGGCGCAGGGCCAGCGTCTCCTCCTCCGCCTGGTGCCGGCGGCGGCGCGCGAGAAGGAGCGCCGCGATGATCCCCGCCTGCAGCGCGATGATCACGATGGAAGCGGCGATCGGCCACCAGTACTCGCGCATCATCGAAGGAGGCCGGAAGCGGACCCCGCTGCCGGCGCCGGGAGGGCAAGGCCCGCCAGGCACACGACGAACGCGACCCCGCCGAAGAGCTTGCGCATGGGAGGAGTTTATCCGAACCTGCCCACAGAGGCAGGTTCGCGCGTCGCCGGGGAATGCTAGGCTTCGCGCCCGTTTCGGGGGAAGACCTTGCGCAAGCTCGTCGTCGTCGGATTGGTCCTGGCGGCCGTCGCGGTGTCCGGATGGCTGCTTTTGCCGTGGGCGTTCCAGCCCCCCCGCCGCCTGCCGCCGGTCCCGTTCGACCGCACGACCAGCGCCGTCATCCCGGGGATTCCCGGAGCCCGCTATTTCGTCCTGCAGGACCTCGAGCCGATGATTCGCGATGTCGTCGCGGCCCGGGAGCGGGAGCAGACATTCCTCGAGCAGAGCGGCCACACCGGCCCGCTCCCCCCGGTCGACCTGCTCGCCGTGTCGGGAGGGGGGGACAAGGGGGCCTACGGTGCCGGCCTGCTGTGCGGCTGGACCGCCAGGGGAACGCGGCCGGTCTTCAAGGTGGTCACCGGCGTCAGCACCGGCGCCCTGATCGCGCCGTTCGCCTTCCTCGGACCCGACTACGATCACGTCCTCAAGACGGTCTACACCTCGGTGGCCCCCACCGACATCGCGAGGCATCGCTGGTTCCTCGCCGCCGTCAGCAACGACGGCATGGCGGACAACCGGCCGCTCTGGGCGCTCATCTCGAAGCACGTGGACGACGAGCTGCTCCGGAAAATCGCGGCGGAATACGCGAAGGGACGGCTGCTCCTCATCGGCACCACCGATCTCGACGCCCGCCAGCCGGTCATCTGGAACATGGGGGCCATCGCCACGAACGGCAGCCCCAGAGCACTCGACCTCTTCCGCTCGATCCTGCTGGCGTCGGCGGCGATCCCCGGCGCTTTCCCCCCGTCGATGGTCCAGGTCGAGCTGGATGGGAAAAAGTACGAAGAGATGCACGTGGACGGTGGAGCCTCCGCGCAGGTGTTCCTCTACCCGCCCTCGTTGAAGCGGACCGTGGCCGCGATGGGTGCGCCGGCCATGGATCGCGCCGGCACGGTCTACGTCATCCGCAACGCGGCGCTCGCCCCCACCTGGGCCGAGGTGGAGCGCCGGACCATCAGCATCGCCGGGCGGGCCATCGACTCGCTGATCCAGACGCAGGGACTCGGCGACCTGTACCGCATCTACCTGACGTCCCAGCAGGACGGCCTCGACTTCAACGTCACCTGGATCGGCTCCGACTTCAAGTACGAGAACAAGAAGGAGGAGTTCGAGACCCCGTTCATGGTGGCCCTGTTCGACTACGGCTTTCGCGCCGGACAGGATGACCCGTGGAAGAAGTATCCGCCGGGGCTCGACAAGCCGCTCGCCCGCTGAAGCGCCTACTTCGCGGGATCGCTCGCGAGGGTCGCGGTGATGCGGTCGTGGATAACCTGGAAGAAGGGGTTGCTGCGGAGGCGGGAGAAGGCGCCGAGGGGAACCAGGAGCGCGCCGCCTTCTCCGCGAGCCTGGAAGGCGCCGAGCTGGTAGCGCGGCTGCGCCTCGGCGGGGACGATGCCGTAGACCGGATCGTCGGGAGGGATCGGCAGCGCCACGTGGCCGAGGGAGAAGACGCCCCGCGGCCATTCGAGCGGCAGGTCGATCGGCTGCTCCGCTCCGGAGGCCGCGGCGGCGCCCGCTTCGCGGACAATTAGCGCCATCGCGTTCGAGCCGTCGGGACGGTTGGCGACCAGGGTCAGCCGGAACGGCAGCGACGGGGCCTGGCGCAGGTTCTCCAGCGTCTGGGTCGGGCCGGGAGAGAGAAGCCCCAGCATCTCCTCGCGGCGGTTGACGTCGAAGACGACCAGCTCGTTCCCCGCACCCGGCAGGCGCAGCAGCAGCCCATTCACGACCTCGGACGCGGTTACCGTCGAATCGACCAGCGACTGGAAGACGGTGACGCGCGGCATCCGGTCGAGTCGCCCTTCCTCCGCGGCTTCGGCCAGGGCGGCGCGCAGGACACGCGTCAGGGAATAGATCTGGTTGCCGGCGTTCACCGGGAAGGAGTTGTACTTGTACGGGTCGTACTCGGGGAGGACGTCGATCCACTGCGACTTCTCGAACGCCGGCAGGAACGACAGCCCCGCCACGATGTTGGTCAGCACCGCGAACGGCGAGATACCGATCGCCGGCGAAACGAGGAACAGCCGCTCCGGACGCGGCAGCGATTCGTCCGAGGCGGCGCGCACGGCGTAGAGCGTCAGGAGCGCCGAGCCGGTCGAATGGCCACAGGCGAAGAACGCGTGCCCGGCCCCGGCGCGTCCCGCCGTGTACTTTGCCGCAAGAACGACGGCGGCGTACCAGTCCTGCCAGGTGACGTCGCGCAGCGCCCCGGGAATCGTGCCGTGACCCGGCAGCCGCAGCACCACGACGTCGTAGCCGTTCCGGAAGAAGACCTCGGCGATGCCGCGCATGCTGTAGGGGGAATCGGACAGCCCGTGCACGAGCAGCACGGCGCCGCGGGGATTCTCCGGCGTCAGCTCGTAGGAATGGTTGTGGACCGTCTCGAGGGCGAGACGCCCGGGAACGCTGCCGGGATGGTAGCGTCCGAGCAGGAACGAATCGGCCGCTCCGGGATCGTCGAGGATCCGGCGGCGCATCTCGGCGAACAGCCGATCCTCCAGCTTGCGGTAGTCGTCGAAGGTGGCCGGAGCGCCGCGGGCCCCGGCCCGGAACTCCTCCTCGAGCCGGACGCGATGCCAGGCGTGCAAGGCTGGCAGCCGGACGCGCGCCTGGAGGGCGAACAGCAGCACGATGCCGCCGAGGGCCGAAGCCGCCAGCACGGGGATCGCCAGCAACCCGTAGCCCAGCCGCCGCCTCCACCGCGGCGCGGGAGTTCTGCGGACCGGCTCGTCCATGGCGCGGCAGTCTGGCACGGGGAGCCCCTGGCGTGCGCGCCCCGCGGCTCACCTGCCCCAAAGGGCTGGTCCGCCGGCGAGGCGACGGCCCGATCTTCGCGGCTATAATCCGCTCCGCCTCGGGAACCCGGAGACACCGGATGACACGATCGACCGTGACAATCGCCGTCGCGGCCGCGCTGGCCGCGGTCTCTCTCTGCGCCTGCAAGGATGAGGCGGCGCCGGAGGCGAAGACCCCCGAAGTGCCGGTCGTGCGCGTCCTCCAGCGCGACACGCCGATCACCGCCGAGCGCGTCGGACAGATCTACGGCTCCCAGGACACCGAGATCCGGGCGCGCGTCGCCGGGTTCCTGCAGGGGATGCACTTCAAGGAGGGCACCAACGTCCGCAAGGGGGACCTCCTCTACACCATCGATCCGAGCGAGCAGCAGCAGACGGTGGCCAAGGCCGAAGGCGACCTCGCCTCCGCGAAGACGCGCCTCGTGAAGGCCGAGTCGGACGTGAAGCGCTACCGCCCGCTCGCCGAGATGCACGCGGTCAGCCAGGCCGACCTCGACGCGGCGGTCGCCGAAGAGGGCGCGGCGCGCGGCCAGGTGGACGCGGCCCAGGCGAGCCTGCGCTTCTCGAAGATCAGCCTCGGCTACACCCGCATCTCTTCCCCCATCGACGGCCTCATCGGGATGACCCAGGCGAAGGTCGGTGACTACGTCGGCCAGTCTCCGAACCCGATCGTGCTCAACACCGTCTCGAACGTCGCCTCGGTGCAGGTGCGCTTCGCGATCACCGAGCGCGACTACCTCGACCTGATGCGCAAGTTCGGCCCGCCGCATCCCGACGACAAGGAGCGGCGCATGAAGCACGACAACATCGAGCTCCTGCTCGCCGACGGCTCGGTCTACCCGCAGAAGGGATCGCTCGACTTCGCCGACCGCCAGATCGATCCCTCGACCGGCACCTTGCGGCTGCAGGCCTCCTTCCCGAACCCCGACGCGGTGCTGCGGCCGGGGCAGTACGCCCGCGTGCGCATCGTCATCGACACGCGCAAGGGCGCGCTGCTCGTGCCGCAGCGCGCGATCCAGGAGCTGCAGGGGCAGCAGCTGGTGTCGATCGTCGGCCCCGACGACACGGTCGTGACGAAGACCATCCAGACCGGCCCGCGCATCGGCAGCCTGGTGGTGGTGGAGAACGGGCTGCAACCCCAGGATCGGGTGGTCCTCGCCGGCGCCCAGAAGATCCGCCCCGGCGGGAAGGTGGTCCCGAAGGAGGTCTCCGCGGAGGAGACCGTCCCGGCCGCGCCCGGCGCCGCGAATCCGCCGGCCCCCGCTCCGCCCGCGTCGCACTGATCGATGGCGCGCTTCTTCGTCAACCGCCCGATCGTGGCGATGGTCATCTCCATCGTCACTGTCCTGCTCGGGCTGGTGGCGCTGACGCGCGTCCCGGTGGCGCAGTACCCCGACATCGTGCCGCCGATGATCCAGATCACCACCACCTACGTCGGCGCCTCGGCCGTGGACGTCGAGCAGTCGGTGGCAACACCCATCGAACAGCAGGTCAACGGCGTCGACTATTCCATCTACCTCAAGTCGATCAACGCCAACGACGGCACGCTGACGATGCGCGTGTCGTTCGAAGTCGGGACCGACCTCGACATCGCCAACGTCCTGACGCAGAACCGCCTGTCGCAGGCGACCGCGTCGCTGCCGACCTCCGTGAAGAACTACGGCGTCACGGTCAAGAAGTCGCTCGCCTTCCCGCTGATGCTGGTGGCGCTGACCTCCCCGAACGGCACCTACGACAGCGCCTTTCTGAGCAACTACGCCGCCATCAACATCAACGACGCGCTGGCGCGCATCCGCGGCGTCGGGCAGGTGAACCTGTTCGGCGGCAGCGACTACGCCATGCGCATCTGGCTCAACCCCGATCGCCTGGCGTCGCTCGGTCTCACCGTCCCCGACATCGTCCGTGCCGTCCAGCAGCAGAACGTCATCACGCCGGCGGGTCAGATCGGCGGTCCGCCCGCCCCTCCGGGGACCGACTTCACCTACATCGTGAAGACGCAGGGACGCCTGATGACGGTCGAGGAGTTCGGCTCCATCGTGCTGCGCACCAACCCGGACGGCTCGCAGGTGCGCCTCGGGGACGTGGCGCGCACGGAGCTCGGCTCGCTCCTCTACACCGCCCGCGGCCGTCTGAACGGCAAGCCGAGCGCCGTCATCGCCATCTACCAGGCGCCGGGGTCGAACGCCCTGCAGGTCTCGGACGCGATCAAGAAGACGGTCGCCGAGGCGGCCACCCGGTTCCCCTCCGACCTCGGCTACCAGATTTCGCTCGACACGACGCTGCCGGTGCGCGAGGGGATCAACGAGATCCTGCACACGCTGCTCGAAGCGGTCGTCCTCGTGCTGATCGTCGTCTTCATCTTCCTGCAGAACTGGCGCGCCACCCTCATTCCGCTCCTGACCGTGCCGGTGTCGCTGGTCGGCACGCTGATGGCGTTCCCGATGCTCGGCTTCTCGGTGAACGTGCTGTCGCTGCTCGGCCTCGTCCTCGCCATCGGCATCGTCGTGGACGACGCCATCGTCGTGGTCGAGGCGGTCATGCACCACATCGAGCACGGCATGAATCCGAAGGAGGCGACCCTCAAGGCGATGGAGGAGGTGTCCGGCCCGGTCGTCGCCATCGCCCTCATCCTGAGCGCCGTGTTCGTGCCGGTCGCCTTCATCAGCGGCATCACCGGGCGGCTGTACCAGCAGTTCGCCATCACCATCGCCATCTCGGTGCTGCTGTCGGCGTTCAACGCGCTCACCCTGAGCCCGGCGCTGAGCGCCCTGCTCCTCAAGCCCAAGGCGGAGTCGAAGTCGTTCCTCGATCCCTTCTACGGCTGGTTCAACCGGATGTTCGACAAGTTCACCGCCGGCTACGTCGGCCTGACCGGGTTCATGGTCCGGCGGATGGTCCGGAGCCTCATCCTCGTCCTCATCCTGATCGGGCTGACCGTCGCGCTGGCGCGCCGCATCCCGGGCGGGTTCGTGCCGGAGGAAGACGAGGGGTACGTGATGGTGAACGTGCAGCTCCCCGACGCGGCGTCGCTCGACCGCTCGGACGCCGTCTGCAAGAAGGTCGAGGCGATCCTCGGGAAGACGGAGGAGATCGCCTCGTACACCACCGTCACCGGCTACAGCATGCTGACGTCGGCCTACGCCTCGAACAACGCCTTCTTCTTCGTGCAGCTCAAGGAGTGGCACGAGCGGCACGGAGCCGAGGGGACGTCGCGCGGCATCATGGCGCGGCTGAACCGCGAGTTCGCGACGACGATTCCCGAGGCCACCGTCTTCGCCTTCGGCCCGCCCGCCATCCCGGGCCTCGGCACCGGCGCCGGCTTCACCTTCGTGCTGCAGGACCGCTCCGGCCAGTCGCCGCAGTACCTGGCCGACGAGGCGCAGAAGTTCGTCGCCGCGGCGTCGAAGCGGCCGGAGATCGGCCGCGTCCTGACGACCTACCGCGCCAGCGTTCCCCAGGTGTTCGCCGAGGTGGACCGCGACAAGGTGCTCAAGCAGGGGGTGACGCTCGACGACGTCAACACGACGCTCGGGGCCTTCCTCGGCGGCTCGTACGTCAACGACTTCAACCGCTTCGGCCGCGTCTACAAGGTGTTCGTGCAGGCGGAGCCGGAGTACCGCGTGCGCCCCGAGGACCTGAGCGTCTTCCACGTGCGCAACAGCCAGGGAAAGATGGTGCCGCTGTCGAGCTTCGTCTCCACGGCGAGCGCCTCGGGCCCCGAGTACACCAACCGCTTCAATCTTTTCCGCTCCGCCGACATCACCGGGGTGCCCGCGGCCGGGTACTCCTCGCAGCAGGCGCTCACCGCCCTCGAGCAGGTGGCCGCCGAGACCCTCGACGCGGGGGCCGGCTACGACTGGACCGACATGTCCTACCAGGAGAAGAAGGCGGCCGGGTCGAGCGCGGTGGTGTTCGCGTTCGCCATCCTGCTGGTCTTCCTGATCCTGGCGGCGCAGTACGAGTCGTGGTCGCTGCCGTTCTCGGTGCTCCTCGGGACGCCCTTCGCGGCGTTCGGCGCCTTCCTCGGGCTGTGGCTGATGCGCTTTGTGAGCGAGTCGTACGTCAACAACGTCTTCGCGCAGATCGGCCTGGTGATGCTCATCGGGCTGGCGGCGAAGAACGCCATCCTGATCGTCGAGTTCGCGCGCGCCAAGCTGCACGAAGGCATGCCGATCGTCGAAGCGGCGCTCGAAGGGGCGAAGCTCAGGTTCCGGCCCATCCTGATGACCGCGTTCGCCTTCATCCTCGGGGTCGTGCCGCTGGTGCGCGCTTCCGGCGCCGGCGCCGAGGGGCGCAAGGTCATGGGGATGGCGGTGTTCGCCGGCATGCTCGTCGCGACCATCGTCGGCGTCGTGCTGATCCCGGTCCTGTTCACCTTCGTCGAGAAGATCACCGGCGGCGGCAGGCACAAGCCGGCGCCCCCCGGCGGCGAAACCAAGCCGGCGGCGGCTCACTGACATGAAACGTCTCGCGCGCGTCTTCCTCGCGGCGCTGCTGCTGCCGGCGGCGCTCGCCTCCTGCCGGCTCGGGCCCGACTACCAGCAGCCCGAGATGACCCTGCCGCAGATGTGGCGCCAGCAGGCTCTTTCCGGACCGACCTCCTCCGACACCGCCTGGTGGGATCTGTTCCAGGACGACACGCTGCGCGAGCTGGTCACGATCGCGCTCAACGAGAACAAGGACCTGGGCATCGCTGCGGCCCGCGTCGACGAGGCGCGCGCCCGCTACGGCTTCACCCACGCCGATCAGTTCCCGGTGGTGAACCTGGCGATCGACGCGACCCGCTTCCGCACCAGCGAGCAGGTCGCCGACACCGCCGGAGGGGGCGACACGCACAACTTCTTCAGCGGCCGCGTCGAGGCGTTCTACGAAGTCGATCTGTGGGGGAAGTACCGCCGCGCCACCGAGGCGGCGCGCGCCGAGCTCCTCGGAAGCGAGATGGCGCGCCAGACGGTGGTGCTGTCGCTCGTCTCCGATGTCGCCACCGCGTATGTCGATCTCCTCGATCTCGACAACCGCCTGGCCATCGCCCGCACCACGCTCCAGGCACGCACCGAGTACCTGCGCATCATCACCGCCCGCTTCGACAAGGGGATCGTCTCGGCCCTCGACGTGCGCCAGGCGGAGATCCAGCAGTCGATCGCCGCCGCCGCCATCCCGCAGTTCGAGCGGCAGATCGCCGAGACGGAGGACCGCATCCGCATCCTGCTCGGACGCTTCCCCGGAGACGTGCCGCGCGGCCGGCCGCTCTACGACGCGATCCTCCCGCCCGACGTCCCGGCGGGCATCACCTCGGACCTTTTGGTCCGCCGCCCCGACGTGCAGTCGGCGGAGGCTCAGCTCGTCGCCGCCAACGCCCGCATCGGGGTCGCCGAGGCGCAGCGCTTCCCGCTCATCGCCCTGACCGCCTCGGCCGGCGCCGCCAGCAGCGACCTCTCCGACATCACCAAGGGGGGCGCCGGCACCTGGAGCATCGCCGGATCGCTCCTGCAGCCCCTGTTCAATTTCGGCAAGAACAAGCGCCGCGTCGAGATCGCCCGGGCGCAGACCGAGCAGGCGCTCTACTTCTACGAAGGATCGGTGCAGCAGGCGTTCCGGGAGGTCGAGGACGCCCTCGCCGCGGTGTGCACCTCCCGGGATCTCGTCGCCGCCTTCGACCAGCAGGTGAAGGCGGCCCGCTCGGCGCTCGCCCTGTCGCAGGCCCGCTACGACCAGGGGGTGACGTCGTACC
>DASYQE010000245.1:0-2209 GCA_036005805.1 Candidatus Polarisedimenticolia bacterium | reverse complement strand
CAGGTGCGACGCCGGATCGAGCAGCGTCTGGTGCTGGTGCTGGCCGTGGACCGAGACCGCCAGCGCGCCGAAGGCCTTCAGATCCGAGATCGGGGCCGGGACGCCGCCGATGAAGGCCCTCCCGCGCCCCTCCGCGGCGATCTCCCGCTGCACCACGACGTGTCCCTGCTCCAGGGGGTAGCCATGCTCTTCGAGGAAGGCGCGCGCCGCGGGAGAGGTCACTTCGAACTCGAGCGCGACCGTGCCGCGCTCTTCCCCGGTGCGCACCGATTCGCTCTCGGCGCGACCGCCGAGGCCGAGGAGCAGCGCGTCCACGAGGATCGACTTGCCGGCGCCGGTTTCGCCGGTGAGGAGGTTCAGCCCCGGTCCGAGATCGAGGGTCGCCTCTTTGACGATGGCGAGGTTCCTGACGTGCAGGCAGCGAATCATTTTCGCCGGGCGGCACGGTAACAGAGCGGATCTTTCGTTGTCAATGAATCGGGCGTGTGCTAACTTACGGACCGCTTGCGACTTCGCGCGCGTCCGGCGCGTTTTTCCCTCTGGGTCGTCGCGCCCCAAGGAGTCCGAGCCAGGAGACCCGCCCCCGCATGCCCCTGATGATCCCGGTTCCGCTCGCCGCGGCCGCAACGACCCCCGGACTGCACGCCGATCCGCTGCGCCTCATCACCGAATCCGGCTGGGTGGCGCAGGGAGTGCTCCTGACGCTGCTCGCCTTCTCCGTCATGTCGTGGGCCGTCATGCTCGAGCGCTGGCGGTTCCTCAAGCGCGCCGAAGCCGAGTCCAGGCGGCTGCTCGCCGACCTGCAGGGGGACAAGCGGCTGTCGGACATGTACGACCGGGCGGCGCGCCACACCGCCAGCCCGCTCGCGCCGATCCTGCAGGCAGGCTTCCGCGAGCTCATCGCCGCGGTCAACGAAGGCGTCGGGGGCGCCCGGGGCGCCGCGCCGACCGAGGAGGGCCGGCAGCGCGTCATGAACCGGCTGCGCCGCCGCGTGGACGAGGCGGCGGGCATGGAGGCCGACACCCTCGATCGCAACCTCGGCCTTTTGGCGACCACCGGCAGCGTCGCCCCCTTCATCGGCCTGTTCGGGACCGTGTGGGGCATCATGGACGCCTTCCAGGGGATCGGACTGACCGGATCGGCCAGCCTCGCCGCGGTGGCGCCCGGCATCTCGGAGGCGCTGGTCACCACCGCCGCCGGGCTCGCCGCCGCCATCCCGGCGGTCTGCGGCTACAACCTCCTGCTGGCGCGGGCCCGCCGGCTCGGCGCGCGCATCGATCGCTTCGTGCCGCAGTTCCTTTCGCAGGCCGAGTCGCAGCTCGACGCCGCCCGCCCCGCCGCGGCTGCGGCCGAGGCCGGGAAATTCCGGATCTGATCATGACCCGGCCGGCGCTCCGACTCGCGGTCGCGACGCGACGGGCGAGGACCTCATGAGCATGAGCGTCGGGGAGCGCGGAGGCGGCGGCCGCTTCGGCCCGGCCCTCTCCGACATCAACGTCACGCCTCTCGTCGACGTGGTGCTCGTGCTCCTGATCATCTTCATGGTCACGGCGCCGATGATGAGCCGCGGCATCGACATCCGGCTGCCGCGCACGGAGTCGGGCAGCGACACGCAGGAGGATCGCCTGATCGTCAGCGTCGATCAGGACAGCACCATCTACCTGAACGACCGGCCGGTGAACCTGGCGCTTTTGACCGAGAAGCTGAAATCGGAGATGGACCGCACCGGCACCGACTTCGTCTTCCTGCGCGCCGACCAGGACGTGCCGTACGGGCGCGTCATGGCGGTGATGGACCAGATCAAGAAGTCCGGCGCGGACAAGGTCGGGATGGTCACCCGCCCCGAAACCCCGGCGAAAACCACCGCCGCGGCGAAGCCCGCGAAGCCGGCTGCCGGACGGGACAAGAAGCGGTGAGCCCGGCCGCCGCGGCGCGCGAAACCGCCGGCGGCCGCGTCGGCCGTCCGTTCGTCGTGGTTTCGGTCATCCTGCATTTGCTCGCGTTCTTCTTCGTCGTCGGCGTGCCGCGTTTCCTGTCCTCGGGTCCGTCCGGCAACAAGGTCTACGTCGTCGACCTCGTCACCCTTCCCGGCGGCCCGGCGGCGGCCGCCCCGGCCCCGGCCCCCGCGGCGGCGGCTCCGGCCCCCACGCCCGAGCCTCCCAAGCCCGCCCCGGTCAAGCCGCCGGAGGTCAAGAAGCCCGAGACTCC
>DASYQE010000244.1:0-18890 GCA_036005805.1 Candidatus Polarisedimenticolia bacterium | reverse complement strand
GCGAAGGCCGGTACATCCTGCTCGAGTTCGAGCCGCGCTATGTCGTGCGCGACGCCCGGGACGAGGAGCACTATGTCGATGCGGCGTCGCTGCCCGCGAGCCGGAGGACGACCATGACGCTGGCGCTGGCGCGCGACGTCGCCGATCTCCGCATGGCGATCGGCCGCGTGCGGGCGGTCCTGGGAGGCGCCGCGATCGCCTTCGTCGCGGGGCTCATCGTCGTGGTCCGCTGGACGGTCTCCTCGACCGTCGCGCCGATCGAGCGGCTCGCCGATCGCGTGGCGGCGCTCGATCCGGGGAACCTCGAAAGCCGCGTCGGCACGGCCGGGCTGCCGGTGGAGGTGACGCCGCTGGCCTGCCGCGTCGACGATCTGCTCGACCGCCTCAAGCAGGCGATCGAACGCGAGCGCCTGTTCTCGAGCAACGTGGCGCACGAGCTGCGCACGCCGGTGGCCGAGCTGCGCAACCTCGCCGAGGTGGCGGCCCGCTGGCCCGGAGACACCGAGGCGATCCGCTCCTTCTTCGGGGACGTCGAGCACGTCGCCGGGCAGATGGAGGGGCTCATCGCCAACCTCCTCGCCTTGGCGCGCTCCGAGGCCGGGGCGGACACGCTCAATCCGGAGGAGGCGGTGCTCGAGGACCTGACGCGCAACGTCTGGGAGCGCCTGAAGGCGCGTGCCGCGGAGCGCGGCCTGTCGCTCGATCTGCAGGCGCGCGGCCAGGGCGTGCTGGTGACCGATGTCTCGATGCTGCGGCTCATCCTGCACAACCTGCTCGGCAACGCCATCGAGTACGCGCCGCAGGGCTCGGCCGTGGCCTGCGCCGTCAGCGTCGAGGAGCCCGGGTTCCGTCTGTCGGTCAGCAACCCGGCGCCGGCGCTGCGCCAGGAGGATGTCGGGCGGCTCTTCGATCGCTTCTGGCGCAAGGACGAGGCGCGCGCGGGCGGGCAGCACGCCGGTCTGGGGCTGACGCTCGTCCGCTCGCTGTGCTCCACTCTCGGGTACCGGGTCGAGCCGAGTCTCGGCCCCGATCGGACGCTCTCGATCCAGGTCAGCGGGCCGCGCGTGGTGTCGGCGTGAGGAACGCAGGAGCGCCGGCATGAGCCGGACGAAGGGAGGCGACGTGAAAGGTGGGGCCGATCTCAAGACGCTGCGCGCCGACATCGACCGTCTCAACGACAAGCTGCTCGACCTGCTCAAGGAGCGGGCCGAGGTGGTGGTCGCCATCGCGCGGCTGAAGCAGGCGCAGGGCCTCGACGGCCACGACCCCGGCCGCGAGGAGGAGATGCTGCAGGCGCTGCAGTCGCGCCCGAGCGGCGCCTTCGGTCCGTTCGAGATCGGCGAGGTCTTCAAGGCGATCTTCCGGACCTCCCTCGGCGTGCAGGAGAAGACGCGCAAGGACGCCCTGAAGGTGCGCCAGCGCGGCCTCGTCGGGCCCGAGGGATTGATGGTCGGTCCCGTCGCGATCGGCGGGGGGCGTCCGGTGATGTTCGCCGGTCCCTGCGCGGTCGAAGACGAAGAGCAGATGGAGCGGGTGGCGGCGCATCTCGCCTCGATGCCGGTGCCGACGCTCTTGCGCGGCGGCGCTTTCAAGCCGCGGACGAATCCCTACTCCTTCCAGGGGCTGCGCGAAGAAGGGCTGCGCCTGCTGCAGCGCGTGGGGCGCAAGCATGGCCTCGCGACGGTCACCGAGGTGCTCGACGTCGCCACCCTGCCGCTCGTGGCCGAATACTGCGACATGCTGCAGGTCGGGGCGCGCAACATGTACAACACCGAGCTCCTCAAGGCGCTCGGGAAGATCGGCAAGCCGATCCTGCTGAAGCGCGCCTTCAGCGCCACCCTCGAGGAGCTGCTGCTGTCGGCGGAGTACATCCTGTCGCACGGCAACGACCGCGTCGTCCTGTGCGAGCGGGGCATCCGCACCTTCGAGCGGGCGACCCGCAACACGCTCGACATCTCGGCGGTGCCGATCCTCAAGCTCGAGACCTCCTTGCCTGTGATCGTCGACCTGAGCCACGCGCTGGGGCGGCGCGACATCGTCCTGCCGTGCGGCCGCGCCGCGCTCGCCGCGGGGGCCGACGGGATCATGGTCGAAGTTCACGCCGCGCCCGACCGGGCGCTGTCCGACGGCTTCCAGCAGCTCGACCTGCCCGCCTACTCCGCTCTGGTGGAGGGGCTCGGCATCGCGGTGCCCAAAGCCGCACTCACGACGAAGTCCCCGACCACGACCAGGAACCACGCGAGGTGAGCCCGATGGACACGCAGCCCCGCTCCACCCCTCGAGAACGCCCCGTCGATCCCCGATCCCCCCGCGAGGCGGCCGCTCCCGCCGCCGCGGCGCCGGATGCGGTCGTGCGCGAGGCGATGTCCCCGGAAGCCGCCCGCGCGCGCGACCAGGTGTTCGCGGAGCCGCGGGGGAAGATCGATGACTTCGACTTCGGACGCGACACTGCGGCGGTCTTCGACGACATGCTGGACCGCTCGGTGCCGCACTACCGGGTGATCCAGGAGATGGTGGCGGAGCTGGCGTGCGATTTCGCCCAGCCGCACACCGCCGTCGTCGATCTCGGGTGCTCCACCGCCACGTCGATCGTGGCGCTCGATCGCCTGATCCCCGCCGATCTTCCGGTGCGCTTCGTCGGCGTCGACTCGTCGGAGGAGATGCTGGCGAAGGCGCGGGTCAAGCTCGACGAGCGCCAGGTGCGCCGGCCGGTCGAGCTTCTGTGCGCCGACCTGAACCAGAGCCTGCCGCTCGAGGGCGTGTCGGTCGCGCTGCTCGTGCTGACGCTGCAGTTCGTGCGGCCGCTGCAGCGCGAGCGGCTGCTGCACGACGTGCGGCGGGGCCTGGTGGACGGCGGCTGCGTCATCATGGTCGAGAAGGTGCTCGGCGACACGCCGCTGTTCAACCGGCTGTGGATCGACCACTACTACAAGCTGAAGGAGCGCAACGGCTACACCAGGCTCGAGATCGCCCAGAAGCGCGAGGCGCTCGAGAACGTGCTCATCCCGTACCGGCTCGACGAGAACCGGGAGCTCCTGGCGCGCTGCGGCTTCGCGCAGGCCGACACGTTCTTCAAGTGGTACAACTTCTGCGGCATCGTGGCCTCGACATGAAGCGCCTGATGGTGGCGGCGGGGAACTTCTTCTTCCACTGGAGGGAGATGCTGTTCCCTCTGGTGCAGGTGCTGCTCGTCTTCGGGTTCGCCCCGCGCCCGTGGCCGGGCGGAGCCTCCGGATCGGGGCTGGACGTCGGCGACGCGCTCGGCCTGCTGCTCCTGTTCCTGGGCCAGGGTCTGCGCATGGCGGTCATCGGCTTCGCCTACATCAAGCGGGGCGGCCAGAACCGCCGCATCCACGCCGACGATCTCGTCACCGACGGGCTGTTCGCGCACTGCCGCAACCCGCTCTACGTCGGCAACGTGCTGATCCTGAGCGGGCTGTTCCTCGTGCACGGCAATCCGTGGGTCGTCGGGCTCGGCATCGGCTTCTTCGTCTTCGCCTACATCGCCATCACGCTGGCCGAGGAAGCCTTCCTCGCCGGCCGCTTCGGAGCGGCCTACGAGGACTACCTGCGCCGCGTGCCGCGCTTCCTGCCGAACCCGCGCGGCCTCGGGCGCACCCTGCAGGGGATGACCTTCGACTGGGCCAAGGTGGTGCGCAAGGAATACGGCGCCACGTTCGCCTGGGTGACGATGCTCGTGCTCATCCTGACCCTGGAGTCGCGCCAGCGGCTCGACGCGGACGCGTTCAAGGCGCGCGTGCTGCTGCTCGCGGGCGTCTGGGGCGTCGCGCTCCTGGGCTACGTCACCGCGCGGGCCCTCAAGAAGCGGGGGAGTCTCGGCGGGCACACGCGCCGCGCCGAATCGTGATGCCGGCCCCGTGACACGCCCTGCGATGTCACGGGCCGGTGGATCTCTCCTCGGTGGTTTCATTCTCGCGTTCTCGCTCGTCTCCGCCGCGCCGCCCGATGCCTCCGCCCCGGTTGCGGACGAGCCACTGACGCTCGAGGAGGCGCTGCGCCTGGGCGAGGCGGCGAGTCCGGCGCTCGTCTCCGCCGAGGCGCAGGTGCGCGAAGCGCAGGGGCTCCTGACCCAGGCCGGCCTGTATCCCAATCCGGATCTCGTGCTCGATGCGGTCCGCTTCACCAACGGCGACGGGCCGAAGGAGACGGTCCTGTCGCTGCGGCAGCCGCTGCCGTGGGGATCGGGGCGCGAGGCGGCGCGCGCCGAGGCGACCGAGCGCCTCGCCGCGGCCGAGCGGACGCGCGAGCAGATCCGCTGCGATCTCCTGCTCGAGGTGCGCAGCGCGTGGATGCGCGCCGCTTTCGCCGCGGCGATCGCCGAGGTGAAGGAGGAGGACCTGCAGGCGGCGCGCGAGCTGCGGCAGGGGGCGGAGGCACGGGTCACCGCCGGTGACGCGCCGCCGTTCGAGGGGCGCAAGGCGGCCATCGAATCGAGCCGGGCGGAAGCGCAGGCGGTCCGGGCGCGCGGCGATCGGGGGGCCGAGACCGCCTCCCTGAATCTCCTCCTCGGCCGGGCGGCGGAGACGCCGGCCCGCTTCCTCGCACCCGAGGGACCGACGGCTCCCGAGCAGGCGCTCGACGATCTCGTGGCGCAGGCGCTCGCTTCGGAGCCCCGCCTCCAGGCCGCCGAGCACCGGGCGGAAGCGGCAGCCCGCGGCGCCGAGCGGGCCCGCGTCGAGCGCCGCCCGCTCATCGCCGTCGGACCGACGATCGGCCGCGAGGAGGGGGAATCCTACGCGGGGCTCGGCGTCGCCTTCCGCCTGCCCCTGTGGGATCGGAACAAGGGCGGAATCGCGGCGGCCGAGGCGGCGCGCGATGCCGCGAAGTCGGACGTGGAGGCGGAGCGGCTGCAGACGACGCGCACGGTCGCCGAGACCTGGCACCGCTTCCGGGCGGCGCGCGATCAGCAGGCGCTCCTCACCGGCGATCTGCTCAAGGACGCCGAGACCATGCTCGACCTGGCGCGCCAGGCGTACCGCGCCGGCGAAACCGGCCTCCTCGACTACCTCGACGCGCGGCGCACCGTCCTCGCGCTGCGCGAGGAGTCGCTGCGCGCCCGTCTCGAGGCGGCGCTGCAGGCGGCCCGGCTCACCCGCGCCCTCGGCAGCGACGCCCGCCCGGAGACGCCGTGATCCCCCGGCCGCCGGCCCGCCCGGCCATCGCCGCGCTCCTGGTGCTGCTCGCGGCGTCGATTCCCGCCTGCCGCCACGCGTCACACCAAGACCACCCCGCCGGATCCTCCGCCACCGACAAGGAAGAGAAAACCTCGCGCCTCATCGTCCTGGCTCCCGAGGCGGAGCACGCCGCGGGGATCGAGACCGAGGTCGTGCAACCGGGGCCCTTCGCGGTCGGCGTCACCGTGCCGTGCCGCCTCAGCCCGACCCCGGAGACGCCGGAGGAGATCGAAGCACGGCTCGATGACCAGGCGGCCCGGGCCCGCGAGGTGCGGGCCGCCGCCGAGCTGGAGCGCTTGCGGGGCCTCCTGGCCCGCGAAGTGGTGGCGGCCAAGGCGGTGCAGGCGGCCGAGGCGGAGGCGGCGCAGGCGCGCGTCGATCGCCAGCGCGCCGAGGCCGCCCTCGATCGCCTCGGCCTCCAGGCCCAGGCAGCGCCGGCCCGCAGCGCCGGCGACATCTGGGCGCTCGCCGAGATCGACGAGGCGCACGCCAGCGCCATCCATGCCGGCGACACCGCCTGGGTCACGGTCGAGTCGCTTCCCGAGGCCCGTTTCCGCGGCCGCGTCATCGCCCTCGCCCGCTTCGTCAAGCCGCAGACGCGCACCCTGACCGGCCGCATCGCCGTCGCGGATCCGAAGCACGCGCTGCGGCCGCAGAGCCTCGGCACCGCGACCATCGAGGTCGCGAGCCGCGAGGCGCTCAGCGTGCCGACCGCGGCGCTCCTGTACGCCGAGGCGGGGCGCATTCTCTTCGTGCGCCGCAAGGACGGGTACGAGCGGGCCGACGTGAAGGTCGGTGCCGAGGCGGGCGGGCGGAGCGAAATCGTCGCCGGTCTCGATCCCGGCGCGACCGTGGTGGTGCGCGGCGCCAGCCGGCTGTGGGGCGAGTGGCTCAAGGCGCGGCAGGGGCTCGCAGGGGACGACGACGAAGACGAGGCCGGCGGCGACAAAGACGACGCCGGCGGTCGGTAGGGCCGGCCGGTGCTGGCCCGCATCGTCGGGTTCTCGCTCGCGCACCGCGGCGTCGTCGTCGCCGCGGCGCTGATCCTCCTGCTGCCGGGGATCCGGCTGGCGGCGACGGCGCCGATCGACGTCTTCCCGGAGTTCGCGCCGATCGAGGTGTCGATCCAGACCGAAGCCCCCGGGTTCTCGGCGGTGGAGGTCGAGTCGCTCGTCAGCCTGCCGCTCGAGCAGGCCATCAACGGGGCGCCGGGGCTCGTCACCATGCGGTCGACCTCGGCCGCCGGCATCTCCGCCCTCACCTGCATCTTCTCGGACGCGATTCGGCTCCCCGAGGCGCGCCAGGCCATCGCCGAACGGCTGGCCATCGCGGCACGGCGCCTGCCGTCGGGGGTCGAGCCGCCGGCGATCACGCCGACCGTGTCGGCTTCGAGCACCCTGCTCGATGTCGGGCTGACCGGGGCGCCCGGATTCGACGAGCTGGAGCTGCGGGCGCTGGCCGACTGGACCTTGAAACCGCGCTTCCTGGCCGTCCCCGGCGTGGCGCGCGTCACCGTCTTCGGAGGGGGCGTCAAGCAGTACCAGGTGCTCCTGGCCCCGTCGTCGCTGCGCGCCTTCGGCCTGTCGCTCGACCAGGCGACCGCCGCGGCCTCGGAGAGCACCGCCCTCGCGGCGGCGGGTTTCGTCGAGACGGGGGAGCAGTCCCTGCCGATCCGGGCGGAAGGACGCGTCGCCTCGGTGGACGACCTGCGCGCCGCGGTCGTCGCCTTCCGCGAAGGAGTGCCGGTGCGCCTCGACCAGGTCGCCACCATCCGGGCCGGGGCGGAATACAAGGTCGGCGACGCCACGGTGAACGGGACCCCGGGAGTGATCCTCGAGATCGACAAGGCGCCGCGGGCCAACACCCTCGAGGTCACGCAGGCGCTTGAGTCGGTGGTCGAGGAGATCCGCCGCGCGCTGCCGGCCGGCGTGACCGTCACGCCGCACCTGTTCCGCCAGGCGACCTTCGTCGAACGGGCCATCAGGAACCTGCGCCAGGCCCTCGCGACCGGGGCGCTGCTCGTGACCATCGTTCTCTTCCTCTTCCTCTTCGACCTGCGCACCACCGCGATCAGCCTCGCGGCCATTCCGCTGTCGCTTCTGGCGGCCGTGGCGGTGCTGCGCGGCGCGGGCGCGACGCTGAACACCATGACCCTGGGCGGCCTCGCGATCGCCTTGGGCGAGGTCGTGGACGACGCCATCATCGACGTCGAGAACATCCTGCGCCGCCTGCGGGAGCGGCGGGCGCACGGCGGCGGCGCGCCGCGCGACGAGGTGCTGCTCGGCGCCTCGCTCGAGGTGCGCAGCGCGGTCGTCCACGCCACCGCCATCGTGGTCCTGGCGGTCACGCCGCTCTTCTTCCTGAGCGGTCTGCAGGGGAGCCTGTTCGCGCCGCTCGGGGCCGCCTACGTCCTCTCCACGCTCGCGTCGCTGCTCGTCGCCGTGACCGTGACGCCGGCGCTCGCCTCGCTGCTCCTGACGCAGCGGAGCGCGGAGCGGGGCGAGAGCCCGCTGCTGCGCGCGCTCAAGCGCGGCTACACGGCGGTGCTGCGGCCTCTGCTGACGCGGCCTTGGCCCGCGATCGGCGGCGCCGTGGCGCTGGTGGTCGCGGCGGCGCTCCTGGTGCCCCACCTCGGCGTCGAGCTCCTGCCCGACTTCCAGGAGGCGGATCTGATCGTCCACGAGATCGCCCCGTATGGCACGGCGCTCGACCGGTCGATGGCGGCGGGGGAGGAGCTGGAGCGCGACCTGCGCAGCGTCCCCGGCGTGCGCTCGACCGCGCTGAAGGCGGGGCGCGCCGAGCTGGGGGAGGATACCTGGGGGCCGGAGAACGGCGAGATCCTCCTGGCGCTCGATCCGTCGCTCGGCCGCTACGACGCGGTGCTGCAGGCGGTGCGTCGGCGCCTCGAAGGCTTTCCCGGGTTCGTCTTCACCGTGCGGCAGTTCCTCCGGGAGCGGATCGAGGAGGTCATCACCGGGGTGCGGGCGCCGGTGGTGCTGCGGCTCGCGGGGCCCGACCTGGAGGTGCTGCGCGAGGAGGCGCGCCGCGATGCCGCCGTGCTCGCGGCGGTGCCGGGGGCGGCGCAGGTGCAGGCCGAGCGCCAGGCCTTCATCCCCCAGGTGGACATCGCCTTCGATCGCGCCGCGGCCGCGCGCCACGGATTGACGATGGAGGGACTGCGGCGCGCCGTGACCACGGCACTGTGGGGCGTGCGGGCGGGGCAGGTCTTCGAAGGACAGCGGGTGTTCGACATCTGGGTGCGCGCCGGCGAAGGCCCGCCGGGGAGCCTCGCGGCGATCGAGGGACTGGTGCTCGACACGCCGGACGGCGGCCGCGTCCCGCTCACCTCGCTGGCGCGCGTGACCCTCGGCAGCGAGCCGGCGGCCATCGAGCGGGAAGGGGGGGCGAGGCAGGCCATCGTCACCGCGTCGGTCGAAGGGCGCGACATCGGCGGATTCGTCGAGGAGGCGAGCCGTCGCATCGCATCGCGGGCCCTCCCCGAGGGCTACGTGCGCTCCTGGGGCGGCGAGTACGAAGTGGAGCGGGCGGCGCGGCGCGAGCTGCTGCTGTTCTCCCTGTGCGCCGGGGCCGGCGTCTTCCTGATCCTGCTGATGGAATCCGGGTCGTCGCGGCTGGCCCTGGTGATGCTGGCCAACGTCCCGATGGCGCTGGTGGGCGGGGTCGCCGCGGCGGCGCTGTCCGGAGGCCGCCTGTCGATCGGCTCGCTCGTCGGGTTCGTCACCCTGTTCGGCCTCTCCGTGCGCAACGGGTTGATGCTGGTGACCCGCTTCCGGCGTCTCGAAACGGTCGAGGGGGTCGCGCCGGGGCCCGACCTCGTTCTGGCCGGCAGTCTCGACCGTCTCGCGCCGGTGCTGATGACCGCGCTCGTCACCGGGCTGGCGCTGGTGCCGCTGGTCGTCGGCGGTGCGCGCGCCGGGCAGGAGATCGAGCACCCGATGGCGGTGGTGATCGTCGGGGGACTCCTCTCCTCGACCCTCCTCAACCTGCTGGTGCTGCCGCTGCTCTATCTCAAGGTCTGGCGGCCGCGGCCGACGGCCAGCGGCGCCTGAAAACCGGCGGCCGTCCGGGGTTTCCGGCAGCCCGGACATCGTGACGGCGGGCCCGCGTGGTACCCTGACCGCACGGCAACATGGATGCTTCGGTCGCTGCGCTCATCGACAACGCGGACAAGGGAGACGGGCAGGCGGCGTCCGCCCTGTTCGCGCTGCTCTACACCGAGCTGCACCGGCTGGCCCGGGCGCAGCTGGCGCGCAACGCCATGGCGCCGACGCTCGGGACGACGACGCTTTTGCACGAGGCCTATCTCGCCATGGCCGGTCGCGAAGGGACCGAGTTCCCGGACCGCGCCCGCTTCATGGCTTACGCCGCGCGCGCCATGCGCGGGCTCATCCTCAACCACGCGCGCGACCGGCACGCCGGCAAGCGCGGCGGCGACCTGGAGATGACGCCGCTCGACGAGGCGCTCGCCGCCGCGGCGGAGGCGGAGCCCGACCTGGAGCGGATCGGCGAAGCGCTCGAGCGTCTCTCCGCCCTCGAGCCGAAACTGGCGCAGGTGGTCGATCTGAAGTTCTTCTGCGGCTTCACCTTCGCCGAGATCGGCGAGATGTGGGGACAAAGCGAGCGCACCGTGCAGCGGCTCTGGGAGAAGGCCCGCATCTACCTGCATTCCGCCATCGGCGGGACCCTTCCCGCCTGACGTCTCCCGGTCCGGTCCCCGCGTGAACAGCGACGACACCCGACCCACCGTCACCGATCGCTGGAGCCTCCTCAGCCCGCACCTGGATCGGGCGCTCGAACTGCCGCCGGACGAGCGATCCGCCTGGCTCGCGCAGCTCGCGGCGGCCGACGCGCGGCTCGCCGCCGAGATCGAGGCCCTCCTCGTCGAGCACGGCGCCCTCGACCGGGCGGGGTTCCTCGAGCGCGGCGCTCCGGCGCCCTCCGCTTCGACGCCGTCGCTTGCCGGTCTGGTCGTCGGGGCGTACACCCTGCGGACGCCTCTCGGCCAGGGGGGCATGGGGAGCGTCTGGCTCGCCGATCGCAGTGACGGCCGCTTCACGGGGCGGGCCGCGGTGAAGCTCCTCAACGCCAGTCTCATCGGCCACGAGGGGGAGCGGCGCTTCCGCCGCGAGGGGAGCATCCTGGCGCGGCTCCGGCACCCGGGCATCGCGCGGCTGCACGACGCCGGCATGTCGCCGCTCGGTCAGCCGTACATCGTCCTCGAGCACGTGGACGGAGAGCCGATCGATCGCTTCTGCGCTTCGCACGGGCTGGATGTGTCGCAGCGGCTGCGGCTCTTCCTCGACGTCCTCGAAGCGGTGGCCCACGCGCACGGCAACCTCATCGTCCACCGGGACATCAAGCCGCAGAACGTCCTGGTGGATGCCGACGGCAAGGTGCGGCTGCTCGACTTCGGCGTCGCCAAGCTGATCGAGCCCGGGCCGGACTCCGACGTCACCGCGACCCGGGAGGGGGGAGCCGGCCTGACCCCCGGTTACGCCGCCCCCGAGCAGGTGACGGGCGGGGACGTCACGACCGCCACGGACGTCTACGGCCTCGGGGCGCTGCTCTACGAGCTCCTGGCGGGGCGGCTGCCGCTGGAGGCGTCGTCCACGACACCCGTCGAGCGGATCCGGGCCATCGTCGAGGTCGAGCCACCGCTGATGTCGGAGGTGGCGGATCCGTCCCGCCGCGCCGTGCTGCGCGGCGATCTCGACAACGTCGTGGCGAAGGCGCTGCGCAAGCGGCCGGAGGAGCGCTACGCGTCGGTCGCCGCGTTCGCCGACGACGTGCGACGTTACCTGAACCACGAACCGGTGAGCGCGCGCGCCGTCTCCGCGGCCGAGCGCGCCGCCAAGTTCGTGCGCCGCCACCGGACCGGCGTCGCCCTCGCCGTTCTCGCCGCGACGGGAGCCGTCGTGCTGACCGCGGCGATTGCCTGGCAGGCGCGCGAGGCTCGCCGGCAGCGGGACGCGGCGCGGGCCCAGCTCGCGCGCGCCAACGCCGCCCGCGACTTCATGAGCTTCCTCCTGAGCGCCGCCCAGCCGGTCGGCGCCAAGCCGGCGGTCGGCGACCTGCTCGAACAGGGGAAGGCGGTGATCGACAGGCAGTATCCGGCCGACGATCCGCTGCGCGCCGAGCTGCTCGTGGCGATCGGCCGCCAGTACTACGACTCGGAGCGCTACGACCAGTCGGTGCAGGTGCTCGAGGAGGCGGCCGCCATCGCCGCCCGCACCGGCGACCCGATCCTGCAGGCGCAGGCTCTCTGTCCGCTGGGAAACGCCAAGCTCGGGGCCGGCGACGTCGACGGGGCGGCTCCGCTCATCGAGAAAGCCCTCGCCCTGCTCCCCGATCGTCCCGAGAACAACCTGCAGCGGGCGGAGTGTCTTCTCGGCCGCGGCGCGACCGGCTACATGATCGAGGACCCCGCGCCGATGCTGCGTGACGGCGAGGCGGCGCTCGCGCTCCTGTCCCGGCTCGAGCCGCCTCCTCCGGTCCGGGTCATCGAGGCGAAGGCGCTCCTGGCGTATGGCTTCTACCTGTCGCACCAGATGGCGAAGGCGGACGCCGAGTACACCGAGATCGCCGAGGGGCTGGCGCGCGCCGGGAGGGAACGCACGACCCTCGCGGCCGACACGTACAACAACTGGTCGCTCGTGCACTACGAGGGGAACCTCAGCCGGGCCGAGCCGCTCTGCCGGAAGGCCGTCGAGCTGCGTCGCGCCGTGGAGGGGGCGGACGGGATCGCGCCCTCGGTCACCTTCAACCACGCCGGCGTGCTGCTGCAGCTGGCGCGCTACGACGAAGCGGAGCCCCTGTACCAGGAGACCATCCGCGTGGCGCGGGCGCGGCAGTTCCCGCTCATCGAGACAGACGCCCTGCTCGAGCTCGCCGACCTGTACACGCGTCGCGGCGAGTTCGCGCGCGCCTCGACCCAGCTCGAAACCGCGAGCCTCGGGCCGCTTCTGGCCGGCCCGAACCCGAACGCCTTCCGGCAGGTGCAGCTCGCGTACTACCGCGGGCGCCTCGCCCTGGCGCGGCACGACGTCGCGGCGGCGCGGCCGCTTCTGGCCGGGGTGGTGGACACGTTCGAGAAGCGCAACAGCCACCTGAGCCTGCGCGTCTTCGCGCTCCAGGAGCTGGCGCGGGCGGAACAGGAGAGCGGCGATCTCCCGGCCGCCGCGAAGACCGCCGCGCACGCCAGGGAGATCGCCACGACCTTCGTGGAGAAGGATGCGCCGTCGTACCTGATCGGTCTCTCCGAGGCGCGCCTCGCCTCGGTCGAGGCGGCGACGGGGGAGCCCTCGAAGGCGCGGGTCTCTTACACCTCCGCCCTGAAGCACCTGAGGACCACGCTCGGGGAGGAGCATCCCGAGACGCGCGCTGCCGTCGCCGCGCTGGCGCGCCTGACACCGGAGAGCGCGTCCGGACCCTGAGTCCTGAGAAAGGCCTCGGCGACCGCCTACCGCCTGGTGTCGTTGATGAAGGTGGCGAGCTGCGTCTCGCCGGGGTCGATCATGATGTTCTTGGGGCTCTGGGGGACGCGCAGCTGGATCTCCGCCTTGGCCTGGAGGATCGGCTTCTGGAGCACCGTGGGGGTCCCGGTCCCGAAGTCGAGCGCGATCGGGAGCATCAGGACTTTGAAGTCCAGCTCGTCCTCCTGGTTCAGGGAGATCGTGACGATCTGCTTTCCGCCGGCCTCGGGGGCGATTTTCCAGGAGTAGTGGATCCTGGGAATCCCGCGGCCGCGCACCCACTGGTCGAAGAACGGGAACATGTCGTAGCCCAGCGTCGTGCTCGCCTCGCGCGCGAGTGTGTCCGTGGTGATGTTCACATTGCGGTATTTCGACTGCAGAGTCCCCATGTACTGGGCGAACTTTTCCCAGCCCATCCAGGTCCGGAGCATGTGGAGCACGCAGGGGCCCTTGTTGTAGAGCAGCGAGGTCCATGCCTGCTGGTTGTATCGGAAGGCGGTGGCGATGGTCCCGCCGAGGGCGTCCACCTCGAAGGCGTTTTTCCGCCACTCGGCGCGCTGGGCCTTCGCCCTGCCCTTGTCGATCGCCTCGGTGATCAATTGCGACGTGTACTCGGCCCACGACTCGCTGATCCAGGCGTCCTCGATGCCCGCGCGCCCCACCTGGTGTCCCCACCACTGATGGGCGAGCTCGTGGAAGATCATCTGGTCGGAGGTTCCCCCTCCGCCCGCCGTGCCCAGCTCGCTGCTGATCAGGAGGATGCCGGGCGGGGAATGAGCGAAGCCGAGCCCTCCCGCCATCTCGGCGATGTCAAGATCGCCGAAGGGATAGGGGCCGAGGACCGACTCGTAGGTCTTGATCCCCTCCTTGATGTTGTAGAGCACGCTCTTCGGATTCACTCCGCCGCCGCCGATGGTGTAGAGGCGAAGCGGGATCGAGGCCGAGCCGGCGGTCCCGCTGACGTATTGGTCCTCGGCCATCCTGAATTTTCCGAAGAGGAACGAGGCGTAGCGGACCGGGATTGCGCTGCTCCACCGGCCGCACGTCAGATCCCCCTCCTCCCAGGTTCGCCTCAGGTCGCCGGAGCCCACGGCCTGCAGCGGCTTCGCCACCTTGACGGTCCAGTCGAAGGTGTGCCGTGAAGCCTCGCCCCCGCTGGTCGTCCGCGGATACCAGGCGGTCGAGCTGTACATCCAGTAGGACACGGATGTGAGCTTGACAATGGTGTCCTCCTTCGCCTGGACGCGCACGTGCGTGCTCTCGCCGCGCGCGAGCGTGCCGGGGAGGATGACCACGAGCTGGTCCTCCCGGTGCAGCCAGGGGAGCGGACGGCCCGCGTCGTCCTGCACGCCCTCGACGGTGATGGGCAGCCGTTTCTCGCCCCGCGCCGGGGCGTCGTTGTCGAAGTCGAAGCGGGCCGCTCGGACGCCGTCGCGCAGGGCCTGCACCGTGAGCGTGGCGTCGATGAGGACCGACTTGGTGTCCGGGATCACGACCGTCATCTCGATGTGGTTCATGGCCGCGACCACCTTGTTGTCGGCGCCCGGCACCAGGTCGTAGTACCCCTTGGCGTCGTAGTCCTCCGGTTTGTGGAAGGAGGTGATCTGCTGGTGCAACCTCTTCTCCGGGGTGGTCCCGGGTTTCTCACGGCTCAGCCAGTTCTCGATCGGCCAGCGCCCCCGATGCCAGAAGGTGTACCAGTCGTTGGCCGGGGTGTGAATCGTCGCCGTGAAGAAGGCGGTGGTCGTCAGGTCGTTGATGCGCGACTCGAGGAAGTCGATCTGGAGCCTGCTGCTGCTGTCAAGAATGCGCTCCCGGATGGCCCAGGCGTCCGGCGCGCCGGCGATCGGCGTTCCTCCAGGTGTGGACGCGGCCAGGATCTCCTGCTCGGATCCGTCGTCGAATCTCAGGGCGACCTGGTCGAACGACTCCTGGAAGACCTCCTTCCCGTACTCCTCCGTCAGGAGCCTGCGGTCGAAGGCGTTCGGCAACGTCACCTTCATGGTTCCGGAGCCGGAGTACCAGGCGCCGGTCACCTTCCCGCCGACAGGTTGCGCGAGGTACAGCGTTCCGGAGGAAAGCGTCAACTCCATCGTGTCGCGTTTCAGCCGGAAGTCTTTGACCGTCCTCGGGTGCTCCAGGTCGAGCGCGACCTTGAAGAACGCGTCGGCGATCGCCTCCATGTCAGACTGGGTCGCAAGCGGGCCCGCCTGCACGGTCACCTCCTCGTTGGGGGGCGTGGCGGCCGGAGGAGGGGCCTGGGCGAAGGCGCCACAGGGGATCGACGCGCCGAGCATGAGCGCGAGCAACCAGCCGGCAGGGCGATGTCGCATCAGGGCGTACTCTAGCGCGTCTTGCCGAGCGGGAGGCCCCGCAGGAAGCTCTCCGCGGCGCCCCAGACCTCGTCCGCGTGGCGGGCCCAGAGGTCGTTGTGTCCGCCCCCTTCGATCGCCTGCAACCGTTTCGGTTCGTTGGCCAGTTCGTACAGCCGGCGACCGTGCGAAAAAGGGACCACTTCGTCCGCCGTCCCGTGCAGAACGAGAACCGGCGAGCGAACCCGGCCGATGAGCGCCTCCTGATCGAAGCGATAGGAGGCGAGGAACGACAATCCAAAGAGGACCCATGCCCCGGCGTCGCGCAGGAGCGTGCGCGCCGATCGGAACGGTGACTCGAGGACGAGCGCCCCGCCGTTCCCTGCCGTCGCGAGGTGCACCGCGACCGCGCCGCCGATGGAGCGCCCCCAGATCGCGATGCGGCGCGGGTCCGCGCCGGGGCGTTCCAGGAGCGCCCGCAGGTATGCCTCGCCGTCGCGGGAGATCCCGTGCTCGGACGGCGAGCCGGGGTTGCCGGCGTAGCCGCGGTACTCCGCCATCGCCACGCCGAAGCCGGCGGCGTGCGCCCGCACCGCCAGATTCAGTCCGTGCCCGATGTTCTCGGCGTTGCCGTGGAACACCAGCAGCGTCCAGGCGCCGGGCGGGGTTCCGTCGGGGGGCGGGATGAACCAGCCGCGCAGCCGCAGGCCGTCGTCGGTCGTGGCCGCGAGGTCCTCGAAGGGAAGGCCGGCCGACGCGGGGGTCACGACGAGCTCGCGGACCGGGAAGAAGGCCAGGTGCGGCTCGAGGAGCCTCACGCCGACAAAAAGCGCGGCCAGGATCAGGAGGAGGGTGGCGGACAGCGCGAGCAAGCCGATCCCCTTCCGCGCGCCTCCGCGCCAGGCGGTCCCGGTGGCCAGGGCGAACTACTTCTTCGCGTCGTCGATGAAGAAGGCGAGCTGGGTCTCGGCGGGATCGAGCGCGACGCTTTTCGGCTTCGACGGGACGCGCAGCTGGATCTCCCCCTCGGCCTTCAGCATCGGCTTCTGCACGATCGTCGGCTCCTTCTGGCCGAAGTCGAGTGCGATCGGCAGCATGAGGATCTTCGGGTTGTCCTTGTCCTCCTGCCGCAGCTTGAGGGTGACGACCTGCTTGCCCTCGGCGTCCGGCGCGACGGTCCAGGTGTAGTGCACCTTGGGGACGCCGCGATCGCGCACCCACTGGTCGAAGAAGGGGAACATGCTGTACCCCATGATCTTGCCCGCCTCGCGCGCCAGCGTGTCGTTGTTGATGCTCTGGCCCTTGTACTTGGTCTGCACCGCGGTCACGTACTGCGAGAACTTGTCCCAGCCCATCCAGGTGCGCAGCATGTGGATGACGTACGGGCCCTTGCAGTAGACGAGGCGGAAGCGCTCGCCCGGGTGCTCCGGAGTCTCGGAGGTGTTGGCGGTGGCGAGCGTCCCATAGGGATCGCCCGCGAGCGCGCCTTTCCGCCAACCCTTGCGCATCAGCTCGAAGCGCTTCGTGTCGATAGCGTCCACCATCATGCCGGCGCTGTACTCCGCGAGCGCCTCCCCGAGCCACTGATCCTCGTCGCCGACCCAGGAGACGTTGTGGCCCCACCACTGGTGCGCCAGCTCGTGGAAGACGAACTGGTCTCCGGTCCCGCCGCCGCCCACCTTGCCGAGGCCCCCCTGCTCCTCGATATTCACGGCGTACACCTGGCCTTCCTGGTCCTCCAGCGCCGTGCCGCCGACCATGACGCTGCTGATCAGCAGGACCCCGGCCGGCGCCTGCGCGAACCCCTGGTACTTCGCCATCTCGGCGACGTCGAGCTGTCCGTACGGGAAGGGGCCGTAAATCGTCTCGTACATCTTGATCCCCTGCCCGATGTTGTAGATGACCGACTCGGGGTTCGCCTTGGAGTGCTGCTCACCGCCGAGGATGGTGTAAACGCGGATCGGGACCTCCCCGGTCAGCGGGGCCTCTCTCTTGTACGAGCCCTGCGTCACCTTGAAGGATCCGAAGATGAAGGAGGCGAACTGCACGGGGACGTCGCTCTTCCAGCGGGCGCAGTTGAGGTCCCCCTCCTGCCACTCCTTCACCACGTCGCCGGTGCCGGCGGCGACCATGGGCTTGGCGATCTTCACCGTCCAGTCCATGGTGTAGCGTCCTCCCAGCTCGCCGATCTGCGGGAACCAGGGGTAGGTGGTGTAGATGAAGTACGACTTGTCGGTGAGCTGGATGATGGTGTCCTCGGTCGCCTTGACGCTCACGACCGTCCGCTCGCCCTTGGTGAGCGGCTTCGGCAGCAGGACGATCAGGTCGTGCCAGCGGTGCAGGTAGGGGAGCGCCGTGCCGTCCCCGTCGCCGACGAAGCCGTCGTTCACCGGACGCCCCTTGGCGTCCCACAGTCCCGAGTCGTCGAAGTTGTTGATGAAATCGAAGCGGATGGCGCGCACGTTGTCGCGCAGGGCCTCCACCGTCAGCTTCGCGTCGATCCCCACGGACTTGGTGTTGGGGATCGTGACCGTCATCTCGACGTTGCGGACGAGGGCGGACTCCTTGGCGTCCGATTCGGGCATCAGGTCGTAGTTCCCCTTGGAGTCGTAATCCTCCGGCCGGTGAAACTGGGCCAGGATGCGATCCAGGCGCTTGCCCCCCGCCCCGAGGAACTCCTCCTTGTAGAGGGCGTCCTCGACGCGGTGCCCGCCGTTGTGGACGTAGCGGTACCAGGTCTTGCCGTCCGCCCCGGGAAAATCGGCCGTGAACAGCGCGGTGTACTTGAGGTTGTTGATCCGCGTGTTGAGGAAGTCCATGGGGGTGGCATCGTCCGAGAGGGCGTCCACCTTGAGACGATCGCTCCACGTGGATCCGGGAGGCGCGACCGCGCCCGCGGACTTGGCCGCCGCCAGGATCTCCTTCTCGCTCCCGTCGTCGAAACGCAGCACGACCTCGCTGATTGGCATGTCGATCGACGGCCGGCCGATGGACGCCTCGAGGCGCTTGCGGTCGATGGCGCTCGGGATGCTCAGGCGCATCGTCGCGCTGCCGGTGAAATAGGCCCCCGTCACCTGCCCGGCGATCGGCTTCGCGAGCCACAGCGTCCCGCGCGTCAGCGCGATCTCCATCGTGTCCCGCTTCAGCGTCAACCCGGTGATCGCGTACGGCTTCTCGGTGTCGAGGGGGACCGTGTAGATCTGGTCGAAGATCGACACCATGTCGGCCTGCGTGGTGATGGGGGAGGCCGTGACCACGACGTTCTCGGTCGGGGCTGTCGGGACCCCGGCGGGCGGTGCGGCGGCGGGCGGCGCGGCCGGCGGGTTCGCCGGCGGGGCGGGAACCTGGGCCGCCGCCCGGGCACCGGGAAGCAGAAGAAGGGCGGCCAGAAGCCACGGCCGGATCAGGTCGGCGGGTCCGTTCATCTCATCGTCTCCGGGATGGGCGCGAGGGCCCATGGTCTCACGGGACGACCTCACCCCGCCAGCTTGGTGATGGTGGCGAGCGGGTCGGCCTTGCGGTCGAGGATGGCGGCCAGCCCCTCGAGGATCGGAAGCCTCAGCCGGCGCTTGGCGGCCAGCGCCCGCGCCAGGGCGAGCGACCCCACCCCCTCCACCACCCCCGGGATCGACGCGAGGGCTTCCTCGGGCGAGGCGCGGCGGATGAGCTCCTCTCCCATGCGGCGGTTGCGGCTGTGGTGGCTCAGCCCCGTGCCGATGAGGTCGCCGAGCCCGGGAAGCGAGAGGAACGTGGCGCGCCGGCCTCCGAGGGCGACCCCGAGACGGGTCATCTCCGGAAGGGCGCGCGTCAGCAGCGCCGCCTTGGTATTGAGTCCCAGGCCGAGCCCGTCGCACAGCCCGAAGAGGAGTGTGTAGGCGTTCTTCAGCACC
>DASYQE010000243.1:0-19100 GCA_036005805.1 Candidatus Polarisedimenticolia bacterium | reverse complement strand
CTTGCACCCGGGCGGGCCGCGCCCCTAGATTGCCCTCCCGCGCCTGGAGAGCCGCGCAAAAACCGGGACACCGTCCCTTTGCGAGGCCGGCATGCTGGCGCGACTGCAGTCCTTCACTCTCCTCGGGATCGAGGCGATCCTCCTCACCATCGAATGCGACATCAGCGGCGGGCTGCCGGGGATCCACACCGTCGGCCTGCCCGACGCCGCCGTGCGCGAAAGCGCCGAACGGATCCGGTCGGCGCTGCGGCACTCCGGCTGTGACCTGCCGGCGCGCCGCATCACCATCAGCCTGGCGCCGGCCGATCTGCGCAAACAGGGTTCGGCGCTCGATCTGCCGATCGCGCTCGGCATCGTGGTCGCGGCGGGGGACGCCCCCGCCGAGCGGCTGGAGGGGATGCTCGTCGCCGGCGAGCTGGGGCTCGACGGCGAGGTGCGTCCGGTGCGCGGCATCCTGACGGCGACGCTTCTCGCCCGCGGCCTGTCGGTGCGCCAGGTGATCGTCCCCGAGGCGAACCTCGCCGAGGCGGAGGCCCCGGGCGGCCCCGAGGTGATCGGCGTGGCGACCTTGTCGGACGCGCTCGCGGTGCTGCGCGGCGGCCGCCCGGTGCGCGAGTCCGTGCGCCGTCCGGCGGCGCCGCCGTCCGGCGGCGTCGTGCCGGACCTGGCCGACGTGCGCGGCCAGGCGCACGCGCGACGTGCGCTCGAAGTCGCCGCGGCGGGCGGCCATCACCTCCTGATGATCGGGCCTCCCGGTTGCGGCAAGAGCATGCTGGCGCGGCGGCTCCCCGGCATCCTGCCGCCGCTCTCGCCGGACGAAGCGATCGAGGCGAGCAGCATCCACAGCGCGGCGGGGCTTCTGGCGGCCGGGCGGCTGATCGATCGACGTCCGTTCCGGGCGCCGCACCACACCATCAGCGGCGTGGGGCTGGTCGGCGGCGGCCGCGGGCCACGCCCGGGCGAGATCACCCTGGCGCACCACGGCGTCCTCTTTCTCGACGAGCTGCCGGAGTTCGGCCGGGCCACGCTCGACGTCCTGCGGCAGCCGATGGAGCAGGGAGAAGTGCTCATCAACCGCGAGAACCGGACGCTGCGCATGCCGGCGCGGGCCATGCTCGTGGCGGCGATGAACCCCTGCGTCTGCGGCAAGTGGGGGAGCGAGGACCGGCCGTGCGGCTGCACGCCGGCCATGGTGGCGCGCTACCGGGAGCGGGTCTCCGGGCCTCTCATGGACCGGTTCGACCTCCAGGTCGGCCTGTCGGCGGTCCCGGCGCGGGCCATGCGGTCCGCCGCATCCGGGGGCGAAGACAGCCGGACGGTGGCCGCGCGGGTCGTCGCCTGCCGGGAGCGCCAGAAGGGACGGTTCGGCGATGCGCGCGCAACCAACGCCACCATGACCCCCGGCGAATTGCGGCGGCACGCCGACCCGGGGGAGGCCGGCCGGCGGCTGCTCGAAGCGGCCATGAGCCGCCTGGGGCTGTCGGCCCGAAGCCACGACGCCGTCCTGCGCGTGGCCCGCACCCTGGCCGACCTGGAGGGTCGGGAGGCCATCGGCGCCGAGCACGTCGCCGAGGCGATCCAGTACCGCAACCTCGACCGCTTCGCTCCGCCGGACCTGGGCGACCGTCAGGCGCTCCCCCCCTCCGGGGGCTGATCCATCCCATGGGTCTTGCGTTTTCCACAGGGGGGGTGTAGAAAACTACAAGTCCTGCCGCTTTCCTGGTCCCGGGCTCTTAGGGAACGCCTCGGTCGTCGTTTTTTCGGGCAGTTTCTCTCAAGGGGGGATGCGATGAAGGCACTCTTCTGGCTCAAGCGCCACGGTCGCTGCAAAATCCAGCGCAAGACGATGGGGGATTGGCAGGTCATTGAAGTGACCGGCCGCTTCGCGGCCGGCGAACCCGAACAGGCATTCCACAAAGAAGTTGATTCGCTGCTCGGCTCCGGCGCCCGTCGCGTCGTCGTCGACCTGACCCGCTCGCACCTGTCGGACGAAAGCGTCGCCAGCGCCTCCCAGGCCGCTTACCACAAGGCCAAGGTGCAGGGGACGGACATGCGCTTCGTGGTGATGCCCGGGCGGGCCGGCGGCTTCTACCATATGGCCGGCCTGCAGCTGGCGATCCCGACCTACCACCGGCTCGGCGGCGCCATCGAGTTCTAGTCCCGCGGAGTTCTCTCCTGTCCGCGGCGTGTCCGCGGCACCGTCCGGGTGTGCCCGGGACGGGCCAATTGACACCTTCGAGACCCTTTGGCTACGATCCCGGGTCGCTCCGAAACAATGCGGTGACGCAGGGCCGGCCGGCGGAAGAACCGCGGACGCGGCCGGGGCTGTGGAGAGGATTCGGTGGGCCAGACGGTCAAGCTGAAACTCAACAGCCGCATCACCTACGTCGATCTCGTCCACCAGATGACCGAGGAGATGGCGCGCAAGTGCCACTTCCCGAAGCCGGCGGCGCTCGACCTGGCGCTGGCGGTGCGCGAAGCGTTCATCAATGCCGTCAAGCACGGCAACGGCATGGACGAGGCCAAGCAGGTCGAAGTCGAGTTCGAGCGCAACGCCAGCCGCTTCCTGGTCTCCATCCGGGACGAGGGCAACGGCTTCGATCCGACGCTGACCGCCGACCCGCGCGCCGCGGAGAACCTGGAGCGAACCTCCGGCCGCGGGATATTCTTCATGAAGAGCTTCGTGGACGAGGTCTCCTTCCAGCGCCGGCCGGGCCGGGGGATGGAGGTCCTGCTCGTGAAAAACCTGGCCCCTCCGGCCAAGCGCACGGAGGAACCTGGAGGCAATCAATGAAGGCGAGTGTGCGGCATCACGGGAAGGTGACGGTGGTCGATCTGTCCGGAAAGATCACCATCGGCGACGGCGACATCAAGCTGCGCGAGGCGGTGAACGCCTTGCTCGACGAAGGGCGCAAGGCGGTCATCCTGAACCTCAACGGGGTGTCGTACATGGACAGCGCCGGCATTGGGGAGCTCGTGGCGTGCTACAAGCGGGCCGCCGAGAAGGGAGCCAAGCTGAAGCTCCTCAATCCCGGGGGCAAGGTGCAAGACCTCCTCATCCTCACTCGCCTGCAGGAGATCTTCGAGATCTATCGCGACGAGAGAGAAGCGCTCACGAGCTTCTAGCTCCTCCAGTCCACCGCCTCAGAGGGAACAGGAATCGACCCCGCCGGGGACGGGGTCCGGTCTCGCTGCGCGAGACCTCCCTCTCGAGCGCGCCCCTCGCCAACCCTTCGCGCCAAAAACGCGCGAAGGGGCCCCGGCTCGGGGTCGCTTACGCCCCGGCGAGGTCGTTCCTGTTCCCTCCCACCCACCGACTGCGCACTCAAACCCGTGATCGGACTCGGCGGCGACCGATCTGGAAGTTCTCAGATCGAGTCAGTCGCGCAGTTTCTGCTGCAGGCTCGCCAGGAGGTTGAGGGCCTCCAGCGGAGTCAGCCCTTCAACGGTCGCTTCGCGCAGCTCTTTCAGGACGGGGTGTTCGCCGGGGGAGAAGAGGCCGAGTTGTTCGGGGGAGGTGGAACGGTTCGGTTGGCTCGAGCCGTCGGCCTGGTGGCGGGCGAGCTTGGGGCGGCCGTCGCCTTCGAGCTCGTCGCGTTCGAGGTTGGCGAGGACTTCGCGGGCGCGGGCCAGGACCGCTTCCGGCAGGCCGGCGAGGCGCGCCACCTGGATGCCGTAGGAACGGTCGGCGGCGCCGTCCACGACCTTCCGCAGAAAGACGATCTGGTCGTTCCACTCGCGCACCAGCATCTTCATGTTGCGCACCCTCGGCTTCGTCAGGGCCAGCTCGGTCAGTTCGTGGTAATGCGTGGCGAAGAGCGTGCGCGCGGCGACCGCCGGCTGATCGTGCAGGTGCTCGGCGACCGACCAGGCGATCGACAGCCCGTCGAAGGTCGCGGTGCCGCGCCCGACCTCGTCGAGCAGCAGCAGCGACCGCGGCGTGGCGTTGTTGAGGATGTTGGCGGTCTCGTTCATCTCCACCAGGAACGTGCTCTGGCCGCGAGCGAGATTGTCCGAGGCGCCGACGCGGCTGAAGATGCGATCGACCAGGCCGATGCGGGCCTCCGCCGCCGGCACGAACGAGCCGCTCTGCGCCAGGAGCACGATGAGGGCGACCTGGCGCAGGTAGGTGGACTTCCCCCCCATGTTCGGCCCGGTCAGGATGAGGATCTGCCGCTCGGCGGTGTCGAGATGGCAGTCGTTCGGGACGAAGCGATCGCCGACGAGCCGCCGCTCCACCACCGGGTGCCGGCCGTCGCGGATCGCCAGGCGCGTCGAGGTGTCGAGGGTCGGGCGGGTCCAGCCCTGCTCCTGCGCCGTTTCGGCCAGCGAGCGCAGCGCGTCGACCGTGGCCACGACCGCGGCGGTCGCCTTCAGCCGCACGGCCTCGGCGGCGACGGCGTCGCGCAGCTTGACGAAGGCGGCGTACTCGAGCTCCGCCAGCCGCTCCGCCGCCGTCAGGACGCGGTGCTCCAGGTCCTTCAGCTCCGGCGTGATGTAGCGCTCGGCGCCGACGAGGGTCTGCTTGCGCTCGTAGTCGGCCGGCACCCGCGCCCGGTGGGCGTTGCCGACCTCGAGGTAGTAGCCGAAGACCTTGTTGTAGCGGACCTTCAGCGAGCCGATCCCGGTCCGTTCCCGCTCGCGCGCCTCGATCTGCAGGAGAACCCCCTGGCCGTCCTTGCGCAGGGCGCGCAGGCCGTCCGCTTCGGCGTCGAACCCATCGCGCAGGAGTCCCGCCTCGCGCACGCTCACCGGCGGATCGTCGGCCAGCGCCGAGGCCAGAAGCGCGTGCAGCTCCGGAAGCGCGTCGAGCCCGCCGAGCAGGCGTGTCAGCAGGGGAGCGGCGAGCCCCGCGGCGCGTGACGCCAGCGCGGGCAGCGCCGCCAAAGAATCGCGCAGCGCCACGAGGTCACGGGCGTTGGCCGTGCCGAGGGCGGCGCGGGCGAGCAGGCGCTCGAGGTCGTGCACGCGGTCGAGGGGATCGCCGAGGGCGTCCCTCTCCTGGGGGCGCGAGGCCAGCTCCGCGACCGCTTCGAGCCGCGATTCGATCGCCTCGACGTCCACGAGCGGCCGCAGCAGCCAGTCGCGCAGCATGCGGCCGCCGGCCGAGGTGCGCGTGCGGTCCACGCCTTCCAGGAGCGTGCCGTCGCGGCCACCGTCACGGGCGTTCTCGACGATCTCGAGGGTGCGGCGGGTGGCGGCGTCGAGGTTCATCGCGCCGCCGCTCTCGTGCCACACCACCCGCACCACGTGACGCAGGTCGGTCTTCTGCGTGTCCTGCAGGTGCGCCAGAAGCGCTCCCGCGGCGGCAATCGCCAGATCCTTCCCTTCCACCCCGAATCCTTCGAGCGACGCGGTCCCGAACCGTCGGAGCAGGATCGAGCGCGCCCCGTCGTGCGCGAAGCGCCAGGACGGCACGACCGTCAGCCGTGGCGGGCCTTCCCGGTCGCCCCACAGCCACGCCGGCGGGTCGCCGCCTTCGCGCACGACGATCTCGCGCGGCCCGAACGAGACGAGATGTTCGACGAGCGCCGTCCGGGCATCGCGACCGCGGTGCTCGGAGACGCGGAACTCCCCGGTCGAGAGGTCGAGCAGGGCGCAGCCGAAAGCGGCCTCGGTGACGCCGTCGCCGGCGACGGCGGCGATGAAGGAGGGCTCGCGGGCGGGCAGGTGCGCCGGATCCGTGAGCGTGCCGGGGGAGACGACGCGCGTCACCTCGCGCCTCACGATCCCCTTGGCCTGCCTGGGATCCTCGACCTGGTCGCAGATGGCGACCCGGTGACCGCCGTGGACCAGGCGCGCGATGTAGCCGTCGGCCGCGTGGTAGGGAACGCCGCACATCGGCGCCTCGGCGGCGGTGCCCCGGCCGCGGGCGGTGAGCGTCAGCGCCAGCGCCTTGCTCGCCACCAGGGCGTCATCGAAGAACATCTCGTAGAAGTCGCCGAGACGGAACATCAGGATCGCGTCGGGGTGCTCCGCCTTCACCTGCCGGTACTGGCGGAGCATCGGCGTCAGCGCGTCCATGCGTCTCCTTGACAACCCAGGGGCCGGCCATTATAAACGCCGCGCCGCGCCGTTCTTCGCGCGCGCACGAGCGAAAAGCGCATGGAATCCGAACCGCTCCCCGCCGAGGAAGCCACCGTCACCCCGGACGATCTCGACGAAGAGGACAAGGTCATGCTCGTCCTCTCGTATCTCTGGGTGCTGGCGCTCGTCCCGTTCATGGTGTCGCGCCGCGAGTTCGTGCGCTGGCACGCGCGCCAGGGGCTGCTCCTGTGCGGGCTGGCGGGGGTGGTCTTCTTCGGCGTCATCGTCGTCGGCGCCATTCTGTCCACCCTCACCAAGGTGTTCGCGTGGCTGTTCGGCTTCGCGCTCCTCAACCTCATCTTCCTGTACATGGCGCTGGCGCTCGTCTGCATGATCAAGGCGATGCGCGGCGAGCGGTGGGCCATCCCGTTCCTCGGCGACCTGGTCGAGCGGATCTAGCAGGTTGCTCGACACCATCCACGCGACGCTCGTCGCGCACCCGTGGGCGGGACTGCTGCTGGTCGCCACGCTCGCCTGGCTCGAATACGTCTTCCCGCCGGCGCCCGGGGACAGCGCCATGCTCCTGGCGTGTTTCCTCGCCGGCGCCGGGTCGCTGCCGCGCGGCGGCACCTACGCGGCGTGTTTTCTGGGCAGCGTCGCCGGGGCGATGACCGCGTACGCCCTGGGGGCGCGGCTCGGCCGGAGCTACTTCTTCCTGCGCTCGGAATGGGCGGCGGGGGAGCTGGCGCGCTTCGAGCGCGGGCTCGAGCGCTTCGGCACGCGCCTTCTCGCCGTCAACCGTTTCCTGCCCGGGGTGCGCGGCGTGTTCCTCTACGGCGCCGGCATCGGGCGGCTGCCCTGGAAGCCGGTCCTGATCTATTCGAGCCTCGGAAACGCGCTTTGGGTGGCGCTCATCGCCTGGGCCGGCACCTCGTTCGGCAACTCGTGGGACGAGGTGCAGGGAGTCTTCCGGCGCTACGTCTGGGGGATCGGGATGGTCGTCGCGGTCTACGTCGTCTGGGGCTACGTGCGCGCCAGGCGGCGCGCCCGCCTCAGGACTTCTTCCTGAGACCCGCTTCGACGCGGTGCAGCGCGGCCACGCGGTCGGGCTGGTCGGGACGATCCTTGAGCGATTGCCGCAGGGCCTCCGCCGCCCGCGCCAGATCGCCCTTCTGCTCGTAAGCCTGGGCCATCGAGTTCAGGAGCGCCACGCTCGGCGGGCCCGTCGCCGCCGCCTTCTCGAAGAAGCCGATGGCGTCGTCGATCTTCCCCTGCATGGCGGAGACCACCCCGAGGTTGTAGAGCGCCAGCGGCTGATCCGGCTTGAGCTTGAGCGCATCTTCGTAGGCGGTCTTCGCATCGTCATAGCGCTTCTGCTGCACCCGCAGAGTGCCGAGGCTGACGCGGAACTCCGGCGTCTTCGGCGCGAGGTTGATGGCGGTGGCAAACGAGGTCTCCGCCTTGTCGGACCGGCCCTCGCGCATGTAGACCTGCCCGAGCCAGTCGTGGTGCACCGCCGAGTCCTTCTTCTTCGCGAGGCTCGCCTCGAGCAGCCGCTCCAGCCGGCCGATCGCCTCCGGGTCGCCCTTCTTCTGGTAGAGGACGAAGAGCCGGCTCATCGGCTCGACCGCCGTCGGGTCGAGGTACAGCGCATCGAGGTATTCCTTCTCGGCGCCGTCGCGGTTGCCCTCCGCCTCGAGCACGGCGCCCATGGCGGTGTGGTAGAGCGCGTTTCTCGGGTCGGTCTTGAGCGAGGCCTCGGCCAGCTTGCGCGCCGTGGCCGGGTACTGCCGGCGGATGTTGTCGACGACGACGTTCAAGACCACCTGGGGTCCGGGAGCGCCGAGGGTCAGCCCGTCGTCGGAGATGCCGCGGGCGATGAGATCCGACGACACCTGCTGCGCCATCGCGGAGGACGCCCCCGGCAGGAGGATCTCGTCGGACGTTTTCTGCCGCGCGGCGTTGAGGATCGCCCCCTTGACCGTCTCCTGGATGAAGTCGCCGGTGTCGCGCCCGCTGCGCGCCTGGTGGAAGGTCAGCACGTCGCCCGGAGAGACGCGCGCGGTGATGTGGCAGGGAAGCTTGAAGGTCGCCTGGTCGCGCGTGACGATCGACATCGTCTCGTCCACCGTGACGGGCGGCACGTCGTAGTGATAGACGCGATGGTAGAGTGGCACGCGCAGGTGCGGCCCGGCCGGGAGCACGACGGTCTGCCCGCCGAGCGATTCGCGCACCGCCGGGGCGCCGGCGCCCACCCAGGTGATGCAGGACAGGGCCGCGACAACCACGATGACGAGGACAATCAGGGTCGAGCGGCGCATCGTCGGGAGCTCTCCATCGGCGGGATCGCCGTTGCCGGCGCGCCTTGCGCCTGTCGCAACGGCCGGCGAGTTTATGCGTTCGATCCGGGCCTGTCAACGAACGCCGGGAACGACCGCCGCCGGGCCCCGCCCCCGCGCCGCCGGGATCCGCTCTGTCGGCGCCGGCCGCAGGCTCGTCCTCGTGCCGGTCGTCGTATTCCTGGCCTTCGCCATGGCCGCGCCCGGCCGCGCGGCGGAAGGGAACGGGTCGGCGGCGACCGCCGCCAGGCGGCTCGAAGAGCGCCTCGCCGCGGTGAAGGGAGTCGAGGCGGATTTCGTCCAGACGCTCGACACGCCCGCGCTGCCGGAGCCCCAGGTCGAGTCGGGCCGCCTCTTTCTCGAGCGGCCCGGGCGGATGCGGTGGGAGTACCAGGTCCCGAAGGGCAAGCTGGCGCTCGCCGACGGCAAGGACACGTGGCTGTGGCTGCCGGAGGACCAGGTGGCCATCACGACACCCCTCGCCGGCGACGAGCGCGACGCCGGCGTGTCGCTGCTGATGCGCGAGCGCATCGACCTTCTGGCGCGTTTCACGGTCGACTGGGGTCCCGCCGTCCGCAAGGAACCGCGGCCGCTGCGCCTGAAGCCGAAAACCGCCGACGCCCCGTACGACGCGCTCCTGGTCGACGTCGACCCCACCGGCTTCCCACGCCAGCTCACGGTGCTCGATTCCCTCGGCGGCCGCGTGACCTACCGCCTCTCCAACCTGAGATTCAGCGACCACCTGGACTCCGCGTTGTTCCGGTTCACCCCGCCTCCCGGCGCCACCATTCAAAGAGCGACGTCCCCGTAGCGCACGCCGCTCGCGGAGCACGGGCCGCGGCCGGGGGCCCGATTCTTTACAGCCTTGAGACCGGAATGCTAGGATGCGCCGCTCGTTCGCGGCGCGGAGGTCAGTCGCTTGGCGTCCGAAAACTCCTTCGATATCGTCTCGAAAGTCGATCTGCAGGAGGTTGACAACGCCGTCAACCAGACCCTGCGCGAGATCGGCCAGCGCTGGGACTTCAAGAACACCAAGGTGACCCTGACGCGCGAGGCGCAGATCCTGACGCTGCACGCCGAGGACGAGCAGCGCCGCCGCGCGGTCATCGAGATCCTCAGCGAGCGGCTCGCCTCCCGCAAGGTCCCGATCAAGGCGCTGCAGTTCAAGGACCCGCAGCCCGCCGCCGTCGGTTCGCTGCGGCAGGAGATCCACGTGCAGGCGGGGATCGCGCAGGACCAGGCGAAGGAGATCGTCAAGGTGCTGAAGGCGAGCGGCCTGAAGGTGCAGCCGGCGATCCAGGGCGACTCGGTGCGCGTGCGCGGCAAGAACAAGGACGATCTGCAGTCGGCGATCCAGATCCTGCGCGGCGGCACCTTCGAATTCGACATGCAGTTCACCAACTACCGCTGAGAGACATGAGCCCACGCACCGCAGCCGGGTTGGCCCTCGCCGCGATGCTGGCGTTCGCGCCTGCGGGCCGCGCCGCGTCACCCGACCCGGCGGTCGTCGTCAAGGGATCGCTGACCGAGCCCGGCGGCACGCCGGCCGCCTTCCAGACGGTGCGGCTCCTCAAGACGCGCAAGATCCGCAGCCTCTCCGACCCGAAGGCGCGCCCGCAGGAAGTGGAGGAGGCGCGCACCCGCACCGACGCCTCGGGCGGCTTCCGCTTCGAGATCCCGGCGGACCCGTCGTTCCCTTACTGGTTCGTGCGCTTCTATGATCCGAAGGAGTTCGACACGGTCAAGTACCAGGTTCCTCCGGACCACGACGTCAGCCGCGCGGTGCACGACGGCTACGGCATCGAGGTCTCGGCGGTGCTGCAGCTCCATCCCGACTGGCCGAAGGTGAAGGCGCTCGTGGATCAGTACGGGCCGGCCAGCCACCGCGGGCAGATCCTCCGGAGTCTCGGCCTGCCGACGAGGCAGGAGCCGCAGGGCGAAGGGCGCGAGCTGTGGGTTTTCGCGGGCTCGGGGGTCACGTACCTGCTCGAGGGCGACAACGTCATCGAGACGAAGCGCACCTCCCCTGATCCGGCCGGCGGCGCTCCGCAGCCGGCGGCGAGGTCCGACAAGCCGTGAGCGATCTCGCGACCGGACTGCGCACGCCCGCCGTCCCCGACGGTCCGCCCGAGCCGCGGCGCTATCCGCCCGAGCTGCCGGCGATCATCGCGCTCGTCTCCGACAAGCTGCGGCGCGTCGAGGACGAGTGCCGCCGCAACCTGCGCTCCGAGGTCGGGGCGGTCGACGAGCTGGGGGCGTACCTGGCGGACGCCGGCGGCAAGCGCATCCGTCCCATCCTGCTGCTCCTGGCCACGCAGATGTGCGGCTACCGGGGCGACCGCGACGTGCTGTTCGCCAGCGTCTTCGAGTTCATCCACACGGCGACGCTGGTGCACGACGACGTCATCGACGAGGCGGAGACGCGGCGCGGTCGCGGCACCATGAACGCGCGCTGGGGGAACGGGCTGACCGTGCTGCTCGGCGACTACCTGTACATCAAGTCGATGAACATGGCGCTCGAGGCGGACGACATCCGCATCATCCGCATCCTGGCGCAGATCACCCTCAAGATGATCGAGGGCGAGATCGTCGCCGACCGCGGGCGCGGCCAGATCGACACGACCGAGGAGGAGCACCTCGAGGTCATCCGCCGCAAGACGGCGTACCTGTTCGCCGGCTGCGGGCGGGTCGCGGGCGTGCTGTCGAACCTCGAGACGCGACGGCTCGAGGCGCTCGCAGACTACGGCATGAATCTCGGCATGGCATTCCAGATCGTCGACGACCTGCTGGACCTCACCGCCGACAGCCGCACGCTCGGCAAACCGGCCGCCTCCGACCTGAAGGAGGGCATGCTGACGCTCCCGCTCATCTACCTGCTGGAGCAGGCGTCGCCCGAGGAGCGGATGATGGTGCGCACGGTGCTCGAGGAAGGCGACTTCCTGACCGTGTCGCGGGACGAGATCCTGACCCTGGTCCGGCGGCATCGCACCCTCGAACGCACCCGCGAGCTGGCCGCCTCGTACGCGCTGAAGGCGCGCCAGGCGCTCGACCTGTTCCCTTCGAGCCCGGCCAGGGACGCCCTGCAGTTCCTGCCCCAGTTCGTGGTCTCGCGCCAGTACTGACGGCCCTTTCCCGGGGGATGGGGCGCCAAGTCACCGCCCCACAAGGAATGGGCCACCCCGGCGTCTCTCCCACAAGATTTCGTGATCGAGGGCTCCGGAGGGACGGGATCCGCGTGCTATAGTCCGACTCGTTGCGCGGCCGCTCGAAAACGGCTGCTCCCGGGGAGGCCATGGCGCGATTCCTCAAGCTCGAACGGATGGAAATCCACGGGTTCAAGTCGTTCTACGGCCGGACCCGCTTCGAATTTCCCGAGGGGATTACCGCGGTCGTCGGACCGAACGGCTGCGGCAAGAGCAACATCGGCGACGCCATCTCCTGGGTCCTCGGCGAGCAGCGCGCCTCCTCCCTGCGCAGCGAGAGCATGGAGGACGTCATCTTCAACGGCAGCCAGGGGAAGAAGCCCCTGGGGATGGCGGAAGTCTCGCTCCACTTCCGCAACGTTCGCGCCCGGCTCGGCGATGCGGCCTGTGGCACGCTCGACGGGGATACCGCCGTCTCTCCCGATGTGATGATGGACCCGCTCGGCGACGCCACCAAGGCGATCGCGGAGCAGGGCCACGGCAACGGTCACGGCAACGGCCACCACGGACATGGGAACGGTCAAGGGAACGGCCATGGTGATGCCGCTGTCGTCGAGGCGGAAGCGGGCGCCTCCGAAGCGGTGCCGGTCGTGGCCGAAGCGCTTGCACCCGCCGGGGCCGGGGCTGAAGGCGCCGCAACAGTTGCAGCGCCCGCGGAGGCGGCAGCCGAGGGCACGACGACGCAGCCGGCGCGCTTCTTCCTCGAGGACCTTCCCGACGAAGTGGTGGTGACGCGCCGCCTCTACCGTTCCGGAGAGAGCGAGTACGCGCTCAACGGCCAGCGCTGCCGGCTGCGCGACGTGCAGGACCTGCTGGCGCGCACGGAGATCGGCACGCGTCTCTACACGACCATCGAGCAGGGGAAGATCGATCAGATCCTGCTCGCCAAGCCGAAAGAGCGGCGCGTCCTGATCGAGGAAGCGGCCGGCATCCTCGGCTACAAGATCAAGCGCCGCCACACCGAGCAGAAGCTCGAAGCCACGCAGGCCAATCTTCTGCGCCTCGCCGACATCGCCGTGGAAGTGGACAAGCAGATCCAGTCGCTGCGCCGGCAGGCCGCCAAGGCGCGCCGCTACCGCCGGCTGATGGAAGCGCTGCGCGAGCGCCGGGCGTCGCTCGCCTGGCGGCGGCTCCTGGACTGCGACGCGGGGCTCGAGGCTTCGGCGCGGGCCCTTTCGGAGCTGGGCGAGAGGGAGGCGGCGTCCGCGGGAGAGCTGGCCCGCGCCGAGTCGGATCTCGAAGCGCTGCGCCTCAAGCTCGACGCCGCCGAAGAAGAAGCCCGGCAGCGGCGTGACGCCCTGCACGCCCTCGACATGGAGCTCGATCGCATCCAGGAGCGGCAGCGCGCCGGTTCGGAGCAGGCGGCCGACCTCGAGCGGCGCGCCTCCGAAGCCGAAGAGGAAATCGGCGCGCTGCACGCGCGCGCTTCCGAGCGGGACGCGGCCGGTCAGGCGGTGACCGTGGAGCTGGGCCTCGAGGCGGAGCGGGTGCGCGCCGCCGAGGGCGCGCTGCAGGCGCTCGAAGAGGATCGCATCGCGCAGGCGGCGGGCATCGCCCGCGCCGAGGCCGACCTCGAGGGGATGCGGCAGCGCCTGCTCGAGAGGCTCGACCGCCTCGCCGAGAGCGGCCGCCGGCGCGCCGCGCTCGAAGAGCAGGGACGCTCGGCGCTGCAGGCCCTCGAGCGCCTGGCGCGCGAGCGCGGCGACGCCGAGAAAACGGCGCTGGATCTCGACGCCGGCTTGCGTCTGCTCGCGGAAGAGACCCTGGGCCGTCAGGCGCGGGTCGAAGAAAGCGGCCGGGTCCACCACGAAGAGGCGGCCGGGCTGCGCCACGCGGAGGAGGGGCTGGCCGAGGCGGAGCTGCGGCTGGAGGAGCGGCGCGGTCGTTTCGCGGCGCTCTCCGACCGGCTCGAGGCGCTGGCCGACCTCGAGCGGCGCCACGCCGGGATGGCGGAAGGGGTCGTGGATCTGCTCCGGGGCGGCGACGGGTTCGAGGCGCGCGGCGTCGTCGGGGAATCGCTCGACGTTCCCGCCGGTCTCGAGCGGGCCGTCGCCGCCGCGCTCGGTCGGCTTCAGGATGGGTTGATCGTCCCGGCCATGCACGAGGCGGCGCGCGGGGCGCGGCTCCTGCGCCAGCGCGGCACCGGCCGCGCCGCCTTCGTCCCGGCGGGTTCGGCGCGAGACCTGCTCGCTCCCGGGCCGCCCGAGGCGTTCGAGGGGATTCTCGGGGTGCTCTCGGAGCGCGTCGCCGGACTCGAGCGGGGTGGTGTGATCGAGTCGCGGCTGTCGCGCGTCCTGCTCGCGGCCGATCTCGAGGCGGCGGTGGCGGCGGCGCCCTCGCTGCCGGGCTGGAGCTTCGTCACTCGGGACGGCGACCTTCTCGACGCCGACGGCGCCCTCTACGGCGGCGACGGGCCCGAGCTGCAGCACGGCGTGCTGGCGCGCCGGGCCGAGCGCACGGCGCTGGCGCGGCAGATCGAGGAGATCGACGCCGAGCGCGGCGCCGCCGAGCGAGACTGCGAGACGCTGCGGCGCGAAGCCGGGGAGCGGCGCGCCCGCGTCGCCGCCGCAGGGGCGCAGCTCGAGGACGAGCAGCGCGGTCACTTCCAGTCCGATCTGGCGCGTCAGCAGAAGGAGGCGGAGCGCGGCCGCATCCTGGCGACGCTGCCGCTTCTCGAACACGAAGCCGGCCGGCTCGAGCGCGAGGCGGCCACGCGCGCGCAGGAGGCCTTCCAGGCCAAAGGCGAGCAGCAGGAGCACGAAGCCCAGCGCGTGGCCGAGGAGGAAGGGATCCGGGTCGCGTCGGAGGGCATCGCCTCCCTGCGCGGCGCCCTCGACGCGGCGCAGGGCAAGGCGTCCGAGGCACGGGCGATGGTCGCCGCCGGGCACCAGCGACTCGCGGCCCTGGCGCGTGAGCGCGAGTCGGTGGCCGAAGCCGAGCGCGAGCTGCGCGCGCGGCTGGCCGAGCGCGACGCCCAGCGACTCGCGGCGCGCGCGCGGCTGCAGGAGATCGCCCGGCTCTCCGCAGAGTTCGCGGAGCAGCGCGAACGCATCACGGCGACCCGCGTCGAGGCGGCGGCCCAGGACGAGGCCGCCCTGGCGGGCCTCGCCTACGACCGCTCGCTGCACCACGCGCGCGAGCAGGCGGCGAAGGAAGCGCGCGCCCTCCTCGAGACGACCCGGGGCGAGCGCCAGGAGCAGGAGATCCGCCGCGCCCGCCTCGGCTCCGACCTCGAGCACCTCGAGGCCTCCTGTCGCGAGGATCTCGGCCGCACTCTCGACGAACTGCGCGCCGCCCCGCCGATCCTCGAAGAGGGCCGCACGCTGGCCGAGGACGAGCGCGAGGTGGCCGAAGGCCGCGCCTCGATCGATGCCATCGGCCCGGTCAACCTCATGGCCATCGAGCAGTGCACCGAGCTGGAGGAGCGTCATTCCGGAATGGAGAAGGAGCGCCAGGATCTCGAGGCGGCGATCGAGTCGCTGCGCGACACCATCCGCCGCATCAACCGCGAATCGCGCCAGCGGTTCCTGTCGGCGTTCGAGGCGATCAAGGCGGGCTTCGAGACCTCGTTCACGGTGCTGTTCGGCGGCGGCCGCGCCGAGCTGCGGCTGCAGGAAGGCGAGGAGGACATCCTCGAGGCCGGCGTCGAGATCGCCGCGCAGCCGCCGGGCAAGCGCCTGCAGTCGCTGGCGCTGCTGTCGGGCGGAGAGAAGGCGCTGACCGCGGTGGCGCTGCTGTTCTCCCTCTTCCGCTACCGGCCGTCGCCGTTCTGCGTCCTCGACGAGGTGGATGCGCCGCTCGACGAGGCGAACGTCGAGCGTTTCACGAAGCTCCTGCGCGAGCTCACCGACGACACCCAGTTCATCATGATCACCCACAACCGCAAGAGCATGGAGGCGGCGAACCTCCTCTACGGGGTGACCATGGAGGAGCCGGGCGTCTCGAAGGTCCTGCCCCTCCGCTTCGAGTAACGCCCGCGGGTCAGGCCAGGTGGGGGATGGCGACCGGCCGCTCCGGCGCGGTCGGCGGGATCACCGCCCACGGGTCCTCTTCCTGCAGCCCGTCCAGGTTGAGCGTGATGCCGGCCGAGGCGAAGGCGGCGGTCAGCTCGCGCTGCCGCGCCCGCAGGAACGAGGCCGTCGAGCGGTAGCCGTAGTGCAGCATGGCGACGCGCGACCCGTAGTTCAGGATGTTCTCCATGAACAGGACCGAGTCGCGCGGGTCGGGCTCGATCACCACGACCACCGCCTCCGGGGTGCGGGCGCGGACGTGCTCCAGCGCCAGCTTGAAGCGCTCGCGCGACGAGATGCGCTGCGCCTGGTCCACCACGAAGGTCACGCCCTTCTCCCGCAGGCGGGCGCACATGCCCGAGAAGGTCGGGATGCAGACCACGCCCTCCTCGTTGCGGATCGGCAGGACCGGGTTCAACAGCACGATGAACCGCGAGCCGCGCTCGAGCGGCTGGTCGAGGTGGATGACCTGGCCGATGCCGCCGTCGATGAAATCCAGCCCGCGCAGCGTCACCGGCCGGAAATAGAGCGGCAGCGCCGACGAGGCCGCGATGGCGTCGGAGATCGGCACATCGCGCCAGTCGCTCGACCCGAAGAGAATCCGGTCGCCGGTGTCGAGGTGGATGGCCGGGATGTACAGCTCCTTCGGGAGCGCGGCGAAGGAATCGACCCGGCCCGCAAGCGTCAGCAGCCTGTGCAGGTAGGCGCGGTAGTGGTCGAGCGCGTAGATCCCCGGTGGCAGGTTCTCCTGGAGGGCGTAGACCATGCGCGCCAGCGAGAAGGATTCGCCGCGGGCGCGCCTCTGCCGCCACAGGCTCGGGAGCTGGCGGACCCCCTTGAGGAAGGAATGGCGGATCTCCTTCCAGTCGATGCGGACGATGTCCTCCTGGCGGAAGTTGAGCGGGTCGTCGCTGTTGTGCAGGATGGCGCGCCCGACCTCGGCGGGCGTGACCCCGTTGACCATCAGCGCGGCCACGACCGCGCCGCCGCTCGTGCCGACGTAGACGTCGTAGGCGGTGGAGGAGAACTGGCCGGCGGTGGCGTGATCGAGGGCGTGCAGCGCGCCGAACTCGTACATCGCGCCGGTGATGCCGCCGCCGCACAGGACGAGGCTGCGCGGGGAAGGTCCGGGCGCGGTCACGCGGGTTTCTCGGGCGTCGCCGGCGAGGCGGGCTTGTCCGCCGGAGCCGCCGCAGGGGCGCCCTGCAGCCGGACCTTCCAGACCTGGTTCAGGCCGAAGCCGGTCATGCGGCTGCCGCCGATGTCGGTTCTGGCGTCCAAAACCAGCGCGATCTCCTTCCCTGGCTCCGCCTCGACGCGGATCGGGTCGGCCGCGAGCGGGCGCCAGCTCCCCGACCCGCTCTGCTTGCCGGCGAGCAGGATCAGCAGCGCGTGCGATCCCGGAGGCAGCGGGACTCCCTCGACCGGCGTGCGATCGAGCGCGATCACCTCGAAACCGTGCTCCTTGCGCCGTGTCGACCCGGCACGGAAGAGAAGGAGTTCATGTCGCGGGGCCCCCTCGATCGGCGTCCGGCGGTCCCAGTGGTCCGGGACATGATCGCCGCTCGTGCACAGGATGGCCAGCGCCAGGTCGGAGACCGTGCCCACCTCGGAGTCGTCCGGCCGCGGCGCCCCCTTCGGCAGGGTGGTCAGCGCATAGATCTGCGGCGGGTCCTTCTTGACCGGCGTCTCGTCGAACGTCAGCGTGATGCGCGCCGGGGTCGGTGTCGCCGCGAGCGGCGCGGGTGCCGGAGGGGCGGTGTTCGGCCGCAGGGGGGCCTCCAGCTGGCGGCGGCGCATCGCTTCGATCACCTTCTCGGTGACTCCCACCCGCTGCAGCTCGGAGACAACCCCCGGATCGAGCTCGAAGTCGACCTTGCGGTTCTTGATCGTGTCGAGAATCACCGCCTCGGAGGTGCCGTAGGCCGTGAGGCGAACGATGTCCTCGTTCGTGAGCGGAGCCGGCTCGGGGGCCGGCACGGGCTTGCTCCCCGCGGCCAGCAGGAGCGGGCCGCCGAGGACGCAGGCGGCGAGCACGAGGAAGAGCTTCGCGTTCGACCGCGCCGCGGACACGAAGGCGGCAGGCCGGGCGCGCGGCAGCCGGGCCGCCGCGTCGTTCATCGTCCGGTCATCTCGGCGAGAACGTTCTCGACCGCCTCCAGGGGATCGCGCGCCGCCGTGATCGGCCGGCCGACGACGATGAAATCCGAGCCGGCCTCGATCGCCTCGCGCGGCGTCAGCGTGCGGGCCTGGTCGTTCTGCGAAGCACCCGCCGGGCGGATCCCCGGAGTGACGAGGAGCAGGTTCTCTCCGACCACCTCGCGCAGCCGGCGCACCTCGCGCGGGGATGCGACGATGCCGTCGAGACCCGCCTGGCGGGCCATCCCGGCGAGATGGGCGACCTGGTCCTCGACGCTGCGCTGGATGCCGAGGGCCGCGAGATCCTCCTGTTCGAGGCTCGTGAGGACGGTCACGCCGAGGATCTTCGGCCGTGGATCGCCGTGGATCTGGCAGTGCGCGTCCACCTCGTCCACGACCCGGCGCGCCATCATCAGGCCGCCGGACAGGTGGATGGTGAACATGCCGACTCCGAGCCGGGCGGCCTCGACCGCGGCACGGGCCGCCGTGTTGGGGATGTCGTGCAGCTTCAGATCGAGGAAGACCTGGCCGCCTCCCTGCAGGATCTCGCGCACCAGGGCCGGTCCGCAGGCGGAGAAGAGCTCCAGCCCGACCTTGAAGCGGCGCGCTTTGGGCCGCAGCGCCGCGACCAGCGACAGCGCCGCGTCGCGGGTGGGAACATCGAGCGCCACGATCAAACGTTCGGCGGCCTGCATGGCGGAGAATTCTCACAGAAGCGCCCGGGGCGTGCAAGATTCCCGAACCCTGTGGCCGGAGCGGGGCATCCGAGGGAGTGGGGGCGCGCCCGGCTGCCGGTGCCGCGCGTCAGGTTGCCAGAGACGCGACCGGTGCGGATAATCGTCGCTGGTCCGGTTCGGGAGAGACATGCGGAAACCCGGCAGTTCGTTCGGTCTTCTTGTCCTGGCGCTGCTCGTCGTCGCCGGCCCCTCGTCCGGCTGCCGGGGCGGGGGAGCCGCGGGAGCGGACGAGTCGCCTCCTCCTGGTGCGGACGTGAAGGTGATCGCCCACGGCGAGAAGGTGGACCTCGCGGCGCACCTCGCCTCGGGGAAGACCACCGTGTTCGATTTCTACGCCCCGTGGTGCCCCCCCTGCCGCGTCCTCGGGCCGGCGCTCGAGCGTCTCGCGGCGGCGCAGCCGGACCGTCTGGCGATCCGCAAGGTGGACATCGTCGACTGGACGACGCCGGTCGTCACGCAGCACGCGATCGAGGCGCTGCCGCACCTCGTCCTCTACGACGCCACGGGCCGCGTCGTCGCCGACGGCGACAAGGTCTATCCGGAGCTGGAGCGCCTGTTCGGCGACGCCGCGAAGGACGTCATCCGTGCCGGGACGGGCGAAGACACCGCGAAGCCGGCCGAGGGAACCAAGGCGGCCGACGGCAC